>JAJYPH010000011.1 GCA_021795575.1 Bacillota bacterium
TGGCGCACGCGGCGCCGCTGGTGGCCCGGCTGGCCGCCACGCGTCGGCCGCTCGCCGCCGCCTTGGGGTTCCCCCAGCCGGCCCGCTATCTGGTGCTTGTTCAAGACGGGGCCGAACTGCGCGCCACGGGCGGCCTCTTGGTGGCGTACGGCTGGCTGACCCTGGATCAGGGGCGGGCCACGCTGCGCTATGGCGGTGGCATCGTGTCGCTGTCACGCCGAGCGAGGGCCCACGTGCCGGCGGGCTCCCTGCTGCACCATTTCTTTGGCGAATCGACGCTGAGCTTGTTGAACGCCAACGACCGGCTGGGGGGGCCCGCCAGTACCGCGGCCATCCTCCGGCTGTATCGGTCGGTGCCCGAGGCCCCCCCGGTGGTGGGCGTCGTGCTGGTCAATTCGTGGTGGATTGCCCGGTTGTTTGGCCTGTCGGGTCCGGTGGCCGTCCCGTCGCCGCGAGGGCGCGTGGTGCTCACCACGGCCACGGCGCCGTGGCAGCTGGAGCAGCTGGCCGAGCGCGAGCGGGTTCCCGGGGTGCCCCGCATGGCCTTTTTGGGCCCGGTGGTCGATGCGCTGGCCGCGCGCCTGATGCGGCACGGCGTGCCGAGCGTCCCCCTGCTGGCCGCCGTCGGCGCCGGGGTCCAGTCGGGGGGTGTGCTGTGGGAGCCCGACGGGCCGGCGCTCGGGCGGCTGGCCGGCTCATTCGGGTGGAACGGCGCGCTGTGGCCGGCGCCGGCGCATGACAACTACCTGATGCTGGTGAACCAAAATTTTGGAGGGTTGAAGGACAACCTGTATCTCACGCAGGAGGTGCAGGTCACGGTGGCAGGCCGGCGGGAGCAGGTGCGGATCGTGCTCACGCTGCCGCACCGCGTCACGACCCAGAACACGTGGCTGTTGGGATCGTACGAGGGCTATGTGTCGGTGGTCGTGCCGCGCGGCACCCGACTGGTCCGCGCCACCGGGTTCGTGTCGCCGGTCGCGGTCACCCCGCGGGGCGCGCCGCCGGGCACCGTCGTGGGGGGGGCGGTGACGGTGCCGGTGCATCTGGGGGTGCCGTCGAGTGCCGCCGCCGTGACCCTGACCCTGCAGCTGCCGTCGTCGGTCGCGCCCGATGCGCCGCTCGTGGTGCAGGCCCAGCCGGGATGGCGGCCGGGGTCCACCGGATTCACGATCACCGTGGGGCGCCGCACCGTCCGCTGGGATCACCCCAACGCGGGCGTTCTTGCGCGTCCCACGGCCCACAAAATCGCGTTGACCCCGCTGGGGGGCCCGTGAGCCGCGCCGCCGGGGCGCCCGGGGCGGGCCGCGACGTGGCGCGCCTGCCGCGCGATGTGCTGCGCTACCTGCCGGCGTCCGTCGTTCCGGCGCTCTGCGCGGTGGCGGGAGCGGCCCTGTTTACGCGGGTGTTCTCGCCCACAGCCTACGGGCTTTTTAGCCTGGTGGTGTCGGTCACCGGCCCCCTCAGCACGGTGCTGGGACAGCCCACCGGGCAGGCGGCCAGTCGCTTCTACTCCGAATACCGCGCTCGCGGTCAGGAATTGTTGTATCGGGGGGTCATGACGGCGCTGGCGGCCGCGACGGCGTCCGGAGCTCTGGTGGCCGTCGCACTGGGGCTGGCGGTCTGGGCGCTCTCGGGGGGGGAACCAGCCAGCCGGCTCGCGCTGTTCGGCGCTGCCGGCCTGCTGGTCCTGGGCTCCGCCCTGAGCACCACGCTGCTGCCGGTGCTGGCCGCCAGTTTTCGCCCGCGGCCGTACGCGGCGGCCGTCATGGGCGCGGCGGTGCTGTCCGTCGCCGTGTCCGGGGGACTCGTGCTGTGGGCGGGGCCGCACGTCGCGTACCTCGTGCTGGGCCCGGCCGTGGCGGCGCTGCTCGTGCTGCCGCTGGTGGTACGCCACGCCGGCCTGCTGAGTCCCCGCCCCCTGCGGCTCATGATGCAGGGACCCGCCCCGCGGCAGGCGCTCGCCCGATTTCTCCGGTATGGCGGACCGCTCGCCACCTGGTTCCTGGCGATGTCCCTGCTGAACAGCGGAGACCGGTACATTTTGGCCTGGCTCGCGGGTACGCGGGCGGTGGGCGTGTACAGCGTCAACTACAACCTGGCCAGCCAATCGGTGGGCCTGCTGAATATGCCCATGGTGACCGCCGCCTGGCCCGTGATCGCGCGGCAGTGGGCCGGAGCGGGGCGGGCCGCCATGGCCCAGAGCCTGACCGCGGTCTCCACGTTTTACCTGACGCTGTCCCTGGGCGTGGCCGCGGTGGTGTGGGCGGCCAGCCGGCCCCTGGTCACGCTGCTGCTGGGGCCCGCCTTTCGCGGGGGGGCCGTAGTGTTTGGCCCCATCCTGGCGGCCATGGTCCTGTGGGGACTGGCCCGCGTGGGCCAGAAGAGCCTGGAGCTGCATGAGCGCACGGGCTGGATGGTCAAAGACGCGGCCGTGGCCGCGGGCCTCTCCCTGCTGCTCACCGCACTCCTGGTGCCGCACTGGTCGTATCTGGGGGCGGCGTGGGCGACGGTGGCCGGGTATGCCGTGTACACGGCGCTCATTTGGCGGGACGCGCGGCGGTGCGTGCCATGGACCTTGGAGGCGCCGGTGGTGCTGTCGACCATGGCCATTGCCGGTGCCGCGGCGGTGGTGGTGGTTTACGGCCTGCCGCAGCCGAGTGCGGCGGTCTGGGCCGTGGCGCTGGATGCCGGCGGGGCGGCCGTCCTGTACATGGCGGGTTTGGCGGGGCGGGAGCGGTGGCGGTTCGGCGGACGGCGGGGTGCTCCCGACTGGACGTGGAAAAAAATGTTGGAGGGACTGTTCCTGGTCAGGTAACTGGATTATAATGGTGCTAACGGTGAAAGGTGGGTAATGATGGACGCGGTGGTGCTGGCGGGGGGGCGGGGTCGTCGAATCCGCACCGTGACGGATGGACCGAAGTGCCTGCTGCCGATTGGGGGGACGGCCGTGCTGGACCATGTCATCGGGTGGCTCCGGGCCGGGGGGGGCATCGATCGGGTGTGGGTGGCGGCCGGGTACCAGGGGGACCGGGTTCGCCAGCACGTTGCGGAGCGCTACCCCGAATGCCAGGTGCGGGTGGAGGTGGAACCGGACCCCGCGGGCACAGGCGGCGCGCTGGCGCGGCTCCGCGCCCGCCCGAACGCCCCGCTGAGCGACCCGCTGGTGGTGGCGAACGGGGACACCATGCTGGTGGGCGACCTGGAGGGGCTCCTGCGGTGCCACAGGGCGTCCGCCGCGTGGGCCACGACGGCCGTGATTCCGCGGGGGCGCCGCGATGCCGACGGCCTGGCGGCACCCGCCCTGCCGGGTCCGGTGCGGCGAATGGGCCGTGGCCTCTCCGGGCCCGGAACCGTGGTGAGCGCCGGCCTCTCGGTCATCGGCGGCGCGGCGCTGGACCGGGCGACGTGCCCGGGATCGCTGGAGGGGCTGCTGGCCAGCCTCGTCGCCGAGTGCCGTGGGCGGGTGTGGGCTTACCCCTGGCATGCCGCGGTGGATGTGGGGACGCCGGCGCGCTACCGGGCGGCGGCGGTGCAGCATGGAGGCTGAGGCGGAGGGGGGATGGCCCGTCGTCGGGGTGCGGAGCCGGGTGCCGCTGCGCGTGAGCTTCGGCGGCGGGGGCACGGACGTGGCCCCGTATTCCGAGCAGGAGGGTGGCGTGGCGCTGTCAGCCACCATCGCTCGGTACGTCGTGGCCACGGTGGCGCCGCAGGGCACTCCGGAGGTGGCGGTGCATTCCGTGGACTATCGCACGACCACCACCTTCAGCATTCACGGGGACCCGCTCTACGACGGCAACCTGGATTTGGTGAAGGCGGTCGTGCACCGCGTGGACCCGTCGTGGCGCTGTGGGCTGTCCGTGCAGCTGGAGTCCGACGCCATTGCGGGATCCGGCCTCGGGGCCTCGTCGGCGGTGGTCGTGGCGACGATCCTGGCGGTGGCCCGGGTGCTGGGAGTGCACGTGGAGTGGGAGCAGGCGGCACGGCTGGCGTATCGGGTGGAGCGGGAGGACCTGGGCATCGCGGGCGGATATCAGGACCAGTACGCCGCCGCTTTGGGGGGGCTCAACTGGATGGAATTTGGGCCGGGCCGGGACGTCCATGTCGAACCGGTGGCCGTGGCACGCGATGTGCTGGAGGAGCTGGAGTGCCGCCTCGTGCTTTGGTATGTGGGCAAGACCCACGTGTCGGGCGGCATTCTGGAGCGGCAGATCCACAACCTTCGGACCGGGCAGGGGGAGACCCGCGCCGCGTTGGACCGCGCCAAGGCGGTCGCCTACGACCTCCGACGCGCGCTGGTACAGGGACGGCTCGATGACTTTGGCGCTTTGCTGCACGAAGGGTGGGTCGCCAAGCGCCTATTTGCGACGGGGGTGACGGATCCCCAGATTGATGCGCTGTACGGGGCGGCGCTAGACGCCGGCGCGCTGGGCGGCAAAGTTTTGGGCGCCGGCGGCGGCGGATTTCTCTTGGTGTACGTGCCCGACAGCCAGCGGTCCCACGTGCTGGGTGCGCTGGAGCGGGTGGGCGGTGCCCGGGCACCGGGCTTGCTGTTTGACCATCGTGGGCCGCGGACGTGGTGGGCCGGGCGGACGGCGATGGCCCACCTGCGGGGGTTCATTGCCTAGAGCGGCGAAATACCCGGCAGAATTCCGGAGGAGGCGAGCGCACGTGGCGGTGATGTCAGAGCCAGCAGGCGGGGAAGGCGGACGGTGGACCATCCTGGCCCGGCAGCGGGTGGCCGAGAGCCTCGGGGTCAAGCAGCGCATGCTCGCGGACCCCCGATGGGACGCCGCGGTGGAGCGGGCGCTCTCGTTGGTGGCCGGGGCGGCCCGGTCGGGCCACAAGCTGATGGTGTGCGGCAACGGCGGCAGTGCCTGCGACGCGCAGCACATTGCCGAAGAACTGCTGGGACGTTTCCGCCGCGAGCGCGACGCTTGGCCGGCGCTGTGTCTCGGGGCCAACATGGGCGCGATGACGGCCATCGCCAACGACTACGGCTACGACTGGGTGTTCAGTCGGGAGCTCGCCGCCTTCGGACAGCGCGGCGATGTCCTGGTGGCGCTGTCCACCTCGGGCCGCTCGTCCAGCATCTTGCGGGCGGCCGAGACGGCGCGCGCGATGGGGGTAGGCGTGGTGGCGCTCACCGGCGCGGGCGGCGGCCCTCTGGCGGCCATGGCTGACGCCGCGCTGTGCGTGCCGTCGGACGACACGGCACACATTCAGGAAGCGCACATCACGGTCGGCCACGTGCTGGCGGAAGTGGTGGAGCTGGCCCTGGCGGGCGCATGAGGCGGTCGGCCGTCTTTCTGGACCGCGACGGGACGCTGGTCCACGAGCGCGGTCCGGTGGCCGCGTTTTCGACCGATTGGCTTTATCCCTACAGTATCCCGACGCTGCTGCGGCTCGCGGGGATGGGATTTCTGCTGTTTGTGGTCACCAACCAGGCGGCGGTGGCGCGGGGCCTGGTCACTGCGGATGAGGTGGATGCGGTCCACCGCGGGCTGGCGGCCGAGCTGGCCGCCGGGGGGGTCTTCCTGCAGGGCATTCGCTACTGTCCGCACCATCCTGACGGCCTTGTGCCCCGATACCGCCGCCAATGCGCCGGGCGGAAGCCCGGGGCGGGTTGGCTGCACCAGCTGGCCGACCAGTTCAACGTGGACCTGAGTCAATCCTGGATGGTCGGGGATCATGCGACCGATGTGCTGGCCGGGCAGGCGGCGGGCGCACGCACGTGTTTGGTCGATACCGGGCATGGAGCAGCCTGGGCAGGGTGGGCCCGGGGACGGCCGTCGGTCGCTCGCGCCTCGACGCTGGCCGACGTGCCCCGCGTGATCGCGCAAAAAACTTCGCAACCACGATATAGAAAGGCAGGAACTGGCAGAGACGGGATAGAATAGGCGCAATGAGTCGACGAAATATGCCTAGGGTGGGATGGGTGTGGGGCTGGGAGAGGGCGCCGGGGCCGCGGATCTTGTCCAGGCCGGCGCGGGCGGTGGGTTGGAGTGGAGCGGCCCGAACTACGTGGCCCCGGCCGCGGCGGGCATCGTGGTGGCGGTCATTCCGGCGCACAATGAAGAGCGCTTCATCGGGAGCGTGGTGTTGGCGAGTCGGCGCTGCGCGGCCGCCGTGGTGGTGGTGGATGACGGATCGACGGACCGAACGGCCCGCCTGGCCGAGGATGCCGGCGCCGTGGTCGTGCGGCAGGGGACGCAGGGCGGCAAGGCGCGCGCGCTGAGCGTGGGATTTCAGGAGGCGCGCCGCCGAGCGGCCGACGTCGTCGTGATGCTGGACGGCGATGCGCAGCATGACCCCGAGGACATTCCGCGGCTGGCGGCGCCGATTCTGTCCGGTGAGGCGGAGGTCGTGATTGGCTCGCGCTTTCTGGACACCTCGAGCGACACGCCCGGGTGGCGCCGGGCCGGGCAGCGGGCGTTGACGGTGGCCACCAACGTCGCGAGCGGGCTGGCGGTGACCGATTCGCAGTCAGGCTTCCGGGCGCTGTCGGGCCGCTTGGCGGCCGACATGCTGCTCACGAGCCGGGGGCTGGGCGCCGAGTCCGAAATGCAGTGGTGGCTGGCCCATGCGGCCCGGGATGCGCGGGTGGTGGAGGTGCCTATCACCGTGCGGTACCGCGATCCCATGAAGCGGAACCCGGTGCGGCACGGCTTGTTGGTGGTGGACACCCTGCTGCAGTTGGTAGAGCGGCGCCATCCGCTCCTGCTGCTCACCCTGCCGGGGATGCTGGCGGCGTTTGCCGGAAGCTGGATCGGGGTGGGGCTGGTGCACGCGGCCCTGGTGGGGCGTGACGTGTCGCCGCTTTATGGGGCGGTGGCGTTCCTGCTCTTCATCGCCGGACTCCTGCTGGCGGTCACGGGCGCGCTGATGCATCGGCTCGAGGAGTTTCAAACGGTGATCCGTGAGCTCATCACGCGCCCGGCGGCCCCCGGGCCGGGAGGGACGGCGTGATGCCGCCCGAGGTCACCGTGGTGATTGTCGTTTATCACCAGCGGCGTGACCTGGCGCGGCTGTTGCCCACCCTGGCCCACGCTGCCAGCGATCCGCTCGAGGTGCTGGTGATTGATAATGGCGCGCCGGCCGACCCCGAAGACGACACGCGGGCCTGGCTGGCCGCGGCCCACCCCGAGGTACGTCTCCTCGCGTTGGACGCGAACGTCGGGTACGGAGCGGCAAACAATTTGGGGGTGCTGGAAGCCCGGGGCGAATTCGTGCTGGTCCTAAACCCGGACACCGAAGTGCAACCCGGCGCCATCGACCGACTGCGGGGGGCACTCCCGCCCGCGTCCTTCGTGAACCCCTGTCTCCTGCTGCCCGACGGGCGCGTCAACGCCCTGGGTCTGGCGGTCAGCCCCGGAGGCATTGCCACGTGCGACGGCCTGTACGGGCCCGTTCCGACGGACACCTCCCTCCGGGCGGTGGCGGCCCTGTCGGGAGCGGCCATCTTCGGGCGGCGGCAGGACTGGCTCAAGGTGGGGGGGTTCGTACCCGAGTATTTTCTTTACGGAGAAGATGTGGAGTGGTCGATGAGGGCGCGCGCCCGCGGATTTTTCCTGTTCTGCGTGCCTGACGCCTCTGTGGTGCACCACTATCGGGCCACGCTGCCGCCTCAGAAATGGTTTTATCTCGCGCGCAACCGGCGGCTCACCTTTTATCTGGCGCTGGAGGGGCCGACCCGGCGTCGCATGGGGGCGGCGTGGGCTCTCACCAATGTGGCCCTGCTGTTGTACGCGGTCGGGCGAGGCCCGCGGTACGTGTGGGCCGACCTGACGGCGATGCTGTGGGTCTGGCGCCGCCGCCGCTGGGCGGCGGCGCTGGCGGCGCGCCTCGCGGCGCGGCGCATCGTCCCCGACCGCGAGGTGCTCCAGCTGTGGGGGAACGGCACCTCGCCCTTGGCAACCCCGCGGTCCCGGGGCGGGTGGGGCGGGCGGCTCTACGATCATCTCGTGCGCCGACTGGCGGGCCGGGTCTCGTGAACATTGGCGTGGTCACCGCCACCTTTCCCCCGTATCGCGGGGGGACGGGGCACGTGGCGTTCCACAACGCCAGGACGCTCGCGGAGCGCGGACACCAGGTGACGGTGTGGACGCGGGCCATCGCCGGGGGGACCGGCCTGTCTGTCGACGGGGAGGGGCTGCCCTTCCGCGTGATGCGGCTGCCGCCGGTGGCCGCCGTGGGCAACGCGGCCTGGCTGCCCCACCTGTCGGCCCGGCTCGCGGGGCACGAGGTGGTCCACGTCCACTATCCCGACATGGTGGGAGCCATTGCCGCCGCCCACGCCACCGCGCGGAGTCGCGGCCGCCTGGTACTGACGCTGCACAACCGGCTGGTGGATGGGGCGCCGACGGATGCCGCCTGGGGCAAGGCGGGCGTGTTTAGGGGATATGAGGCGTGGGTGACCCCGTGGCTCTTCCACCGGGCGCAAGCGTTGGTCGTGATGTCGGCGGACCACTTTGCGACGTGGGGCCGTCCCCACGCGTCCGTCGCCGTCATTCCCCATGGCGTGGATGGGGTTCTGTTTCGCCCCCAGCCGCAAGGCCAGGCGCGCCAGCACCTGGGACTCCCCGCGCGCGCGGTCGTGTTGCTGTTCGTGGGGGCACTGGACGCAGCGCACCGCTTCAAGAATGTGCCACTGCTGCTGGCCGCGCTGCGGCACCTGGACCCGGCCGTGCGGCTGGTGGTGGCGGGCGACGGCAACCGCCGGGCCGCGCTGGAGCGTGAGGCGGTCCGTCTGGGCGTTCGCCGGCAGGTGTGGTTTGTGGGCACGCAGGCTCCGAGCCGCCTGCCGGCGTGGTACGCCGCCGCCGACGCTACGGTGCTGCCATCCGTGTCGACGGAGTCGTTCGGCCTGGTCCTGATTGAGTCGCTGGCCACCGAGACGCCGGTGGTGGCGACGGCGCTGCCGGGCGTGCGGACGGTGGTGCAGGCGGGGCAGGACGGGCTCCTGGTGGAGCCGGGTCGTCTGGATGCGCTGGTCCGCGCGCTGCGCGTGGTCGTCCGGCGGCCGGTGTGGCGCCGGACGCTGGGTCGGCATGGGCGGCGGCGGGTCGTGGAGCAGTATTCCTGGGATCGGGCCGGGGCACAGCTCGAGGCCCTGTTTTCAGAACTGAGGACGGGCGGTGGGTGAGGTGGCCGTGTCTCTGGTGGTGCGGCCCCAGGGGCTGCCGGACCATGCCGGTGGACATGAATGGGCCTGGCGGATGGCTCTGGATGCGCTGTTCATGGACGTGCAGACCGCCGGGGTGGGCCGCCTGCAGTGTGTATTGGGGCTGCCGGGCGCAGCGGAGGGCGTGCGGGACCGCGCCGCGCTCAGCTTGGCCAAGGGGCCCGGGGTGGCGGTGGCGTGGCTCGGCGTCCCGCCCGATGCTGACCCGTGGACCCATGTGGACCGCGTGTATGTTCTCCAGTATCGTCGGCACTTTTGGGCCCGGCGGCCTCCCCACGACGCCACCTGGCATCTGGAGTGGGAGCGGGCGATCTATCTGCCCGCGGCGCGTGCGCTGGGGGCGGGCATGTGGCTGACAGGCCGCCTCGGGGCGGCGCCGTGGCACGACCGCTTCTTTCGCAGCCTGCCGCGACACTTCGCGGCGGCGGGCGGTCCGGCGCACTATGCGGTCCAGGCGTGGGCTCCGGGGGAGGGGCGGTCGTGAGCACGATAGGGCAGGTGGTGGCCAACCTGGACGCGTGGCTGGCCACGATGCGCCAGACGGGCGGATACGGCGGGCCCGTGCCCCACTGGTGGGGGTCGTGCTTTCGCTATGCGGGCCCGGGCATGGACTGGCGGTACGAAGGCATCTTGGCGGGGTACGCCACGCTGTACCGTCGCACCGGCGCGGCCCATTGGCAGCACCGCCTCGCGCTGGCGGCGGGGGACGTGCTGGCGGCCCAGCGACCCGACGGATCCCTGGCGGCCTCGCGGTTCGAGGCCAACCCGGGAAGTTTGGGGACGCCGCACGAGGCGGCGGCGGCGGCCGGGCTGCTGGCGGCGCACCGCGTGTGGCCCCATCCCGCGTGGGTGGCGGCCGCCGGTCGCATCCTGGACAACCAGGTCGTGCAACTGTGGGATCCCGCAACGCAGGGGTTCAATGACCGACCGCACCAATTTGGCCGGGTGCCCAACAAGCTGGCGACCCTGGGTGAGGCTTGCCTGCTTTACGCGGCCGGCACGGGTGATGCGCGCTATCTCGCCTATGCCGCCGCCGCCCTGGCCGACGTGCTGCGCCTGCAGGTGAACGCGCTGGGACGCCCGGAGAGTGGGGCGGTGCACCAGCAGGCCGCCGCCGGCGGTGGGGACGGGCGCTTCTTTCCCTTTTACAATGCCCGCATCGTTCCGGGGCTGTTGCTGGCCGCCGAGCTGCTGGGCGGGGATCGGTATCGGACGGCCGCCCAACGCATCGGCGAGTTCCTGAGTCGCGTGCAGAACCCCGACGGCAGCTATCCGCAGGTGCTGTACGCGGGTGGCGGACGGGCGGAGGGGCCCCGATGGATTGCGGGGGCGGCCGAGGTGCTGCGGGCGCAAACGCTGTTGGGGCGGGCGGTCCCGGCCGTGGTCCAACACCGCCTGCTCGCGGGCCAGCTCCCCACCGGCGGCTTTCGCACCGGCGAGGGATTCTCAGGCGCGTCGGGGGTGGACTTTCGGGATGTCACGCCGGCCGTCGGGTGGAATGACAAAGTGCTGCGGTGGCTGGCCGAGAGTGGGGCGGTGCCCGCCGCGCCGCCGCCTCCCACGGTGCGGCCGGCCAGCGTGCTGGTGACCGTGCGCGGTCGACCCGCCATTTGGCGGGAAACACCGGAGGCCATCACGATGGTGAGCGGGGCAGCGGACCGCGCGCTCTGGTACCGGTGGAACAAGCGCGAGCCATGGGCCCGCGGCGTGTGGGAGGTGTTGGCGGGATGATGGCCGGCGATGCGACGGGCCGGGTCACGTGGTTGGTGGCGGGGTGGCACGTGGCCGCCGAACTGGGACCGTTTTTGGCGGCGTACCAAAATCTCACCGACACCGCGGATGAACTGGTGCTGGCGGTGGGGGGGACGGATGGAAGTCTGGAGCACGCGCGGGCATTCCAACGGGCGCATCCAGAGGTCGTGCTCAAGGTGGTGGAGCAAGTTCGCAGCATGGGCAAGCAGGGGGCGCTGGCCGCTGCCTGGCCACAGGTCACAGGCGACGTCATCTACCTGACGGATATGGACTGTCGCCCCACCGACCGGGTGGCGCGCCCGCTGCTGGCGTGGATTCAGCGTGGATGCGACGCCGCGACCGGTTCCATCCGGCCCCTGCCGGCCCAGGAGACGATGCCCCTGATTCGCGTGCAGTGGGCCGCGCTCCGCGCCCGGGATCGGGGCGGCGCAAGTCCCAGCCGTGGCTTGACCGGGGCCAACACCGCCATTACCCGCGCTATGATCGAACGGGTGGGCGCGTTTGACTGGGACGCCCCGACGGGGACGGACTATACCCTGGCCAAGCGAGTGCTGGCCTCAGGCGGCTCCATCTGGCGCGAACCGGCGAGTGAAATGCCGACGCGGTTTCCCGAGCGGGTGGGCCGCTATGTGGCCAAGCAGGCCCGCTGGCTGGGGACTGTATGGCGGCACGGCAGGCGCTACGGTGCGTGGGACGAAGTGCGTGCGGTGGGCCGCACGCTGGCCATGCCCTGGGTGGCGGCTCTGCTCCTGGCCGCGGGGTGGTGGTGGCCGGGAGCCTGGGGGGTTTTGGGGCTGCTGGTCGCGCTGGCGCTTCGACGGCGGGCGCAATACGCAGGCTGGGCGGGCGTTCCCGTGGGGACGGTGACCCTCATGGCGTCCGTGGGGGTGGATTGTTTGGCGGCCCTGGAGGCGATGCGCCAGGTCGCCGTACGGAGGGTCCCGTGGACCTAGGGAAGGGGCGCTGGGTCGCGCTGGCCGGGGTGACGGCGGCGATAGGGCTGACGGGGTGGCCGGGGCGGGCGCTGGCGACGGCTTCGCCGCCGCACCCGGTCGTGGACACGCGCTTCGTCTCCCTGACCGGGGCGACGTGGCCAGAGCTGGCTGCGGGTGCGGCCGGGCAGGCGGTCATCGAGTACTACCTGCCGTCTCGCGGCCCGCACCACGCGAGCCTGGTGGTGTGGCTCCGAGACGACGGCCGCGCCAGCCTCGCCCGGGTTTACGAGGCCGCGTCGGGGCGAACGTGGGTGCCCATCAACTGGAGTCGAGCGCTCGCCCCGCAACTGTCGCGATTGAAGCCCATTATGGTGGTGGCGGCACCCGCGGGCTGGTGGTCCCGCGGAGGCTTGCCTGACTACAACGTGACGGTGGACGTGTTTGGACCCGTCTACACCATGTGGGGAGGCAAACCCGGCCCGGCGTCGTATCTGTCCGCGATTCGCCCAGGGCCGCTGGCGTTTGTGGTGTACCTGCACGGCAGCGCCCCCGGCATCCCCGCCTGGGATGACCGGCGGCTCATTCCGCCGCTCGGGGGTGGCAACTACATCCGGGCCAGCTACGCACAGCCCGAGTGTGCCACGCCACGCACCTGGGTGCCGGGGCCCAGCCCGCTCTGGCCCTACGTGGCATATGGCGGACATTTCCTGCAGGGCATTGGGACCGAAACGCCCCCCATCGTGATGAATTGGGCGACCGGCACAGTGGCCAAGTTCAGCGAAGTCGTGAGTCTCAGAAACCAGAGTTGCAGCTATGGGTTTTATTCGACGGCGCCCGTGGTGCCCGGGCATCTGAACCATCCGGCCTTCGAGTCGCCCTGGGGGTTCTACACCCTGGATCCCAAAGCCACCGGCCTGCCCAATCTCGTCATCCGGGTCAACTGGCAGCCGACGCATACGCTGGGACAGCTGGGGCTGCATCGGCCCACGCCCCTGGCGCTTTCCGCCCTGGCGCGCTCCAGTGAGACGGTACGGTACTCGTGGGCGGACCACCCGGGCAACCAGGAGTTCAACTACAAGGTGGACATGCTGGGATTCCAGACCATTAAGGCCCATACGCGCATCATGGGGGGCCAGGAGACCATCGTGGCCCCCGGCTATGCGGGGTATCCCGCGCGCCTTATGGGAGAGCGCTGGCCGGTCACGACCTTCATCGACCAAAATGCCCATCCGTATCTTACCAGCGAGGGATTGTACGCGTGGCCCGCGGGCCGCGTGGGCCATGCGTTCCTGTTTGGCGAGCAAGGCACCCCAGACCTGGCCGCCTACGACACCCTGGCCCCCGGCACGCGCGGGGAGTACCGGATTGGGCCGGCCGCGCGGCCGTGGCTGTACGCAAGTCCCGTCGACGGGAAGCTGCACCTTTTGGGAGCCCAAGCCGGCTTGTGGCAGGTCACGGCCAGCAGCCAGGTGGTGGAGCGCAATCTGGGACCTGGCCCGTACATCAACGACTGGCGCCTATTCACCAAGGGCTCGGGCGGCTACCGTCCGGTGTCTCGGCTGGATGCGCTGGACGGGAGCGTGTGGCTGTACGCCGGCCCACACGGCCTGGTTGTGCGGCTGGCCCCGTTCACGGCCTCCGCGTTCCAGGTGCTGCCACCCACCACACCCGTCTCCTGGCAGCGGTTCGTCCAGCAGGTGGCGCCTTACCAGCAGGGCAAGAGCCCGCGCCACCTGTCCCAGTGGCTGCCCGCGCGTTCCGCCGCCTCCCTGACCGCGACGGCCGGGCAGGTGACTGCCGTGGTGTCGACCCCCACGGGCTTTCAGGCTGTGATCACCGTGGGGCCGGGCGGGGCCCGCTCACAGCTGCCGGGCGTGGCGCCGCATGTCGCAGCGGGGCGCTATGCGCTGTCCTACACTCGGGCCACCGAGCGCTTCCGGCTGGTGCCCGCTCCCCCCGGATCCATCCACCTCGCGATCCGTGGCACGCTGGCGCCAGCCCATCCCGGTCAGCCCGACCCGCTGGCCCTCACCGTCCGGAACGCGGGGCCCGGTCCGTGGCGCGGAACCGTCCGGGTTCTGGCCGGCCGCCACCACACGGTGTTCGCCGCGGCGATCCCGGCGGGGGGGACGTGGCGGGGGGCCACCACGGTGGCCGTGGGCCCGGCTCGGCGGCTGGTGGTCCGCGTGGCGGTTCACCACCAGTCCGCGGTCCTCCGATCCGCCGTGACCCGGACCCGGCGCCCGTCGGTGGGCCGTCTGGCGGCACTGTCCTTTGACAGCCCGACCGCCACCGCAGCGTTCCTGGCGGGGCTCCTGCTGCTGGCCGGCCTCTCGGGTACGGTGTGGCGTCGGCACGCACACCCAACCGTCCTCTTCGGCGGGAGAAAGGCCGGTCGGCCCCCCGGAAGGCCCGGGTCGCCGCGGCAGGGGAACCGAGACAGGGTGAAGGAGGCGCCACATGAACGTTGACCACCAGGCGGGGACGCGCCGCCTCATGCTGGTGCTGGCGGCAGGAATGGGTTACGCGCTCTTGTTTGTCGTGCGCTACCGGGGGTTGTGGGTCGAAAACGACACCGCATTTTTCACCCGGGACGCCGTGCTGACGGTCCAGCGGCACTCTGTGCTGTTTGCGGGAGACTATCCCCACGGCTTTCTGTACACGGCCTGGCTCGCCTCCTTCCAATGGCTGGCCGGTGTCTCCCCGCCCGTATTCAACACGGTCGTGGCCCCGTTCGTGGGCATCACGCTGATGTTGGTGGCCGCTTATCTCTGCTATCGTGTGCTGACCCACTCTGAGCGCACGGCCACCTTGGCCGCCTGGATGCTGCTGGCCATACCCGAGCTGGTGTTTTCGGCGGTGCGCGGCAATCACGAGAAATTTAACATCGCCATTCTGCTGATGGCGCTGTGGGCGCTGGCGGCAAGCGTCCCGCGCCGGCCGGCCGCCCGGCCCAGCGCGCAGCGCGTCCGGCAGTACACCTGGATCGCCGTGTTTCTGCTCCTCATGCTGATGAACGCCGTGACCAACGACTACTTCGCCTCCACGCTGGCGACCGCGGGCCTGCTGGCCGCCGGATTCATGGCGGCCGCCCGGCCTCTGCTGAGACGGTCTGCGGCGGGCGTCCTACCGCTGGCTGCGCGACTCGGCGTCGGCATGGCGGCTGCGGGCGGGCTGGTTGTGTGGGTGATGCTGGGTGTGTACCCCCCGGCGGCCCAGGATTTCACCCTGCTGTCCACGGCGGCCGTCAAGCTGTGGCACCTGCTGCTGACCGGACGCGTCCACTCCAACCCCTATGCGGCGCCGGCCGCCCAATGGGCGGGACGCTTTTCGTACCTGTTGGTGGCGTCTTTTCGATGGATTATGTTTGCCGCCTCGCTGGTGGTATTCGTCGCCTTTGCACGCCGAATCTGGGTGCGGCGGCGGGTTCCCGCACACCTCCTGCTGCTGCTGGCCCTGTATCTGGCCCTGGGTGGTTTGGTGGCCGTGGCCATTCCCATGGACTTTACGGGATTGGCCGCCGGCAGCAACCTCGAGGTGCGCAACTTCACCTACTTTGCGTTGCTGGCGGCTCCCCTGGCGGCGGTGGGGCTGTCCGCCGTCTGGCGGCACCCCCTCGTGCGGCGGAGGGCGCGGGGGGTGGCCGGCTGGTCGGCCGTGGTGGTGGCCGCGTTCCTGGCGGCGGGCGTGGTCAAGGTGACGCTGGACCCGCTGGTTTCGAACGAGTGGATTTTCTACACGCCCGCCGAACGGCAGGCGGTGGGCTTCTTTGTCACACACGCGAACAGCGGGGGCCTGTGGACGGGTCCCGACAACAGACTGGTGTACATGGCGCAAAGTCTCTGGCCGGTCAGCGCGCGCGACAATGTGGTGATGGGTTTCAAGCCTCTGCCCCTCACGGCCGACTTCCTGTGGTCACCCGTGGTGGTGGCCAATACGGAGGCCCAGCACGGGTGGCTGCCGCCGTACGCGGTCCAGAACCGGGTGTACGACGACGGGGGGGCCGCCCTTTATCAAACGGTGCCGAACAGCCCGTTTCAGCCCTGAGCCCATGCGGGGGCGCGCGGCACCGCCCGGTCGTAGACTGCGAGGGTGTCGCGGGCCGCCTGGGCCCAAGTGAACGGGCGGACGTGGGCAGGCCCGCGCCGCGCCAACTCCCGTCGCCAGCCGGGATTTTGCCACAGACGGACCAGCGCGCGGGCCAGCTCGTCCACCGACTCGGGGTTCACCAGCAGCGCTACGCCGCGCCCCACTGTGGACATGGGCGGGCGGTTGCTGGTGACCACCGCGACGCCGGACGCCATGGCTTCCAGGGGGGGCAGCCCGAATCCCTCGTCCAGGGAGGGGAACAACAGCACCAACGCGTTGGCGTACAGGCCGGGCAACTCGGCATCCGGGACATGCCCCAGAAATTCCACCCGATCGGCGAGACCGAGGGCACGCCCATAATTGCGCATGGCCTCCAGGCGGGCCGGCGGCCACGCCCCGGCCACCACCAGCGACCATGGCCGGGCCCGGTCCAACCGCGCGGCGGCAGCCAGGACGCGGCCGAGGTTTTTGTTGGGCGCCCCGCCGCCCACGAACAACAGGTAAGGGCGGTGCCGAGCAAAGCGGCCACGGCCGCGCTCGGACGGAGAGAAGCGCGGATCCACCCCGGGGGGAATCACCGTCACCCGGTCGGCGGGCAGGCGGAGCCGCGCCAGCGCGGCGGCGCGCACCGGCTCGCTGACCGCAATGACTTGGTGCGCCCGCGGCAGCCGGTGGTGGTAGTACACCTGCCAGCGCCAGTGGCTGGCGCGGGCCGACAAGCCTTGGTCCGGCGCCTGGTCCAGCGGCATGAGGTCATGCAGGGTCACCACGGTGGCGGTGCCGGGGTGGGTGGCCACGCCATTGAAGTCGGGGGCGTGAAAAACACGAGGCCGGCCGCGGAGGAGCGCCGCACGCAGGAAGGCTTCGTTGTACAGCCAGTACGCCTGCGCGGGCCGATGGGCACGCCACCCAAAGACCGCATGGGCGGCCACGTCGTCCGGGAGCCACTGGCGCCCCACGGTGCTGGCGAGGCAGGTGATCCGGTCGGGCGCCAACCGAAGCAGGGCACGCGTGAGCTCGCGGGTGTAGGTCCCCACGCCTCGGAGCCGGTGGTCGGATTGCAGCGGCGTGGCATCGATCAGAATGTCCCACCCGTCCCGCCTCACCGGCCCACCAGCGTCAGGTACAGGTTAAGGACCGTGGTTGCCGTGGCGTCCCAGCTGAATCGCTCGGCGCGCCGACGTCCCTGGACCGCGAGTCGTCGGGCCAGCCCCTGGTCGGTCAGCACGCGGACCATGGCCACGGCGAGGGCGTCGACGTCTTCCGGGTTGACCAGGAGCGCCGCGTGCCCCGTGAGCTCGGGCAGCGATGCGCGGTTGGAGGTCACGACCGGCACGCCGTGAGCCATGCCTTCGAGGGCGGGCATTCCAAACCCTTCGTAGAGGGAGGGGAACACCACCCCCGCGGCACCGGCGTACACGGCGGCCAGCTGGGCGTCGGGAAGGTAGCCCACGTGGTGCACCCCGTCCGGGGTTCCGGCCGCCAGGGCGCTGCGCCGGCCCCACGTGTCCGGACCGACCAGCACCAGCGCCACGTCCGGCCGAGCGGCTCGCACCTGGCGAAACGCGGCGAACAGACGCGCCGTGTTCTTGCGCGGGTCCTGGTTGCCCACCGCGAGCAGATAGCACGCGGGCAGCTCCCCCGCCATCTTGGCCCGCTCGGCGTCGGCCCGGCGCATCGCGAGCTCGCCGTCGGACGGCCAATGGGTGCCGGGGGGCACCACGACGAGCCGGTCGGCCAGGCCCCCGACGTGGTGTAGCAAATCGCTCTGCGCGGAGCGGCTGGTGGTAAGCACGGCGTCGGTGGTGTAAGGACTCCAGGCCACCAGCGTGCGAAAAACCAGGCGGGTCAGCAGTGGCTGCAGCCCGGGGGCGACCAGCGGGATGGCGTCGTGCACCGTGAGCACCCGGTGGACGCCCCGCCGGAGAGACAGAAACGGCCCCACCCCGCAGGGGTCGTGTACGATGTCCAGCTGGAGGGCGTGCGCCGCCCGGGCCAGCTCGCGGTGGCCGCGCGTCAAGACGCCCGGCAGCGTGGCGACCCCCGACAGGCGTCGGTTGGAGAACTCGGCAAACCAGCTCATGGCGGTGGCGGGATACGGGTTGAGCAGCCACAGGTCGAGCGTCGGATCGGCCCGCCGGAGTGCGCGGCACAGTTCGGAGGCGTAGCGGCCAATGCCCGTGGTGTAGCGGCCCATTCCGTAGGTGAACATCCCGACGCGGAGTGGGCGCCGACGAACCGAGGCGGTCGATGTGTTCATGAAGCCAGGATACAACGACAGCCAAAATATGACAATACACCCTGAGTCATCCGACGCGGTAGTGGAGCACCAGATGGCGAGTCAGGGCCGGCTGACCGGGGTCCGCCAGCCGCAGGCGCCACGTCGCCGTGCCGTACCCGGTTGGGGGGAGCGGTACCCGATAGCGGCAGGTCCGGTGGGCCGGGCAGGTGAGCGTTCGGGCCCACACGCTCGTCCCATTCACTGCGGCCGTCGCGTGGTAGGCCAGGCGCCCGCGCTCGGGATTGCTGATGTAGAGCGCTATCACGCCGTGGGTCGCCCCCGTGGCGTACGGGGCGCTGGGGAACCCCGAGGGTCCCACGATCCAAGCCGCCGGCGCCGTGGCCTGCCAGGCGGGCGCCACCACGAGCGCGGTGGCCAGGGCCATGACGGCCACCAGCACCAGTCCCCCGCCCACAGTCCGGTGGAGGTGAACGTGCAGGAGATAGCGCTCGTCAGGCCCCAGGGCGTGGCGGCGGACCAGCGCCACGAGGCTCAACGTGCCGGTGAGCGCCAAGAGCGACAGCACGTCGCTCGCGGTGGTGGCCGGGATGCCCAACCGGGACAGGCCATAGACGACGCCGCCGGTGGCCGCGACGCTCAGGATGAGCGCCAGCGCCCCGCGCTCCACCCCGTCCAGGTCCCGACGGCGGGGAAACAGGCACAACGCGGCGGTGTAGCCGGGGGCCAGGAGCCCGAAGGGGATGCCGATGGCGGCCCGCGCGACGCCGCTGCCCTGCGGCCACAGCAGATCGAATCCCAGCACCGCCAGCCCGGCGCCCCACACCAGCGCCAGGTCCCACCACGCGAAAGGGGTCGACTGGACCCGGAGGGGCACCAAGGAGTCAGAAATTTGATACATGTCCACGAGTCCCTTCCGACGCGATTCGATCCGCATCGCCGGCCAGCTGGGTCACAATACTACTAGACCCAGTGTATGTCAACAACAGGAGGGACGATGAAGCCGATGGCCGCCGTCAGGCTGCGCAGAACCCCCGTGTCCCTGGGCAGGGAGGGAGCTCCAGCCGTGTGGCGAAAAATTTTTATTATGGGTCCGCCAGCCAGCGGGAAAAGTTTTTGGGCGCGGCGCGTGTCGGAGGCCACGGGGATTCGGTGGTATGAATTGGACCAGTGGTTTTTGAAGGATGAGGACGACCCCGAGCGCACCCGGTGGCAGAAAAGCCTGTTGGCGCTGGATGCGTGGATTATCGAGGGCATCTATCCCTGGGCCGATGCGATGGCCCAGGCGGATGCCGTCTTGGTGTTGCGCCCGCCCTGGTGGGTGCGGGACTTTAGGATTCTCTGGCACCGGTACCTCTGGCCGGGTGCGAGCAAAGTAGGGCTGACGGCCTGGCGCATTGCCGTGACGCTCAGGACGAGCCATGGCTACGCCGGTGACCACGAGGTGCGGGTGGCGTCGTCGGCCAAGCGCCTGGGCATCCAGGTCATGGAGGTCCCGACGGGCGAACGCCTGATGGCGGAGGTGCTGTCGCATGCCACGGCGTCTGCCAGCTCTACAGGCGATACTGGCCCGCCCAGGCCAACCCGTGCTTGAGGGCCCGTTTGGGCAAGGGGTCTCCGTAGCGGGGGCCCAGGCTCGAGCGTCCGGCCACGTCGGGCAGCGGCAGCAAGGGGGGCGGGTGGAGCGGAGCCAAGGCGCGGGCGTACGCCTGACCCAAGGCCCAGCGCTCGCCGACGGCCTCGGGGACCTCGGTCACCGCCTCGTAGACACGCATCAGGTGGAGGTCGAAGCAGCAGCGGTCGACCTTGAAGAAACGCGTATCGGCCCACCCGGCCTGTCCCAAAAACCGGCGGCAGAACGCGCGCGGATAGCGGCGGGCCCGGCGTTCGATCCGGTCGAAGTTCGTGACCGTGAGGCGGCCCGTCACCTTGTAGAAGCCCGGTGCGCCCCGGAGGATGCGGCTCTCCCGGACGGCGCGCTCCATGAGGCGGCCTTCGCCAAACCCTTTGCCCCGATCCACCCCGGCCTGATTGTCTGCCCAGCTGAGCACCTCCAGCGGGATGCCGCGCCCGGCTGCCATCTCGTGGAATGGTTCGTACGGGGCGGTGTAGCCACTGTTGTCGCAAAACACCACCCCGGACAATCCCGGTCGCGCGAGCCAGAACTGCAGTGCGGCCGCATACTGGGCCCAGCGCACCGCGGGATTCTGCAGAGGCATGCGGGGAACCGCCACCGGGGCGATGGTGGCGGTCATCAAGAGGGGCCACGCGGGCATCGTCTCACCTCTCGGACATGATACCAAATGATGCCATACTCCGGCCGGTCGGATGGGAACTTGGCCGGAGGCGCCCGTGGAGCCACGGCCACTGACTCCGCCCGCGAGCCGCCCGTGGCCAACTCCTGCGACGGGGTGCTGGACCAGCCCAGCGCCGCGCGGCAAGATAGAGGGCAGGAGGAGCGGCGGAGCAAAGGGGGGAGTGCGTGGCAGGGACGGAGGGTGCGCCATCCGTGCGGTGGCGCGACGCGGCCACGGTGGTGGCATGGGTCACCGCCCCGGGCGGGCGGCTGCGCGTCCTGATGATTGAGCGGCCCGCGACGCAGCCGGGGTGGCCGGGCCAGTGGGTGTTTCCCGGGGGCGGCGTCGCCGACGCGGACCGTCGGTGGGCGGAGCGGCACCCTGGCGCGCCGCTGTCCGCGTCGCCGCCCGCGCCCATCAACCAGAACGATTTCATGCGTTGGGCCCGGCCCTGGTTTCTTCGGCGCCTGGGGTACGTGCCGGAAGACGCCTGGCCGGCATGGGACCGCGATCCGCTGGCCCACCGCGCCGCGGAGGCCGCGGCAGCCCGTGAGCTGTGGGAGGAAGCCGGCCTCTGGCTGGGGCCAGCCGTGGACGTGCCCGCGGTCCCGCGCGCGGAGCGCACGGCGGGTGCGCGCCGCGTGGCGCTTCGACACCTGTCCGCCCTGCGTTATTGGGGACGCCTGGCCACCCCGCCACATGAACCTCGTCGGTTTGACTGTCGGTTCTTTGGGCTGGACTGCTCGCTGGCCCCGTGGCCGGCAGCCCGGGGCGCCCTCGGAGAGGTGAAGCGCCTCACTTGGCGGGATCCCGACGCCGTGCTGCGCGGGGAGGGCATCCCGCTGCCGACGCGCTATGTCCTGGAGTGCCTCAGGGCCCTGATCGCTTGGCCACGGACCGATGACCCGGATAAGGAGTGACGACATTGGAGATGCGACACGTCCCCACGCACACCGATGATCACGCCGCGACGATCCCGCACCGCATCAGCGGGGAGCTGGTGCCCGTGCTGGAATTTGAGCTGGGTGGGGCCCGAAGCGTCTACTTCGAACATTACATCCTGCTGTACAAGTCGCCGTCCGTTCGGCTGGCGGCCGCCATGCCGCGCGGCGCATTAAAGCGGCTGTTGGGCAAAATGCCGGTGTTTTTGACCCGCGCCGAGGGGGAGGGGCTGCTGGCAGTCAGCCGGGACGGTCCTGGCCAGGTGTTCGGGGTGCCCATTCCCGCCGGGGGAGCGCTCGAGGTGCGCGAGCATCAGTTTCTGGCTGCCTCGGGCGATCTGGGCTACGGGTTCTCGCGGGTCCGCGGCGTGGCCAACCTGCTGTGGGGCGGGTCCGGGTTCTTCGTGGACCGGTTCACCGCCTCCCGGGAGCCCGGCACGCTGTGGCTGCATGCCTACGGCAATCTGGTCGAAGTGGAGCTGGGGCCGGGCGAAGCGTTTGATGTGGAGCCCGGGGCGTGGTGCTACAAGGATGCGGCGGTGCGCATGCAGATGGTGCCAATCAATGTGGCGGCCGGACTCCTGTCGAGCCACCACCTGCTCTTGAATCGCTTTACCGGCCCGGGCCGGGTGGGTATTCAAAGCATGAGCGTCTACCTGCCGTCCGAGGAATGAGGTCCAGTACGGCCCCGGGGCTGCGAATGCTGTGTAACAGGGAGGGACGGAGGGAGGGCAGGAGGTGGAGGGGCGCTCGATGACCCCCGAGGAGGCGCGGCGGGTGCTGGGACTCTCGAGTCCGTGCAGTACCCTGGCCGATATCGAAAGTGCGTTCCGACGATACGCCAAACACCACCACCCGGACGTGCAGCGGGACGCGCTGGCGCGCCATGCCGCCGAAGAGCGGTTTCGCCGGGTGCTGGAAGCGCGCCGAACGCTCCGCGCGGTGGCGGCGGCCGGACTGCCGCGGTCACCGACCGGGGGCCCGGCCGCCCCCCGCCGGGTCCCACGGGGGGGAACCGGACGGCGCGCATCCGTCGACCGCTCGCTGGTGGGCTGCGGTGGGTGGATCATTGCGGGCTGGGCGGCCTGGGGCTTGTTTTCGCCGTGGTGGCTGTTGTTGCCCATGGTGGTTACCCTGCTGTGGGCACGGCGTCGCGGGTCCTGGTCGCGTGGGCGCCTTCTGGCGGCAGCCCTCGACGTGGGCCGAACCATGGCCGCGGCGGGCGTGGCCGCGGCGGTGGCGATCACGCTCGCGAGCGTCCTGTAGCGCAAACGACCACCGCCCGTGCAAAGCACGGGCGGTGGGGCGTGTGGGCTAGCGACGCCGCGCTCCGCCCAGGAACAGCATCAGGAAGTACATGAACAGGTTGACCACGTCCAGCGCCAATCCTAGTCCCAAATAAGCCGCGAGACCGTCGTTGGGACCGTACGCCATCGCTTGGCGCATGCGCGAGAGGTCCACCACCAGGTACAGTTCAAAGACGCCGATGCCAATCAGGGACCACAGCGGGGACGTCACGAGCCCGGTGGCGGAGCCGATGAACATCGCCAGCACCTGGGTGATCAAGAGGCCCATGAGGGCGACAAAGGCCAGCCCCGAAAGCTTGCTCAGGTCCCAGGGGCTCACGTAGGCAATAGCCGCCGTCACCACCAGCGAACCGGCGACCGCCACCACCGCCGACAGCACCGCCGGCGGCGAGATGCTGAGCCCGTAAGCGAGCGCCAGCCCCAAAAATGGACTCACCATCAGCATCATGAGACCGCCCAGCAGCAGTTCCTTCTTCACGTTGCCAATGGCGCGGTTCAGCGCCGCCGACAGCACGAACACCAGCACCAGCATGGGCAGCCAGGCAATCGACCCGGAGCGGGCCATCACGGCGTCAAACCCGGTGGCCAGCGTGGCGAACGCGCCAAACGCCGCGACCAGCAGATAAAGGGCCATGTACAGCAGGGTGGAACCCATCAGGCTTCCCGTGAGCGTCCACGACGACCCATTCTGCGCGAAATAGTTGCCTCGCGCCTGGCTGGGGCTCATGGAGCGCGAGCGGCCCGGTGTCCTCCATGCCATGTCCAATCGCCTCCCCCAATCGGTCACGTTCTGATGTTAAATATACCACCAGCGGGACGCGAGCAACCACGAGCCCGCTGGGAGTCCGCTGAGATTATGCCCCGTCCGCGCCCCACAGCAGCGCGGCGGCGTTGTCCACCAGCACACGGCGGCGGACCGCCAGGGGCAGGTCGAGGACGTCAAAGTCATTGAGCTGGCGGCCCAGGTCAAACATGGGGAAGTCCGTGCCAAACAGAAACTGCTGGGAGAGGCGCCCGCGCAGTTCGCGCAGCACCTCGTCGGGCAGGTACTTGTACCGCCACCCCGAGATGTCGATATACACGTTGGTTTTGTGCAGAGCCATGGCCAGCGCTTCCAGGTGCCACGGCCAGCCGACATGGGCCAGGATGAAGCACAGGGCCGGGAAGCGCGCGGCCCAGCCATCCAGGCGCATGGGCCGCGCCGCGTCCAACGGCAGTCCCTGGCCGCCGGGCGTCCCGGCACCCACGCCGCTGGTGCCGGTGTGCACCACGATGGGGAAGCCCAGTTCCGCGGCCGTGCCAAAAAAAGGCTCCCACCGCTCCTCGTCGGGAAGAAAGCCCTGCATCGTGGGGTGGAGCTTCAGGCCCTTGAGGCCCAGCCGCGCCATCCCACGGAGCCGCGCCACGGCATCCGGCCGCGCCGGGTCGACACTCCCGAATCCCGTGAACACGTCGGGATGCTGCGACGCAATCTCCGCCACCCGCTCGTTGGTCAGCGGGGGGCGGCCCGTGAAGCGCTCGGCATCCCAGGCTAGCAGCAGCCCGTGCACGCGGGCCGCCCGGTACGTGTCCACCATGGCGTCCAATGGACCGGCCGACATGGTGGTGCGAAAGTAGCGTTCCACTGAGGCCTGGTAAGGTCCCATGGAATCGGTCAGCCACTCGGGGGTGGCGAGGTGCACATGCGCGTCAATCGCGCGGGTGTTTTCCAGATCAATCGGGGGGTTCACGGTCGCCTCCTCCATTATCCTCACGGGTAGCCCCGGTCGCGAATCGTGTGGGATCGCCATCGCCTACGCGGGCGCTTCCAGGTTGAACACCGCCATGCGCAGGTCGGTCATCTCCTCCACGGCAAAGCGTGGACCTTCGCGGCCCTGGCCGCTCAGCCCCACACCGCCGTACGGCATGAGGTCCGCCCGATAGCTGGAGGTGTCGTTGATGATGACGCCTCCCACCCGAAGGTGCTGCACGGCGTACCAGGCCCGATTCACGTCGCGGGTGAACACGCCCGCCTGCAGGCCGTACTCGGACTGGTTGATCAAATCCACCGCGTCTTCAAAGCGGTCGTAGGGCACCAGCACGGCCACCGGGCCAAACACTTCGTCGCACACCACGCGCATGGCGGGCGTGACGCGGGTCAGGAGGGTGGGGGCCATCAGCGCCCCGGTGCGGCCGCCGCCCAAAACCACCTCGGCACCCGCCTGAACCGCCTCGCCGACCCACGCCTCGACGCGTTCGGCCTCCGCCGTGCTGATGAGCGGCCCCACATCCGTCGTGGGGTCCAGGGGATTGCCCACCACCAAGCGTTCGGTCGCGGACGTGATGAGCTCCAAAAAGGCATCAAAGACCGAGGCCTGCACGTAGATGCGCTGCACCGAGATGCACGACTGGCCCGCCTGGGAAAATGCGCGGCGCGCCAGGAGGCTCGCGGCCGTGGCGAGGTCGGCGTCGCTGTGCACGATGTTGCCCGAGTTGTTTCCCAGCTCGAGCGTCACGCGGGCGCGTCCGGCCGCCGCCTTGATGCCGAACCCCACCGGCGGGCTGCCGGTAAACGTAATGAAGTTGACGCCGGCATGGCGCACCAGCGCGTCTCCCACCTCGGCCCCCGACCCCACCACCAGGTTTAACAAGCCGGCCGGCAGGCCGGACGCGGCCAACAGCTCCACCAGCCGCACGGCCGACAGCGGGGTGGACGTGGCCGGCTTGAGCACCACCGCGTTGCCGGCCGCAATCGCCGGGGCCACCTTGTGGCACACCAGGTTCAGCGGAAAGTTAAACGGCGTGATGGCCGCCACGACGCCGACCGGCACCCGGACGTAGAGACCCACCCGCTGCTCCCCGCCCGGGGAGGCGTCGAGGGGGATCGTCTCGCCGTGAATCGACAGCGCCGCGCGAGCGGACAGCGCCATGGTTTCGACAGCGCGGTCCACCTCGGCCCGAGCGTCCTTCCAGGGCTTGCCGCCCTCCTGAACAATGACACGGGCCCAGTCGTCGGCTTGGTCCCTGAGGCTCAAGGCGGCCGCCTCCAGGACGGCGGCCCGCTGCCGGGGCGGGATGGGGTGGGCCGCGGCCGCCTGGGCCGCGGCGACCGCGCGCCCCACATCCTCCCCGTGCGCTCCCACCAGGGTGGCCAAGGTAGCCCCCGTGAATTTGTCCACCACAGTGAGCGGCCGGCCGCCCCTCTCCCACTGCCCATTGATGTAGAGTCCCCGCGGCTCCTGCAAATCGGGCATCTCCTTTCGCCACGCCGCCATGTGCCGTCATTGTACCAGCGTCGGTGCAAGCGGGGGCGAGTCCATCGTCCGGGGGGAGGGCAACCGCTTGGGGTGGCGCGAGGTGGGTGCGCCGTGCGTGGCGCGCGGCGGAGGCGGTCGTCTGCGGGGGGCATGACGGCACGACCGGGCGCGTCCGCCGCAGCGTGTTGCCGACGGCTCGGGGCCCAGCCCGGCATAACGCTTCGTGCGACCCGCCTCGATCCCCCGGCCGTCTTGGGGTCATGCCGGGCCGCCTGGGGGACCGGTGGCCGGCGCGAGCCCAACCGGCTGGTGTGAGTGGACGGCGAGACGCCGGACGACGGGGTGTCTGGGGTCGTGCGCATCATGGCGGTGATGAACACCGCCCCGCACCGACACCCGGGACGTGCCCGGGAGCGAGGAACTGGTCCGGTCGCACGAGCGGCACACGGCGGCGACGGGCTTCGCGCGCTGCGCGGTCTACATCCAGGACGGGCCGAGTGGCTGGTGGGCACGCATGAGGCCTGACCGAGGGCGTGGCGGTCCCAAACACGGTGGTGGACCGTGACCACCGGGGAGGGATGGCCAAGGCGCTGAAGGCAGCCATGATTCTGCGGGGGCGCCGGGAGCTCGGAGGTCGGCCGCATGATGACGATGAGCCCACGGGCGCGCCGGCAGGCTGCTCATCGACGACCAGTTGGGGTTCACCCCGACGGAGGGCACGGTGATGGGGCAGGTGCGTATACACGATGGGCTGGACCTCGTCTGAATCGCTCCGGTCCGCCGCCTCGCGCCAGCACCCCGCGTGGCCCCTTGACGGTGTCCGTATCCGCGTCCGGCCCGGAGTGCGGTACCATGAGGGGCGGCGGTGGCCGCCAGGATCGGCAGCGCTCGGGGGAGCATCCCCATGAGGAAGCCGCGCTACAGGTGAACACGTTAAGAAGAGGGGGCCGCACCATGGCCAGCACGCGGACGAGCGACAGCACGAGCGGAGACCGAACCGATTCGCCCTACACGTACATAGGAAAATCACGGCGCCGGGAAGACGGGCCCGCCAAGCTGGTGGGCGCAGGTGGCTACGTGGCCGATCTGGACCCGGCGGGCAGCTGGTATGCCCACCTGGTCCTGAGTCCGCATCCGCACGCGCGCATTCGGGGCATTGACACGCGGGAGGCGGCCGAGGTGCCCGGCGTGAAGGCGGTGTACCTGGGTGACGCCCTGCCCGAGGCTGACCTGTTGGCCCAGAGCGAGGTGTTTTACGCCGGTGAGCCGGTGGCCGTGGTGGTGGCCGACGACCCGGTGGTGGCCGAGGACGCCGCGGAGCTGGTCCAGGTGGATTACGAGGTGCTCCCGGCGGTGGTGGACCCCACCGCCGCCATGCGGCCCGACGCACCGCTGGTGCGCCAGCTGGAGGATACGGCCGGCCGGGCCGATGCCGGCGCCCATGGAGACACGGCCGGGGGTGGGGGCCGGACCGAGCAGCGGCCGAACAACGTCTCGGCCGTCATTCGGTACCACCGCGGCGATGCGGAGGGCGCGCGCGAGCGGGCGGACGTCGTCGTGACCCGCCGCTATCATCTGCCACCGCTGTACCAGGGGTTTCTGGAAACCCATGGATCCAGCGCGCATGCGGCGCGCACAGGGGAAACGACCATTTGGACCACCACCCAAGGCCAGTTCATGGTCCGCAACTCGGTGAAACGGCTCTTAAAGTTGCCCGACTACCGCGTGCGGGTCGTGGGCGCCACCGTCGGCGGCGGTTTTGGGGGCAAGGGCGTGCTCCTGGAGCCGCTGGTGGCCGCCCTGTCGCAGCGGCTCGGCCGCCCGGTGGCCATGCTGCTGGACCGCCAGCAGGACATTCTGGTCAACAACCCTGGGCCCGCCGCGGACATTGAGGTGACGCTGGCCGCGGGCCAGGATGGTACCCTGTCGTCGATTGAGGCCCGTCTGGTCTTTGACAACGGGGCGGAGCGCGGCGGATCGGCGGGCATTGCCTGCATGATGCTGGCGGGCACGTACCGGAGTCCCCACCTCGATGTGGTGGGTTACGACGTCATGACGCACAAGGTGCCGGTGGGGGCCTATCGGGCGCCGGGCGCCCCGCAGGCGTACTTTGCCCTGGAGTCCGCGATGGACGAGCTGGCTCGCGCGCTCAAGATGGATCCCATTGCCCTGCGGCTCAAAAACGCGGTCGCAGAGGGTGACGAGCGGCCGGACGGCCGCACCTGGCCGCGGATTGGTCTGCGCGAGTGTCTCGCAGCGGCCCAGGACCACCCCTTCTTCCGAGAGCCGCTCGGCCCCCACGAAGGCATTGGCGTGGCGGCCGGCGGATGGGGCGGCGGCCTGGAGCCGGCCGCGGCCGCCTGCCAGGTGACCTCCGAAGGCCGCCTCGTGGTCCAGGTGGGCTCGATAGACATCACGGGCACCAACACGACGTTTGCCCTGATTGCGGCGGAGGAGCTGGGGCTCTCGCCGGACGAGGTGCACGTGGCGTTCACCGACACGGCCCACGCTCCCTACGCGGGGATGGCCGGCGGCAGCAAAACGACCTACACGGTGGGACTCGCGGTGGCCGAAGCGGCTAAAGCCGTGCGCCGCCAGGTGTTGGAGATTGCCGCCCACCGCCTGGAGGCGGCGGTCGAGGACCTCGACCTGCGCGAGGGCACGGTGCAGGTCAGGGGCGTACCCGGCCGGACCGTGACCCTAGCCGAGATAGCGCGTGATACCGCGCGTTTCGGGGGCCGCACCGCGCCCCTCATCGCGGAGGGACGGAGCGCCATCACGAAAAGCGCCCCGGGATTTGCCGTGCACGCGGCCCGCGTGGCGGTGGATCCGGACACCGGAGAAGTGCGGCTCACGGGCTACCTCGCGATTCAGGATGTGGGACGCGCCCTGAATCCGAAGGAAGTGGAAGGGCAGATTCTGGGGGGAGTGGCCCAGGGCATTGGGCGGGCCCTGTACGAGGATCTGGCCTACGACGACGGCGGACAGCCCGTGTCCACCAGCTTTCTGGACTATCAGATGCCGACCTTTCACGACGTCCCGCGGGTGGACGTGGTGCTGGTCGAGGTGCCGGCGGAAGCGGGACCGTACGGCGCCAAGGGCGTCGGTGAGCCGCCCGCGATTCCCGGGGCCGCCGCGATTGCGAATGCGGTGGCGGCGGCGACCGGCCGCCGGGTGGCCACGCTGCCCATCACGCCGGAGCGCGTGCTGGCAGCCGACCGCTGACGGGCTGCGGACGGCAACACCCCCCGGGCTCTCCACGGGGGGTGTTGCCGTGTAAAAAGGGACACTGCGCCGACCAGGGATCAGTCGCGCACCACCCAAGCGACGAGCGCCGCCAGGCTCAGCATGGCGCCCGCCAGCACCGGCACCAGCACCGGCGCCGTCCAGGGATTGCCGGTGGCGGGCCCCCAGCCACCGATCAGGGGCGACACGCTGACGGCCATGCCACCCAGCACCCCGACCAGCGGCAGGCCCTGCGCCAGCGCGGCGGCCCCTTTCACTGGTGCCCCGGGCGCGGCCCGACCTCGTCGAGAGTCATCCGGGCCAGCTGCTCCAGCTGCGGGGACGGCGTGGCCGTCCGCGGGGGCTTCGCGCGATTGGCGTGCAACCGGCGGCGCCCGGTGACGGCGGGATGGACGGCCGTGACCGCGGTTGCTCCGGTGGCTAGGGCCCACAGCGCCGTGACCGCTCCCATCCACTCACAGGCGGTCGTCGCGGGGGTCCAGCCGGCCCCGGGCGGTTGAAAGCGCAGGAGAAAGGGGGCGGCCATCAGCGCCAGGGCGGCCCAGGCGCCGAGGACCGCGCCCACCAGGCGGCCGACGCGCCCCCTCATCGTGATGGCCTGTCGTGGTGCTCTCGCATCAGACGATCAGAGCTCCTCTCTCTTGGGTCGAGGTCGGCCGCCTTCAGTCGGTCGGTTCGGTTCCCGTGTCCTCGCGTTCCGGGCCGGATTCCGCAACCGTGCGCTCGGCGGCGACGGCCGACACGCCGAGGCCGTGGGCCGGCGCGTCGGCCGCGTCATCGTAAATATACTGCTTGCCGCGCAGGACCGAGGCCACCGCGGCCACGAAGCTCATGGCGGCGGCAAACAGAAAGACGACGCGCAGAGAGGCCATGAAGGCGCCCGAAATCAGTGTGGGGAAGAAGTGCACCGACAGCAGGGTCGCGCGCGCCGCAGCGGGAATCGACGCCAGCACCGTGTGCGGCACCAGCTTGGCCAGGGGGTTGAACCCCAGGAGTGCCGAAAACAGGACGGCCATAGGCGGCAGGTGCGAGAGCTTGCTGGCGAACGCAGCCGGCAGGCCGGCATGCGCCAGGCCGGTGGCGAGCGCCGTCGGTAGGTGGCTCGCCATATTGGTGATCACGATGGTGAAAAAGACGCCCATCGACAGCATCATGCCGGCGTTCATGAAGGTGGCGCGCATGCCGGACGCCACGCCCCGATACCGGGCGGGCACCGAACTCATGATCGACGAGGTGTTGGGGGAAGAAAAGAGGCCCATGCCGATGCCGATCATGAAGATGTAAAACGCAAACACCCAGTAGCTGAAGTCGGCGTGCAGCGTGTTGAGCGCAAAGAACCCGGCGGCACTGACCAGCATTCCGATGGTGGCAAACCAGCGGGACCCATAGCGGTCCGACAGCCGTCCCGAAATCGGGCCCGCCAGGAAGAACCCCACCATCTGCGGAATCGTATCCAAGCCGGCGTCGAGCGGGGTGTTGGCAAACGAGACGCCGTGCAGGGGCAGCCAGATGCCCTGCAGCCAGATGATCATCATGAACTGCAGGCCGCCGCGTGCCACGGCCGCCAACAGGCCGCTGATGTTGCCGGCGGCAAAGGCGCGATTGCGAAACAGGTTCAGGTGAAACATGGGATCGGGGACGAACGACTCGATGACGATGAACCCTATCAGCAGCGCCACCCCGAGTATGAGCGACCAAATCACAAAGGGATTGGACCACCCGGTCACATGCGCGCCGTAAGGCAGGATACTATAGGTGAGCCCGATGAGAACGCCCAGGAGACCCAAGCCAAAGGTTATGTTGCCCAGCCAGTCAATGCGCTTGGACTCCCGCGTCACGGCTGTTTCGCGGAGCGCGATGTAGGCCCAGATGGTGCCCGCCAGACCCACCGGCACACTGACCAAAAACACGAGGCGCCAGTCGACCACGGACAGCAGGCCGCCCACCACGAGGCCGATGATGCCCCCGCCGATGGCGGCAATCTGGTTCAGCCCCAGGGCAAAGCCACGTTCTTCCACGGGAAAGGCATCAGTGAGGATGGCTGCACTGTTGGCGAACAGGAACGCGCCCCCGATGCCTTGGACGAAGCGAAAAATCGTGAGTTCCCACTCCCCCGCGATCCCAACGCCCGGCGTCAGAAACAGGAGGATGGACCCAAACGTGAAAACCGCGAACCCCAGGTTGTACAGCTTGACGCGCCCATGAGCGTCCGACAGGCGTCCAAACGACACCAACAGAATCGTCGTGGCGACGTTGAAACCCAGCAAAATCCAGAGCAGCAGGCTGGTCTGGTTGGACTGAAGCGGGTTGACCTGCAGTCCCCGAAAGATGGCGGGCAGCGAGATGATGAGGATGGTGCCGTTGATGGCGGCCATCAAGATGCCGAGCGTCGTGTTGGACAACGCGATCCACTTGTAGTCGATGCGGTGGTGCCACGAGCCCTGACCGGTGCCGCGGGACGGAGAGAGCGATTGAGAGGACAAAGTCGGACTCCTTTCGTTGATGGGCGGACGGCGATCCGATCCGCCTAGAGAACCGCCATGGGGTCAGGATCGGCGAGCCGGCGCACCTGGCCCAACAGCGCCAGTAAACCCTCGTGCAGGTGTTGCCGATCCTCCGGTCCCAGTTCCCGGATACCTTGGAACAAGGGGTTGTCGAGACCCAGCGACAGCGCGCCGAGCGTCTCGTGTCCGCTCGGGGTCAACGACACCACCACCGTGCGGCGGTCCTCCTGCCCCGTGGAGCGAGCCACCAGACCCTGCGACTCCAACCGCCCCAGCACGCGGGTCAGCGATGCCGCCTGGATGCCCAGGCGGCGCGCCAGCTCACCCGCCGTGACCGACTCGTGCTGCAGCTTTTTGAGGCAGTGCAGCTGCGTGAGGGTCAGTGAGTGGGCCTGCCACAGCTCGAACAAGAGCGGCTCCGCCTGGATCACGATGGCCAACACCAGCCGCGTCGTCTCCGCCGCCGTGGGCAGCGATGCCTCGTCCGTCATGCCGCACCCCTTCCAAGTATTTATCACTCGGGAAATATTAAAGCACATGTCAACGAAGTGCAAGGGGCCCGCTCCCTCGCTGGGCGCAGGCTGGTATCATGAAGCGAGCGTGCGGCCGCCCACAGGCGGGCCGCGAAGACGGGCAACGAGGGGGCGGCGCGGTGGAGCATCCGACACATCCGACACACCTGCTGGTGTTTGACCTGGACGGCACCGTCCTGGACGGCCATGGCGCCGGCCATCGAGCGATGGAGCGGGCGTTTCTTCAGGTGGTGGGTCAACCGGGGGAGTTCAACCACCTGGACTTCGCCGGACGCACCGACCCGGCGATGCTGCATCTGGCGGCCGATCGGCTCGGAATCACGATCGCCGACGAACAGTGGCCGCGGCTGCTGGACGCGTTTGTGACCGCGCTGGCCGAGACGGCGGGGGCCACCCGGGCCTTGCCCGGGGTGTCCACGCTGCTGCGGCGGCTCGCGCAGAATCCCGACGTGGGACTCGCGGTGGGGACCGGGAACGTGGAGGCCGGGGCGGCCATCAAACTGAAAGCGGTGGGGTTGGCGGACGTGTTTCCGGTAGGGGGCTACGGCAGCGACGGTGAGTCCCGCGAGGCCATGCTGGCGGTGGCGGTGGCCCGCACCCGCCGCTTTTATCACGCGGACGACGCGCCGCTGGTGACCGTGGGCGACACGCCCCGCGACGTGGCGGCGGCGCATGCGCTCGGGTTGCGGTGCATCGCGGTGGCCACGGGGCGCTACGCCCAGCCCGATCTCGAGGCGGCGGGCGCGGACGCGGCGCTGCCATCGCTCGAGGATGCCGCCGGGTTTTACCGGGTCGTGTCGCGGCTCTCCGGGCGGGATTTGTCGGATTGAGGCACTGCGACACGCGCCACCGTGCAGCGCGCGACACACACGAGGCGGTCCTGCTCATCCCGGATCCGGATGTCCCACACCATGGTGGTGCGGCCGCGGTGCAGGGGCAGGGCGAGAGCGGTCAGCGTACCGGTGCGTTTGGGCCGCACATGGTTGGCGTTGATCTCGATGCCCACCGCGCGCTCGGTGTCCGGGTCGCAGTTGAGCCAGGTGCCCAGCGAGGCGGCCGATTCGGCCAACACCACCGACGCGCCCCCATGCAGCAGGCCGAAAGGCTGGTGGACGCGGGGCGAGACGGGCATCGTGGCCACCACCCGGTCGGGCGTGGACTCTAAAAACGCGATGCCCAAGGTTTCGTGGATCCCGCCCGCTAGGGCGGCGGGATCGGCGGGCGGGCGCTTGGTCGACATCGGGCAACCCCCTTGGATCACGAATGACGCGGCTCGGTGGCGGACCCCGGACGCGCCCGCTGGCCGCAAGCCACTATAACGGAGCCCGGCCAGCATGACCAGGCCGGCGCAGGGGAGGGACGGCGGTGTGGGAGCAGCAGTGGGTGGTTGCGGACGTCTCCGATGCGGGGGCGGTCCGCCAGGTGGAAGCGGCCCTCGGGCAGTGGACGCCCACGGAGGCACCGCCGGGCCACGTGGGGGTCGCCCGGTTTTACCGCGGGACGGATGACGAAACGTTGGCGAACCAGTATCTTGACGAGGTGGCCGAGATTCGTGACGTCGTGGCGGCGACGCCGCGGGAGGGACTGGCCGCACGTTTTCGGCGGGTGCAGCAGCGGGCCCGGGGCATCCCGCCGCGGCCTGGGTGGGTGGTGCTGGACCGCGAGGGGCCGCGGAGCCCCCGCCCACGGGATTGGACCCGGGCCGCGGGACCTCGGTGGGTCGTCCCAGTGCAGTGGGAGGGTTCCGTGCCGCCCTTGGACCGAACCCCTTAGGCGATGGTGGGCGTGGGATGGCCTCAGAAGAAAATGCGGTGGGGGAGCGGTGTTCATTGATGGAGAGGCACCCGGGTGGCGACGTGGACGTGACCCAAGTGGACAGCGGCCGGCTGCAGGCGCTGCGGGAGGCGGGACGGCTCACGGCCCGCGACCTGTTGGTCGCGTCGATGGAACGGATCGAGGCCAGTGGCGTGAACGCGGTGCGTGCGGTCAACCCGGATGCGTGGGCGATGGCGGAGGCATCGGACGACCGACAGTGCCGGGGCGCCCTGTGGGGCCCTCTCGACGGCATTCCCGTGCTGGTCAAGGACAACATCGACACCAACGACCAGATGCCGACCACCGCGGGGTCCGTGGCCCTGGAAGGCTTGCGGGCCGCGGCCGACGCATTTTTGGTGCGGCGGCTCCGGCGCAGTGGGGCCGTGCTCGTGGGCAAGGCCAACCTGACCGAGTGGGCCAACTGGATGGCCGACCATATGCCCAATGGGTATTCCAGCCTCGGCGGGCAGGTGCTGAATCCCTACGGACCCGGCCGGTGCGACGTCGGCGGGTCCAGCTCCGGCAGCGGGGCGGGGGTGGCCGCGGGGATCGCTACGCTCGCCGTGGGCACGGAAACGTCGGGCTCCATCCTGAGCCCAGCCAGCAGCAATGGGATCGTGGGGGTCAAGCCGACGGTGGGGCTCATCAGCCGGCGCGGCATTGCCCCCATTTCGTGGAGCCAGGATACGGCGGGGCCTATGACCCGGACCGTTGCCGATGCGGCGCATCTGCTGCAAGTGCTGGCTGGCCGGGACCGCGGGGACCGGGCCACGTGGACCCAGCCGCCCGTGCCGCGCTACGCGGCCGCTCTCCGGGCCGAGGCGCTCGCGGGAAGCCGCCTGGGGGTGCCTCGCCGCGGCTACTGGGACCGACTCACGGGGGAGCGCCGCGCGGCCGCCGACCGCGCGCTCGCGGCCGCGGAGCGGCTGGGCGCGACGCTGGTGGATGTGGACCTGCCCACGTGGAGCGAGTTGCCCGGGATGGACGTGCTGCGGTACGAATTCAAGCCCGCCATCAATGCGTACCTGGCGCGGCGGCCCGACGGGCCGGTGCACACGCTCACCGACCTCATCCGATTCAACCGGGCGCACGCGGCGCGGGCGCTGGTGTACGGGCAGGCCGTGCTGCTGGCGTCGGAGGGCACGCGGGGCGACCTGACCGAGGCCGCGTACTGGACAGCGCGGCGGGACGACGTGCGCCGCTCGCGCGAGGAAGGCATCGACCGGGCACTGCGGGAACATGGCCTCCAGGCGCTGGTGTTTGTGGGGGCCATGGGAGCGGGCATCGCGGCCAAGGCCGGGTACCCCTCGGTGACGGTGCCGGCCGGCTATACGGCGGACGGGGATCCGGTGGGGCTGACGTTTACCGGCACCGCGTGGACAGAGGCGGCCCTGTTGACCCTGGCGTTTGCGTATGAACAGGGGACGCGCGCGCGCGTGGCCCCGCGCTGGGCCTGAATCCCGGCGGCTCCGTGGGGCGTATGGGTGCAAGAGCGGCTGCGACACGATGCGGCCGCCGGAGGGTGCGACATGAGCTTTCGGCAACGACACTGGCGGCACGCCGGCTGGCTGGGCCTCGTGGTGTTCACGGGGTTTGCGCTGTATCTGACGACCTGGCGCTCCGCACTCGGCCCGCTGCTCCCGGCGGCCCAGGACGTCCACGAGTTTGGTGGCATCATCTATGGTGCGGCGGTGGTGGGGTGGTCTGGCCGGTTTTATCCGTGGCCGGGGCGTCGGGCGTCCGGGGCTCCCGGCTTCACGCAGTTCGGCTGGTTTCTGATTGCGGGGCTCCTCGTAACCGGCGTGGGCCTGCTGGTGGGGCCGTCGCTCACGCGCGCCATTGCCACCGTGGGCCATGCGGCCTTTGCCGCCACGCTGGTCATTTGGGTCGTGTGGCACCTGTTGGCCAGCCGACCGCGGGTGGCTCCGGCGATGCGCGACCGGGTGGCGAAGCCGGGCATCCCGCGCCGCGCGCTGCTGCGGTGGTTGGGCGGTGCGGCGGTGGCGGTGCCGCTGGTGGCAGCGACGCCGAGTCTGCTGGGCATGGTGGGCGGGCGCCTGGTCGGGGCGGCCGGTGGCACCAACGGCGGTGCCAAGCCGGGCTTTGTCCCTTACACCGTGGTCAACGGCTTTCCGCGCGTGGACCTCACCACCTGGCGGCTCACGCTGGAAGGCCTGGGGACGACGCGGCGTTGGACCTGGGAGGAATGGCAACGGGAGTCTGTGCAGCACCTCACCGTAAATTTTCGTTGTGTGACCGGGTGGGTGGTACCGGACGTGCGGTTCTCCGGCGTGAATCTGGAGGCGTGGCTGGTGCATCACGGGTGGGATCCCATCCAGCACCCGTGGGTCAATTTTTATTCGGCCGACGGCGTGTACACGGAATCCCTGAATGCCGCGCAAATCCACCAGCACCAGCCGATTTTGGCCACCATCATGGACGGCCAGGCGCTGCCGGTCGCCCAAGGGTTTCCCATGCGGCTCTACGTCCCCCGCATGTACGGCTACAAGGCGATCAAGTGGTTGGACCGCGTCCAGGTGTCCAGCCGAGAGCAGATTGGATTCTGGGAGCAGCGCGGGTACCCTGAAAACGCGTACTACGGCTCCTATACGGGCATTTGAGGCAGGGGCCGTGGCGCGGCGCGCGGCGGAAAGGGGCGCGGGGTATGAAGGCGATCGTGGTGCGGGAGCCGGGCGGGGTGGGCAAGTTGTCGTACGAGGAGGTGGCCGACCCGGTCCCCGGCGCCGGGGAGGTGCGGGTGCAGGTGCAATATGCCGGGCTCAACCGACGAGACCTGTACGCCCGCATGGGCCAATACCCCCGGGTGCGTTTCCCCGCCATCCCCGGATCGGACGGTGTGGGCGTGGTGGATGCCGTGGGCGCGGGGGTGGAGGCGCTGGCGCCGGGGGACCCCGTGATCCTCTATCCCGCCCGGAACTGGGGGGACGACGAGCGGGCGCCCGGACGCACGTTTGAAATTCTGGGCATTCCCACGGACGGGACCTACGCCGAACAAGTCGTCGTGCCGGCCGTTGACGTCTTTCCGAAGCCGGGATACCTGACGGGTCCGGAGGCGGCCGCGCTGCCGCTGGTGGGTCTCACGGCGTACCGATGCCTGTTTACGCGCGGGGCGCTCCAGGCGGGAGAGCGGGTGCTCATCCCTGGGATTGGCGGGGGGTTGGCCACCATGCTGCTGCTGATGGCCACCGCGGCCGGCGCGCGCGTGACGGTGACGTCCTCGCAGGACGGGAAGATTGCGCGCGCTCGGGAGATGGGGGCGGAAGCCGGCGCCAACTACCGGCAGGCGGATTACGTGCAGGATCTGCGCCGCGCGGTCCCCGCCGGATTCGACCTCATTGTCGATACACTGGGAGGAGCCGGATTCGAAGACCTGGTCGCCCTGGCCCGCCCGGGTGGGCGGCTGGTGCTGGTTGGGGCCACAGCGGGCCCGGTGCCCTCGCTGGTCCTGCCCCGCGTCTTTTTGAAGCACCTGGATCTCCGCGGCACCTCCATGGGCAGCCCGCTGGACTTTGCCCGGATGCTGGACTTCTGTCTGGAGCACCAGATTCGCCCCATCGTGGACCGCGTCTTTCCGCTGGCCGAGGTGTCGGCGGCGCAGGAATATCTGTGGGACGGGGGACAGTTTGGCAAGGTGGTCCTGCAGGTGAGCCGCCCCGCCTGACGACGCGGACCTCGGCGGGGGGACGGCTGTGGCGAGAGCGGCGAGGGTGGTGGTTGGCCCGAGGCGGCCAGGCTCGTCGGCGGACGGCTGGGGGATGATGCCAGACGCGCCCCAGCCAGATCCCGTCTCCAGCCTCGGCGCGGTCTGGTCGTCCACGGCACAGCCAGTGCGCAGATCGCCTGGTGGGAGACCGAGAGTCGCGCCCCATCGGCCAGCGGGCCTATCACCACCTGGGGCGTCTTGCGTCGGGAAAGCGTGCGCACGGCATCATGCCCGCACCGTCGTCGCCTGGCGAACGTGGGGCGGCCGTACCGCCGGGACGCTATGCATCCGGTTCGTAGAACCAATCGGCCCAGTCCCGCCAGCCCGCGCGCACTAGCCAGCCGGCCACTGCTTGCAGACGGGGACTCACCACCCGAAAGTGGTGGCGGCCCACTTGGACGACCGGCGCGCGCCGCCGCCGGCGTGCGATGTCCAGGACAATCACCTGAGTCCGGGGATGGGTCACGGGCCGACGCGGCACGGCGCGGCCCGTGACCGTCGGCCGCGGCGGTGAGGTCAGCATAATCGGCCACTCCCTTCGTTCCGGCCCATCCCGCGCCGAGGTCAGTTGGTTGGCCGACGACAGCAGATGGAACTGGTGTTCTATATCATAAGCGACCCGCGTCAGCGTGTAAAGAGGGGCAGCGACGGAAACAAGATTTGGCCAACCGCGCCCGGACTTAGGACCATGTGATATCTTTTGAGGACATTGCAAGGGAGGTCGTTCGGTGGGCGTACCAACTTCAGGCATTCAATTTGTGTTTCGGCTGTCGCTGCAGCGGGATGTGGCGGGTTTCGGGCAACTGCTGCGGGCCGTGGAGGCGCACGGCGGGGACGTCGTGGCGCTGGACTTGGTGAGAAGCGATGAGCACAGCACGGTGCGCGACCTGACGGTGGTGCTGCCGGCGATGGAGGTGCTGGGGCCGTTGTCCGCCGGGCTGCGGGCGCTGCCCGGCGTGCACATCGACAACGTGTCCGACCGCACCTTTCTCATGCATCTGGGAGGCAAAATTGAGATCCAGCCGCGCGTCCAGGTCAAAAACCGCGACGACTTGTCTCACGTATACACGCCCGGGGTGGCCCGCGTCGTCCAGGCCATCGCGGACGACCCCCAAAAAGCTTTTCAGCTGACGTTGAAGCGCAACACGGTGGCCATCGTGACGGATGGGACGGCCATCCTGGGCCTGGGCAACCTGGGTCCGCTGGCTGCCCTGCCGGTGATGGAGGGCAAGGCCGTGCTGTTTAAAAGTCTAGCGGGGGTGGACGCGTTTCCCATTTGCCTGGCCACCCAGGACGTGGACGAACTGGTGGACACGATCACGCGCCTGGCGCCGTCGTTTGGCGGCATCAATCTGGAAGACATTGCAGCCCCGCGCTGCTTTGAGGTGGAGGCGCGTTTGTCGGAGCGCCTCGACATCCCCGTTTTTCACGACGACCAGCATGGCACGGCGGTGGTGATCCTGGCCGCGCTGATGAACGCGGCCCGCGTGGTGGGCAAGGAGCTGGCCCAACTGCGCG
>JAJYPH010000132.1 GCA_021795575.1 Bacillota bacterium
AACTCAGGACACTATATAGGTGCGCATCATGATCGCGTCGAATGACCGGGAGACCCAGCGGGGCCGGGAGTCGGCGAATGTTCGCGTGCGGGCTCCTCAAAGGATTTGGGAAGGAGGATGGCGTATAGCCCCCGCCAGGAGGGATCCCTATGCGGGTGTTACGCATTACGCAGACGTGGGGGCTGACCCCGGAGGCGTTGGTGGACGAGGCGCGGCACGCCTCCCCCCGGGTGGCCGAACGGTTGCACGCGGTGCGGTTGATCTGGCAGGGCTATCCGACGGCGGCGGTCAGTGCCATTATCGGACGCCACCCCGGGGCGATCCGGCGGTATGTGCGGGCGTGGAACGCCCAGGGGCCCGCGGGGCTGGTCTTACAGCACGCGCCGGGGGGCCGCCCCAAGCGGACCGCAGCCCAGACCGCCGCCATTGTCGCCGCCGTCCAGCAAAGTCCCGCGGCGGTCGGGTTCGGGTCCGCGGTGAACGGGGACTCCAAGATCCTCCAAGCCTACATTGAAGAGCAGTATGGGGTCCGCTTCTCCCGAGGGCACCTGCGGAAGTGGCTCCCCCAGCACGGGTTCAGCTGGACCCGGCCCACTTACGTCCTCAAACGAGCTCGACCAGCGGAGCCAGCGGCGTTCGCGGAGCGCCTCGCGACGCTAACAACAACGCCGCGGCGGACACCGGAATCCTGTTTGAGGACGAGAGCCATGTCCGCGTGTATCAGGCTATCGCGGCCACGTGGTTCCTCCGCGGGCGCCAAAAACAGGTCCCCACGTATGGCCATCATGCGAGCGGGGCCCTCGTCGGCGCCGTGGACATCCGGGGTGGGACCACCATGGTGGAGCCGGCGGCGGACCTCACCGCGCACACGTTGCAGGCCTTGCTCACGCGATGGTTCGCCCAGTGCCCGACGCAGCCCCTGGTCGTGATCTGCGACCACGCGAAGATTCACCACGCCAAAGGCCTGGCCCCCTGTTGGGCGCAGTATGGGGACCGGGGGGAGGTGTGGTACTTGCCGCCCTACTCGCCCCGTCTGAATCCGACGGAACGACTCTGGAACTGGCTCAAGCAGACGGTCATCTGCCATGCCTTTCATCCGGACGTCGCCGCCATCGCCACGAGCGTTGAGAAATTCCTGGCCCATGTGACCACGGTCCCGGAGGAAGTTCGGAGTCGGCTCTGTGCGTAACCTACCGTTCATGACGCGCACCTATATAGGAGAAAGGCCCCGACGCCTCCACCAATGCTGGCCAGGATCAAGAGGCCGAACAGCCATAGACCCACCGCCACCGGGTTGCCCCGCGCTCGCCGTCCCACAAGATCCTCCCCCCGAGATCCTATGTGGCTGGGCGCGGCACTTGCCCCATGGGTCGCGAGGTCAGCGGGGGGTGGGCGCCAGGTTGTGGGAAGCGGGCAGCACCAGGCGGGAGGCCGCGCGCGGGGGGGCGTCCGTCGTCACGCGATGGCTCGCCGCCGCACGTGCGGCCGGCGGAGCGACAGGCGCCGGCGGCGCCCGATGGTGCAGCAGGCTCACGGCCAGGAGCGCGGCCGACGCCACCAGCGTCAGGCGCGCCATCCACCGCTTCATGGCAGGTGGCCCCAGACAGCGACGTGGCAGACGGCACGGCGCACCGCGGACAACCCCCCTTGTTGGCTTGAGCGTAGGTTGTCCCAGCCGGGTCGGGTTATTCCTCTCTTGCTGTTAGTAGGGAATCCGTCGCCGCCTACTCGTCGGTGGTCACGCGGTACAGCACCGTGGGCAGCACGGCCAGCATCCCGGTCATGACCCAGAGTCCCCCAAACGCCAGGATGGGGCCCAGCACCGGAACGAACGCCAGCTGGGCCACGATCCAGAACGCCGCCAAAGTCAGGAGGCCCGTCAACAGGCCAAACCCGAGGGTGGGTCCTCCGTGCTGGCGGCACCACCGCAACGCGTCTTGGATGGCCGCCCACGCCCCGGTGTTGGCCGCCGCCAGCGCCCCCAGTCCGCGAAAGGCGATCGTCACGGCGGCCAGGATGGCCAGCACCCACACGGCGAGCGCCAGCGGCCCCAGCACCGGCACGCCGCCCACGAGGCTGGCGCCGATGCCCAAGAGAATCACCACCAGCAAGAGGGCCACGCCCGCGCCCGTAATGGCCAGTCCCCGCCAGAACAGGCGGCGCCCCACGCTGAAGAAGTAAAGAAAACTGCGGCGGCCCTCGCCCGCCAGCGATTCGGCTGCGCCCCCGTATAGGCCGGCGACGCGAAACGGCGTCACGATCAGGAGAACCGTGGCCAGAAACAACCCCAACCGCAACAGAGCCCCCGGCGCCAGGGTCAGAGGCCCCGCCTGACCCGAAAGCAAATGCGCGGGGTTCGTGAGGCCCTTGGGCAGGTCATGCGCCAAGCGGGCGGTGTACACCGACACCACCAGCAGCGAAATCAGGATATCCCAAAACACCAGGTTGAAAACGGGCGGTGTGCGCCACAGTCGGCGCCACGCCACTCGGATGACCCCGACGCTTAACGTCCCCGTGATCCCCCTTGTCTGCGCGTACGTCCTATTGTAGCAGGTGGAGCCGGGGACGTCGGGGAGGCGTGGGAAGGAGCCGGGGGCGACCCTCCCGCCGGCGGCTCGGCCGCGGGCAGGCGGAGGCGAAACTCCGCGCCGGTGCCGCCGGGCACCAGCGCCACCTCGCCGCCGTGGCGTTCCACCACGTCGGCCACCAGCGAGAGCCCCAACCCGTGCCCGTCCGGTTTGGTGGATACGTAGGGCTGAAACAGCCGATCGACCACGTCGTGCGCCACCCCGGCTCCCGTGTCCGCCACCCAGATTTCTGCCCAGTGGTCCAGCCTGAGACACCTGAGGTCCAGCCGACCGCCGGTGGGCATCGCCTCCAACGCGTTTTTGACCAGGTTGGCCAGCGCGGTTTCGAGCTGCGGCGCGTCCCCTACCACATAGACGGACCGTGCCTCGACGACCGCGTGCACCCCCCGGGAAGCGGCCGCCGCCTCATAACGTCGGAGCACCCGCCTCACGATGTCTGCCACATCCACCAGCGCCCGGCTGGTGGGCCGGCCAGCCGTCAGAAATTCTTCCAGGCGCTCGTCCACCCGCCGCACCTCGTCCCGCACCAGCGCCGCCACCTCGTCTTCGCCGCGGTGGCCCAACAGCTCCGCGTACCCCGCGATCAGCATCAAGGGATTGCGCACCTCGTGCGCGAGACTCAACAGCTCTGCGCGCTGGTGCTGCTGGCTCACCAGCATGCGGTGTACGTCCGCCGCCAGCGCCAGCAACGCCCACAGCAGCGGATGCATCTTGTCGGGCGGCACCGAGAGGCCCAGCACGGCACCGTCCGGCTGCCGGACGAGCAGATGCACGGCATTGGGTGTCCGCCGGCGCTCCATCTGTTCCGTGGTGACCGGGTTGTCCAGGGGCACCGGGTCCAGGATCCCCCCCGCTTCCGCCACCACGACCAGCGGATCGCCATGAGCGACCATGACGTGGTGCGGGGTGTCCCCCAAATGGCGGTGGACAGCGTCCACCCACTGCCGGGCCGCCTCGTTCGGGGCCCGGTGGGCAGTCACAGGGTGCGCCCCGGAATTTTCACGCCGCGCTGGCGCGCGATCGCGAGCGCCTTGTCGTACCCGGCATCCACGTGGCGGGCCACGCCCATGCCCGGATCGGTGGTGAGCACGTGCTGCAGGCGCCAATCCGCCTCGGCGCTGCCGTCGGCCACCACCACCATGCCCGCGTGGATGGCAAAACCCATCCCCACGCCTCCGCCGTGATGAACGGACACCCAACTGGCTCCAGCCGCCGTGTTCACCAGCGCATTCAAGATCGGCCAGTCCGCAATCGCATCGCTGCCATCTTTCATCGCCTCCGTCTCGCGGTAGGGTGACGCCACCGACCCCGCGTCCAGATGATCCCGGCCAATCACGACGGGCCCTTTGAGCTCGCCTCGCCGTACCAACGCGTTCATGGCCAGCCCAAAGCGCGCCCGCTCGCCGTACCCCAGCCAACAGATGCGGGCCGGGAGCCCCTGAAACTGAATGCGCTCCTGGGCCATGTGGATCCAGCGGGTGAGACGCGGATCCTCGCCAAACAACTCCAGCGCCAGCCGATCCGTCCGATAAATGTCTTCGGGGTCTCCCGACAGCGCCACCCACCGAAACGGTCCGCGCCCCTCCTCAAACTGCGGCCGGATAAAGGCGGGCACAAAGCCGGGATAATCAAAGGCATGCGTCTCGCCGGCCTCCCGGGCAAACTGGCGCAGGTTGTTGCCATAGTCGAACACGACGGCTCCGGCCGCCTGGAACGCGAGCATCGCATGCACGTGCTGCGCCATCCCCGCCTTGGCCGCCGCCACGTAGGCCGCGGGATCTTGTTCGCGCCAGCGGGCCGCCTCGGGCAGCGACACGCCCGGCGGTATATAGCCGTTCAACGGATCGTGGGCCGAGGTCTGATCCGTGACCACGTCCGGCCGGAAGCCCTGGGCATAAAGCGCGGGTAGGACGTCCGCGGCGTTGCCCACCACCCCCACCGACCGTGCCTGGCGCGCCGTGCGCGCAGCATTCACGCGCGCCACGGCATCGGGCAGGCTGTCGGCGGCCTCGTCCAGATAGCCGGTCGTGAGCCGCCGACGAATGCGTTCGGGGTCCACCTCCACCACGAGCGCCACGCCGCCGTTCATGGTCACGGCCAGCGGCTGCGCGCCCCCCATGCCGCCGAGCCCCGCCGTCAACACCACCCGCCCCGCGAGCGACCCGCCGAAATGCTGCGCCGCCAGCTCCGCCAGCGTCTCGTACGTGCCCTGCACGATGCCCTGGGTCCCAATATAAATCCATGACCCGGCCGTCATCTGCCCAAACATCGTGAGACCCTTTTGCTCCAGATCCCAAAAATGCTCCCAGGTGGCCCACGCCGGCACCAACAGCGAGTTGGCCAACAGCACCCGTGGGGCGTGGCGGTGGGTCTCAAACACCGCCACCGGCTTGCCGCTTTGAATCAGCAAGGTTTCCTCGTCGCCCAGCTGCGTGAGCGCCGCCACAATATTCCAGAAGTCCGGCCAGGTGCGGGCCGCCTTGCCGCGTCCGCCGTACACCACCAGATCCTCGGGCCGCTCGGCCACCGCCGGGTCCAGGTTGTTCAAGAGCATGCGCAGCGCCGCCTCCTGCGGCCACCCCTGGCAGTGTAGCTTAGCCCCCCGAAACGCTCCCTGCACCCCGGGATCCATGTCCTGAAATTTCTCTTGGCTCGCCCATGCGGGGCGCTCTGCTGACCATTGGGGCACCTTGACCACTCCCCCCTATGCCGACCGAAAATGTGGTCGGTCTGTAAACTTTTCGCCACGTAAACGATCGTTCGACTCATGCCGTCGCAGTCCTTCTCCCGGGTCGCGCAGGATCCGGCCACCAGCCGGCGAATATGATGCCGCATTGACAGGCCGCCCGGGAAAGGAGGTCGTGTGATGGCCCACCCACTCGCCGTGGCTCCCGTGGACTTGTTTGCGGTGCAGCCGTTCATGACCTTGGACGACTACCGGGACCCCGAAGCTTTTGCCGACCACCTGGGACGTCTGGGCGCCCCGGTGGCGAACCGCCGCCACGAGGCGGCGCTGGTGGTGTTCCCGGAAGACCTGGCCACATTCCTCGCCCTGGCTGCGGCGCCGGCCCGCGTCGACCAGGTGGCCACGCTGGACGAAGCGTTTCACCTCTTGGCGCTCCGCGCCCTGCCGCGCCTGCTCTGGACCCGGGCCCGCCATCGGGCCGGCTCGATGGAGGCGGCGTTTTTCACGGCCGCCGCGCCGTCCGTCTATCGCGCCTGGTACCGCACCTTCTCGCGTCTGGCCCAGCGCTGGGGCGCCACCGTGGTGGCGGGGTCGGCGCTCATGCCCGACAACGCGTTGGGCTATGGCTCGGAGGCCTACCGCCCGCGTGACGCCCGGGTATTGAACCTGTCCCTCACTTTTGGCCCGGATGGCCGGGTCCAGAACCGCACAGGCAAGGTCAATCTGGTTCCCACGCAGGAGGACCGCCTGCACCTGGCGCCCGATGTCCAGCCCCGGTCCGTCTACCCGGTCGGCCCCCACACCGTGGGCACGGCCATCTGCTACGACGCCTTTCATGTGCCCCACACTCCCCCTGAACCAAGGTTCGCGGGGCAGGTGCCCGCTCTGGCCGCCTTGGGTGCCACCATCATCGCCCAACCCTCCGCCAATCCTTGGTGGTGGGACCAGCCTTGGCCCCTCGACCGCTCGCCGTCCGGCCAGCGGCTTCGTCGCGACCAGTGGATGGACGAAGGGCTTCTGGCGGCCATGCGGGCGACGCCCTCCATCCGCGCCGGGGTGAACCCCCAGCTGCTGGCGCGCCTCTGGGACGTGCACTTTGACGGCCGCAGCCTGATTTTCGGGCGACAGGACCACACGGTACAGGTCATGGCGCACGCTCCCCGCTCGGATGCGCATCCGGATTCCGAAGCGCTTATCCACTGGTCATTGACAGTATAGTCCATCAGGCCCAATATGTGGCCACGGGAGGTGGCGCTTTGACGCCCCGCGTGGCCATCAGTCAGGCCCCTTATGACCGTGACGCGACGGCGGCGCTTGCGCGTGCCGTCGGCCAAATGCACCGGGCCCGTGAGTTGGGAGCGGAGCTCATCGTGTTTCCCGAGTGGTCGTTGGGACTGAACCCGCCCGAGCCCATGCCCAGCCGGGCCATCCGCACCTTGGCGGATGCCGCCCGCCTGCTGTCCCTGGGGGTGGTCACCGGCACCCTGCGGGTGCTGGATTCGGCCACCAGCACCAAGCAGCAGCGGGCCCTGGTGCTCGACCAAGACGGCACGGTCCTGGGCAGCCAGGCGAAGTGCGACTTGGACCCGCCCGAACGCCCCTGGTTCGAGGCGGGCGAGGGCATTGAACCGATCGCCTCCCGCTGGGGCCGGCTGGTGCTGCTCTTGGGACCCGACGCGCAGTCCGACCGGCGGTGGGCGGAATGCCGGCGCGCGGGGCCTTCCCTGGTGGTGATGGCCACGGCGGCCCGCACGCCGGCCGAACACCGCGCGTTGGAAGACATGGCGCTGTCGCAGAGCCTCAACACCCATGCGCTCATTGTGCTGGCGCCGCTGCTGGGGCGCTTCGGCGGGGTGGCCCACGTCGGGGCCGCCCAAGGATTTCATCGGGGGCGCGCGCTTACGGCCCCCGCCACGGACGATGTCGTGCTGGCGAGCGGTGGCGACGCGGCCCACGTGGAATTGGGCGTGCTGGATGCCTGCTCGTGGGCCCCCTCGCACACCACGGCGCTGGCGGACGTCGAACTGGCGCCCGAAGATCTGCGGCAGCCGGTGGCGGAACGTCGGGTCCTTATCGACTGGGCCGCGCTGGACACGCCCGATCCATTGGCGGGCGGCCGGGCACTCCTCAAAATGGCGGAGGACAGCCCGCGCCTGGCCGCGCTGGCCCCAGCCCACCCGGATCATCCGCGGGCGCTGGAGTCGCTGTTGGCCGAGGGCGCCGCAGGCGCCTTTGCGTGGCCCGCCCTGGCGGGGCGCCGGGCCGACGACCCTACGGTCCGCGTCCTGATGGGCCTCCTGGCCCGCTATCACCGCCCGCTCGTGGTGCGGGTCGGCCCCGGGCCGGCCCCGTTGGCGCTCTCCCATCCCGAAGACTGGGACGAGGCTTTGCTGCGGCACCCCGACGTGCCGGTGGTGCTGGTGTCGGCCGGCGTGCGGGCGCCCTTTCTTGACGAGGCGCTCACCCTGGCCGCGTATCGTCCCAACGTCTGGCTCGAGCTGTCCCGCGCTCCCCAGCCCTTTTGGGTTGAGGCGCGTGCGACGTTGGGCACGGGGCGCCTCCTGTTTGGGTCCGGCGGCGTGCCGGGGGCGTTTGCCCCCGAGTGGGCCCGCTTTCAGGGCTGGCGCGATGAGATGGGACTCGGGCCCGACGAAGCGTCGGCCCTGGCCGCCGACAATGCCCGGTCCCTCTTCTTCCCGTTGCGCCAGCGTGACCGATTGGCGCCCCCTGCAGAGGCTGGACGCGTCTGATACACTACGGAGCAAGATTCAAGATTGATGCAGCTCGCGTGGGCGGCGCTCAAGGAGTGTGTCGATGACGAGGTCCGACGAGCCGGGGTCCCCGCCGGGTCGCCCGGCGGTTGCCGAGGCGCCGGCGCGCCGCATTCCGATAACTCCCTCCCACCCACCTGCCCGTCCGATGGATGCCGTGGGGTGGCTGTCGCTAGCGGCGCTCTCGGGCTGGCTCATCTGGGCCGCCTTCCGCATGATTCCCCCTCAGCTCTGGCAGCAGGGATTCCACGCGCATCGCCTGGCGGCCAGCTACTCGACCTGGAGCATGCCCAGCATGGCCTACTCCGACGTCATCTGGCTGTATCGGACGCATGTGCTGTATCTGCACCTTCTCCCGTATCTGGTGAATCGCATCGAATACCCCGTCATCATGGGCTGGTTCATGTACGTGATGTCCTGGCTGCCGGGCCCGCTTGCTTACTGGATTGGCACGGTGGCGGTGCTGGCCGCGTGCGCCGTCGCCACATTTTTCATGCTGCGGCGCATTGCGCCGCGCACGTATTGGGCGTGGGCGCTCTCGCCGCTCTGGCTCCCGTACGCCTTCTTGAACTGGGACTTGCTTGGCATCGTGACGCTGGTGGCGGCCTGGTGGTGCTTTCGCCGCGAGCGGTGGATTGGGTCCGGGGTGTGGCTGGGCATTGGCGTGGCGGTCAAGTTTTTTCCGATCGCGATGTGGCCCTTCATGGCGGCAGCGCTGTGGGCCCGTGGCAGCCGGCAGGATGCGTGGCGCTTCACGTGGGCCACCGTCATTCCGGTGGTGGCGCTGAACCTCCCGATGGCCATCGCCAACTTCCAGAACTGGTCATGGTTCTTCACGTTCAATGCCGGGCGGCCGGTGGGCGGCGACCTGTGGGTGTTTGTGCTCCCCACCCTGTCCAAGCTGGCATCCACGCTGGTCGTGGATGGCCTCTCGTTCCTGCTGTTGGGCCTCGTGGCGCTGTTGGCGCTGTGGGCCACGCTCAAGGGCGCCGACCCGGCGAAAACCGCCGCCCTCGCCTTTGTGGTGTGGATGGTGGTCAACAAGGTGTTCTCGCCCCAGTACATGATTTGGGTGCTCACGATGGCGTCCGTCGCCGAGTGGCCCATCTGGAGCCTGGTGGCCCTCACGCTGGGCGGCTTGTCCGACTGGTGGAACTCCTTCGGCGTCCTGGGATACGGCGACCGTCACGTCTATCCGCTGTTTCTCCCGTACAGCCCCTCCCTGTACTTCCGTGTGCTGAGCTTTCGCTACGTGACCCTCCTGGCCGCCACCGCCGCGGGTGCGCTGGCGGTTTGGCGCCGGCCCCCGGGGGATCCGTCGGCGCAGGGCGCCTCCGCGGGAGCGCGCCAGCCGCGGGCGGCGGGCCCGTGACCGACGTTCCCCCAACCGCCGCCGCCCCTAAGCTCACGGTCCCGGTGCGCGACCCCGATGGACGCGCGCTGACGCCCTGCTCCCCCGAGAAGGCGGCCTCCAACGTGGCGGACGGACTGGCCGATTTGCGTGACGGCGTGCTCCACCTGCGCTACCGGCCGCTGGCGTACCGGCGTATCTTTCGGCGCGTGCTGGCACGCGACGGGCTCACGTGCGCGTGGTGCGGCGAGCCCGGTTCCACGCTGGATCACGTGATTCCTGTGTCGTACGGGGGCCAGGCGGCCGTAGACAACTGCGTCGTGGCCTGCCGCGCCTGCAACCACATGCGGCACAACGTGCTGCCGTCGCGGTTCATGGCCGCCACGGGCTACGAGCCCACCCATCCCCTGATCCTGCGGGTGCTGGCCCACGAGACCGCGCTCGTGAACGCCACGCGGCGGCAAT
>JAJYPH010000133.1 GCA_021795575.1 Bacillota bacterium
CACCCAGGCCCGCGTCGATGAGCAGTTTGCCGCCGCCCAGGCCCGCGTCGATGAGCAGTTTGCCGCCGCCCAGGCCCGCGTCGATGAGCAGTTTGCCGCCGCCCAGGCCCGCGTCGATGAGCAGTTTGCCGCCGCCCAGGCCCGCGTCGATGAGCAGTTCGCCGCCGCCGAGGCCCGCTCGGATGAGCAGTTTACCGAACTGCGTGCTGCAGACCAGAACTTGGCCCGCCGCTTGGATGACTTGGCATCGGAATTCCACCAATTTCGGCGTCACACCGAAAATCGACTGGCCAACCTTGACGGGGCCTCTTTGGAGCAGCAGTTTGCCATGCGTGCGCCCGCCTATCTGGGCAACCTCCGGTTGCGGGGCGCACACGTCCTCTCGGCCGCGGAGTGGGTGTCGAAAGTCGAGGCCGCCATCGACGCGGGACTGTTGGACGAGAACGACGGCAGCGACGTGCGCAACTTAGACTCGGTCGTACAGGCACGCGACGCCGACGGTGACGTATGGCTGGCCGTCGAACTGTCGGTCACGATTGACCTGCACGATGTAGACCGGGCGGTGCGGCGTGCCGGCCTCTTGGCCCGCGCCCTGGGACGGAGTCGACCGCTGGTTGCCGGGGCACGCTTGACGGAAGGAGCGCGGAAGCGATTGGAGTCGACCCCCGACAGCCTCTACGTTCGGTGGCCAACATCCCACTAATCGCGGGGGACGTGTGCCGCCGCTTCGCGTCCGCATAAGGCGCCCTCGCTGGCGCGGGTCGGGGTGAATGGCTGGGGGCGGGCGCACGGAGCCATGACACCCTCCCGCGGGCCACCCGTAGCGCCGTGCGCTTGGCGTGGGTGCCGCCTGCCGACCGGTCCGCTACCCGACGAACCACCACGCCAGCCCCAACGGGCGTGCTTGACCATGTGCAGGCGTTGTGGTGTCTTGCCATGTGACGCGGGGTAGTCCGTGGCCTCACGCCGGCGGTCGTCCGTCGTGGCGACCGGCTCGCGGATTAGCGGATTAAAGGAGGGCCCCATGGCATTGGGACTCGCGGTGGGCATCCTCTTCATCACCATGGTGCTGTTGATCACGAACGCTGTCCGCATCGACGTCGTGGGGCTTATCGCGCTGGGACTGGTGGGCATCTTCCACCTGGTACCGCTGGGCCAGATGTTCAGTGGCTTCAGTTCCTATGCGGCCATTATTATTGCGGCCATGTTTGCGCTGGGGGAAGCACTCCGCCAATCGGGCGTGACCGACATGTTGGCCAACTTTTTAGAGAAGATGGGACGGCGGGGCGAAACGTCCCTCCTGACGACCCTGTTGGTTCTGCCCCCGGCCCCTTCGGCCTTCATTTCCGACGTGGGCCTCATGGGCATTTTTCTCCCGACCATGATTCGGCTGCGCAACGACCTCAAAGTCTCCCTGCACCGCCTGTTGATGCCGCTCGCCATCGCCATTGCGCTGGGCGGCCTCTTAACCATGATCGGGTCGGCGGGCAACATCATCGCCAACGCCGATTTGGCGAGCCACCACCTCACCCCGCTCCCGCTGTTTGCCATTACGCCGCTGGGCGTCATTTTGGTGGCGGCGGGCTATCTGGTCATGCGCTGGTGGGGGGCCGCCCACCTGCCCGCCACCGGGTCGGCGGCAGAGTTCGCGGCGGACTATGCCGAGGTCAAGTCGTACATGACGGAAATCTGGGTTCGGCCGGACTCTCGTCTCATCCAAACACCGCTGAGCGACATCGAGTATTTTCGCCAGCACCATGTGAGCGTGGTGCGCGTCATTCACCCAGACCACACCCAGGTGGTGTCGCCGGGTCCACGGGACACCCTGGGCGCCGGCGACCGCGTGGTGGTCCAGGGCGACCCCGACGCCATCGTGGGCCTGAGCGAAGATCATGGGCTCGAAGTGGTGGGCGCCGTCGCCGACCGCATTCGCCTGCGCCAGGGGGATGCCCGCGTGGTTGAGCTGCTGATTCCCAGTGGCTCGCGCCTCGGCCGTCGCACGCTCCGCGAGTTGAATCTGCGCAGCCGGTACGACGTGGGCGTGCTGGCCGTGCTGCGTCGCGGCGTCACCCGGACCGCCACCCTGGCCGACATCCGGCTCGCGGCCGGCGACGTGCTGCTGGTCCAGGGCAGCGATGCCGCCGTGGGGCGCCTGCAGCTGTCGGACGACGTCGTGGTGCTGGCGGAGCGGGACCGCCCCCCGGTGCGCGCGGCCTGGCACCCGTTGCTCACCACGGCGGTGGTGCTGGGCGTGCTGGCCCTGGCGGCGTTTAACTTCTTAAACATCGAGGTGGCCGCATTTGCTGGAGTCGCGGTGCTGGTCCTCGCGCGCATCGTGACCCCCGACCAAATTTACCGGGCCATCGACTGGCGCATCATCGCGCTGATCGGCGGCATCACCCCGCTGTCCATCGCCTTGGACCACACGGGCTTTACGGCCGACGTATCGCACACCATGGTGGCGGTGTTGGGCCCGCTGGGCCCCTACGCACTGGCCGCGGCCTTTTACTGGCTGGCCGCGCTGCTGACGCAGGTGATCAGCAACGTGGCGGCGGCGCTGGTGCTGGCGCCGCTGGCGCTGTCTATTGCCCACGCCAACGCGTGGTCGCCCTATCCGCTGCTCATCATGATGATCGTGGCGCTGTCGGCGGCGCCCTTGACCCCACTGGCCAACAAAGTGTTCCTAATGGCCATGGGCCCCGGGCAATATCGCTACCAGGACTTCATCCGCGTGGGGGGGCCGGTCACGCTGGTCATGTTTACCCTGTCGCTGGTCTTGGTCCCGCTGATGTTCCCCTTCGTCGTGGCGCATTAATGCGGACCGAACCCCGCCGGCCATGACCCCGCACGAATTCACGACCGATGCCACGGCCGAGCGCCTCATCCTCCGCTCCCGCTTCGTCGGGTGTGCCGTGCGCCTGGAAGAGCCCGATGTGGAGGGGGCGCTGGATCGCATCCGCCAGCAGTGGCCCGGCGCCAACCACTACTGTAGCGCCTATCGGTGGGATCCGGGGCACGAACGCGCGGACGATAATGGCGAACCCCGCGGCACCGCCGGCCTTCCCCTCTTGGCCACCCTGCAGCGGGCCAACCTGGTTCATGCGCTCGTGGTCGTGGTGCGCTACTTTGGCGGCGTGAAGCTCGGTCGCCCGGGACTGTACCGCGCGTACCAGGACGTGGCGCAGCTGGCGGTGGCGGCCGCCCGTCCCGCACCCCTGGTGGACCTGCAGCGCGTGCGGATCACGTGCTCGTACGCCGCCTTTGATGCCGTGCGCCGCTGGGTGGATGCGCTTTATGCGCCGACACCGCTGGAAGTCCCGTCATTCCAGTTTGACGACCACGTGCACTGGCGCGGCCTGGTGCCGCGAACCGCCGAGAGCGCCGCCGAGACACTCCGGGAACGCTGGCACGGCGAGGTGGAGTGGATCGTGGAAGCGACGGCGCTCGGCGTCTGGCCCGACCGGGCCGACGACGGCACCGCCGATCGGTGAGACAATGGGCCGAGACCCCAGAGGAGGCGCATGATGCAGGCATTTGACGAGTTGGTCGAGCGACGCGGCACGCAGTCGGTGAAGTGGGACGACCTGGCGAATCGGTTTGGGCGTGCCGATGTGATTCCCATGTGGGTGAGCGACATGGACTTTCCTACATACCCAGGCATCCAGGAGGCGCTCGCCGAGCGAGCGCGGCATCCTTTGTATGGCTACACCACCAAGCCCCCCGATTATGCCACCGTGATTGGGGGATGGCTCCAGCGCCGTCACGGCTGGCAGCCCGACCCGGACGCGCTGGTGCATGTGAACGGCGTGGTGCGCGGCTTGGCCACGGCCGTGGCCAGCCTGACGGAGCCGGGCGATGCCGTGCTGGTGCTGTCGCCCACCTATCACCCGTTTCGCGACATCACGGCGCACCAGGGACGGCACCTCTTGGAAGTGCCCCTGGTGTGGGATGGCACCCGTTATGTCATTGACTTCGACGCGGTCACCGCGGCGCTGGAAACCCAGCGGGTGGCGGCGGCCATCTTATGCAGCCCGCACAACCCCGTGGGGCGGGTGTGGACCCAAGATGAACTGCTGCGTCTGGGGCAGGTCCTGCTGGACCACGACGTGCTGGTGCTGTCCGACGAGGTCCACAGCGACCTGATTTACCCGGAATACCACCACATTCCGTTTGCCAGCCTGTCGCCCGCCTTTGCCAACCACTCGGTGACGTTTGTGGCGGCCAGCAAAACGTTTGGCCTAGCGGGCCTGCAAACGTCGGTGGCCATCATTCCTTCCGCCACGCTGCGCGAGCCCTTTGCTGCCATGCAGGATGCGCTCGGGTCGGGGTTGGTGAACACCTTCGGCATCACCGCCACGATGGCCGCGTTTCGCGGGGGCGACCGTTGGGTGGACGCCCTCATGGCATATTTGGCGGAAACCCGCGACCGGATGCTCCAATATTTCTCGGCCCACATCCCCACCATCCGGCCCGTGCCGCCCGAGGGCACGTACCTGGTGTGGCTGGACTGCCGGGCGCTCTCCTTGGCGGACGAGGAGCTGTCGCGCTGGTTCGTCGACCAGGCCGGCGTGGCGTTCACCGGCGGCAGCGACTTCGGCGAGGCGGGCCGCGGCTTTCAGCGCATGAACCTGGCCATGCCCCGCGCGGTGGTGGAGCGGGCGCTGGCACAAATCGCGGCCGCCTCGTCGAGGTCGTAAGCCAAGGCCCGCGTTAGCGCGGAGCCACCCGCCACACCCGAGTTTGGTGCGGGGCCAGCTCGACGGTCCCCCCACTTTCTGTGGCGCCGGTCCAAAGATCCCGCACCGTGCCGGCCCCGGGGACGTGAGCCCAGGGGTCGGCGGCGGTGCGCGCATCGGTTTGGTTGAACAGCCCGACCGCTCGGCCCCCGTCCGCGAGCGGCTTGACCAAGAGGTGCACGCCCGCCGCGTGCCACACCCGCTGGGCCTGTCGGCCCAGCGGATCCTGATTCAGCGCAATGAGATCCCGATTCCCCACGATGGCCCCCGTTTCGGCTGACAAGGTCCGCACGTCGCAGCCCAGCAGCAGCGGGGCGGCCATGAGACACCACAGCGCAAAGTGCGTGCGGTACTCTTCGTCCGTCATGCCGCCGTTGCCCACTTCCAGCATGTCGGGGTCGTTCCAGCCGCCGGGCCCGGCAAAAGCGTCCAACTCCACATTGACGTCAAAGATGCCCAAGAGATCCCCCGACCAGCCCGACCGTGGCCGATGATACGCGTCCACGATGTCGCCGGTGGTGCGCCACAGGTGGCCAAGTTCCCGGGCCCACTCCCACGGCTCCCCGTGCCCCCAGTTGCAGAGCGACAGGATGATGGGACGACCGGTGTCTGCCAGCGCCTCGGAGATCCGGCCGTAAAGAATCTGGGCCACCTGGCGCTCGCTTTGGCCCGGGAAGTCCTCAAACGGCACGTTGCACCAGTCCTGCTTCAGGTAGTCAATGTCCCAGCTGGCAAACGTCTCCGCATCCTGCCGCTCGTGCCCATAGCTGGCGGGCAGCCCTCCGCAGGTTTTCCGACCACAGTCTGAGTAGATGCCCAGTTTGAGCCCCAGGCCGTGGGCCCGATCCGCGAGGCGCCGGATGCCGCCGGGAAAGCGCGCGGGGTCTGGCACCAAAGCCCCGGAGGCACTTCGCTCCGGTGCCATCCAGCCGTCGTCGATGTTCAGATAGACATAGCCCAACTCCGCGAGTCCGCTCGCGACCAAGGCGTCCATGGTCTCGCTGATAAGCGTCTCGTTGATATCCATCCCAAAGCGATTCCACGTGTTGAACCCCATCGGGGGCGTGGGGCATAGTGTGCTGTCCATGACCACCGCGTGTCACCTCACTGTTCGTCGCAGCCCGTCGGCCGCCACCGGCAGCCCCCGTCAGCATGGCGCTTCGGCCGCTCGCGGTCAAAGTGAGACGCCAACCGGCGGAGGCGCCGGTCGAGCCGCCTCCGCCGGTTGTGGGGGTCCCCGTCAGGATCCGATGCGCATCTCGTTGGGGGGCGTGCCCAGGTAGGCGCTGTAGTTGCTGTAGAAGCCCTTCACATACGTGGCCACCGCGTAGAACGTCGGGGCGAGGGGCATGTACAGAACCGGTAGCTGCTGCGCCGAGTATACCTGGTACGCGTCGAACCGCTGATGAATCTGGGCGGCTGTGCCGCTCTCCACCGTGGTCACCTGGATGAGGTGGTTCATCTGGGAGCTGGAGTACCCGCCAAAGTTCGCGCCGCCGCCCGGGTTGAACAAACCGTCGCCGGACGGGTAGTAGTCGGGTACGTAGCTCCAGCCGCCGCCCCACGACAGGAGGACCCACTTGCTGGGATCCGAGGTGCCGTTGGCGATCACCTGGCTAAACGGCTCCTGCCGGATCGTCACGTCAATCCCTTCCTGCGCCCAGTCCTGCTTCAGCAGCTGTGCGATGTTGGTTTGCGTGGTGGACCCGCTGGCCACCAGGAAATCGAAAGCCAGCTTGACCCCGTTCTTAGTCATCACGCCGTTTTGGAGCGTCCAGCCGTTTTTCTCCAACAGCTTCTTACCCGCCGCGGGATTGAACGGGTAGGGATTCTTGAGGTTCTTGTCGAAAAACACGTTGGGAGGTTGCTCAGGGACGGGGTCGTAGACGGGGTACGCATACCCCTGGTAGAGCGCCTTCACGATAGCGGTCTGGTCAATGCCCATCTGCATCGCCTGGCGAAAGTACAACTGGTTGAAGAGCCCGCCAATACCCGGTGTCTGGTTCGACAGGTTGGGCTGGATGTAGTTGAAGCCGGGGTAGTACAGGGGTTTCACGACATAGCCCTTCAGCTGCTTGGCTTCCTTCAGGAGGGAGAACGGGATCGTTCCCTGCTGAATCGTACCCTTCTTCATCTGGGCAAACTCGGCCACGTTGGACGTCTCGGCGGAATAGATCTGCGTCTTGATGGTCGGTTTGGGCGATCCGCCGAACGACGGGTTGATCTGGAATTCCCAGTACTGGCTCGGCACCACCTTCACCAGCCGGTACGGGCCGTCAATCACCCGGAAGTTGGCGTTCATCGGCTGGGCGCCGATGGTCTTAATGTAGGACAGCTCTTGGGTCATGTTCGTGGGGTACTTGTCCCACACCTTGACCGGGACCGGGGTCAACTGGGAGATGGCGTTCAACTCGAACCAGGTGGGGTTCACCCCTTGGATCGTCGTGATTTGCACCGTGTCCTGGTTGAGTGCGGTCACGCTCTTGAATTCGCCGGGCATGCCGCCGATGCCGAGGCCGCACGCTGCCCAGGGCGCGTTGCTGGCGGCCGACGCCTTCATAACCTGAAACTGAAACACCACATCCTGGGCGGTCACCGGGGTCCCATTGGACCACTTCCACCGCGGATTGATGTGAACATCAAACACGTTGTCGGACTTGTTCACGGTGATGCCCTTGGCCACCGATTGGGACCAGTTGATCGTACCGTTGCTGTTGATCCACAGCAAATCCTGATACTCCATCCCAAACAGCGTGCCGCCGCACGCCGTGGTGGACCAGATCGGATACCACCACGAGGGGGACACACCCGCCCCGAGCGCAACGTCCAACTGACTGGGATGGGTGGGCAGAGCCGTCGAGGACCCAGCGCCGCACCCAGCCAGCAACAGGGAGAACGCCGCCAGGCTGGCGCCCACGATGCTTTTGAAACGGTGCATGACTCCAGCTCCCTTCCTGCCTTGTCGGCAGAGCCTCTTGATTGCGTGAGCGGCACCACCAAGCATTAGGCCTCATGACCCCGCGATGACCCTAACAGCCCAGGGCGCGTCAAGCGGAAGCGAAGAAGTGGGGGAATTCGACGGCCATTGGCCGGATCCCTACTGATGGGGACGGTGGATTTCCAGCGAGCGAGACGGCAGGCGGCGCCGCTGAACCCACTGACACCCGTGAAATTCCGTTGCCCATCCTTTCCGAAGGAAAACGGCATCGGGCGACCCACGCCCACCGTTCGGCGGATCCACGTCACGCAAGGAGCGATACTGCGGCGGCTTCCGGATTCCGAGGGTCCCTTGCTGGCCGGCCGCTGGGCGTCCTGTGCCGCTCACTCGTCGTCCTGGCGCTCGACGGCTTCATCGTGAACGTGGCCACTCCCATCATCGCCATCATGCTGCACGGCTCGGCAAGCCGGCGGCAGTGGATCGTGCACGGCTGCACGGGTGCGTTTCCGGCTTGCGGCTGACTTGCGGGCACGTGGCGGACCGGCTGGGCCGGCAACGGCTCCTCATGGTGGGCTGGCGGTCTCGGGCTTGGCGTCGGGGCCGGCCCCACCTTCTCCACCGACGTCGCCGCGCTTATCTTCGCCGTCCTGATGGGCGTGGGCGGGGCGTGCATCACGCCGTCGACCCTGTCCCCGATCGCGCATCTCTTGCGGGACGTCCGCGAACGGGCCCGAGCGGTGTCTCTATGGTCCGCGACGCTGGGGATTGGGGCGGTATTGGGCCCGGTGTTTGGCCGACGCCGGCTGCCGTCGTGCAACTGGAAGGCGTGTTTTGGGTCAATGTCCCCATGGCGGCCACTGCCATCCTGTTGGCCTCTCCCGGCGGCCGCGCCGACCCCGTCGGGCTGGCGTACTCGGCCATCGGCCTCACGGCGCTGGTGTGGTCCATCATCGAGGGCCCCACCAAAGGATGGCCCTCGGGTCCCATTCTCGCCGCGGCCTTGGCGCTGGCGGTGTTTGGCCGGTGGGAGCGGCGGTACGTCCATCCGCGGCTGCCCTGGCACTTCTTCGCCAGCTGTCGCTTCAGCATCGCCACGCGGTCGCTGGGCGGGGCATACTTCGGCCTCATCGGCGCGCTGTTTGTCTACCCAGTACCTGCAGTCCGCGCTGGGCGACGGGCCCTGGCTGACTAGGCTGCGCCTGCTGCCGATAGCCGTGGCCACCGCGGTGCTGCCTGTGGCATCTTGTGGCGCGGCAGAGCGGTTCGGCACCAAGCACGGGGCCGCGGTCGGCGCTGGGTCTCTGGCGGTTGTCCCCCCGTCATCGGGAGAGTCCCTACGCGCAGATGGGCAGGCCTGGTGCTGATGGGCGCGCGCCCCAGTGCCAGACGGGTGTCGGGTCGTCGGTGAGCAGCACCATCATCCAGGTGGGAACAGCGCTGGGCTTCGCCGTGTTTGGGAGCGTGGAGAACACCACGTATCAGCCTCAGATGGGACAGGCCGCAGGGCGCCTGGCCGCCGCACACCGGCTCGCGGCTCGGTTGGCGTCGCTGGCCCAGTCCCTCTCGGTGGCGCGCGCCGTGGTCCCCCGTGCCCGCCCCGTGGCACGGCCCCCGTGGCCTCGCCCACCCCGGTCGAAGAACTCTCTTAATCTCCGGGCTCCCGCACCCGCGGCACCAGGGCGCCCGGCGTGTCCCCGCTAGCCGCGCGGCCCTACCGCCTCATCGCGAGCCAGTGGCCCACGTGACCGGCCGCCTCTTCCGCCGCGCGCGCACTGGCGCGCATCGCCGTCGACCGGCTCGTCGGTCCCAGCGTGAGCGGAAACGCCGCGGCGAGACCGGCGCGATACACCGCGTCCATGGCGTCCCGGCCGCCAAACTCACCCACCAGCGCGATCACGGGCGTGTCCGCTGCCCGCGCGTGCGCGAGCACGGTTCCCACGACCTTGCCGTCCAGGGAGGAGGCGTCGAGCCGCCCCTCTCCCGTGATGACCACATCCGCCCGCGCCAGCCGTGCGTCCAGCCGCACCAGCTGCGCGATCGCCTCGGCGCCGGGCGTCAGCACCCCGCCGAGCGCGGCGAGCGCCATGCCGGCCCCG
>JAJYPH010000134.1 GCA_021795575.1 Bacillota bacterium
TTCACCTCGGCGCACAATCCTTCGATCGTCCCGCTGGGTTCAGCCTGCAGGCCTTTTGGTCGGGATGGACCCGAGAATTCGAATCCAGCCGCCCCCGCTATGACGTGGTTCTAGAGGTCCAGGAGGACGCCTACCCCGAGTTCGCACGAGCCACACCGTGGCTTACGGTGGATGGTGTCCTGACCCGCGAGGAACCCAGTCCGAGTGGATGGACCACCGTTCGGCTGACATTCGGCAGCCCCGAGACCGCCTGCCGCCACGTCATGGGCTTTGCCGACTGCATCCGCGTCAAGGACCCGCCCGAGCTGGCCGCGATGGTGCGTACCCGACTGGCCAGCGCCATCGCGAGCCTGCCCGATCCCTCGGCCATCCGCTAGACGCGAATCGACGCGGACACCACCTGCCCGCCCACAGCAGCAACCGCTAAAATAAGTCGAACATGCGCACCGGAGCCCGGAGTACTCCCCCGGAGCGAGGGCTCGCAGAGACCCCGTACTTGGAGCAGAAGGGAACGTGGCATGACCAGTCCGTTTTTGGCCTATGTGTACCGCCTGCAGTACATCCAGCGGTGGAGCCTGATGCGCAACACGCATCCCGAGAACGTGGCCGAGCACTCCTTTCACGTGGCGGTGCTGGCCCATGCGCTGTGCACTATCGCGGAAACGGTCTACGGAAAAAACATCCCCACCGCGGACGTGGTGACGGCGGCCCTTTTTCACGATGTGCCCGAAGTGCTGACGGGCGACATTCCGACCCCAGTGAAGCACCACAACCCCGACATCCTGCACCACTTCCGCGAGATTGAGCAGGAAGCGGCGGCCCAGCTCACCGCCATGGTCCCGCCCACGCTCCGCCCGGCGTACGCCCCGTGGCTGGCGGAAGCCCCGGACGCTGTGCGGGTTTGGGTCAAGGCGGCCGACCGCCTGGACGCGTACTTAAAGTGCTCGTTTGAGGTGATGGCCGGCAACCGGGAGTTTGTCGTGGCCAAAGAGCAGTGCGCTGCGGCGCTGGCCGCCATGAACATGCCGGAAGTCGCGTACTTTCTCGACACGTTTGCCGGCGCTTTTGAACAAACCCTCGATGAGATCACCACGGCGCGGCCCGGACCTTGAGGCCTGGGGCTCGACCGGAGTGGCCCCGTTCAGGGGACGAACACGTCGTCCGCCAACGCCGTCCGGTCGACCACGGACAGCGTGGGATTCGCTTGCCGGTAGCGCTGTACCAGCAGGTATCCGACCATGTAGCCGACCCAGCGGAGCAACTCCTCCCGGCCGCCGAACGCCAGCCGGACCGCCATCTCGCCATCGCCGGGCGCGGAGAGGTGTGGCACGAAGGACGGCCACCACGCGTTCCACATGGAGTCCGAGGCTCCGTGGGGCATCCACGGCGCGGCCGCCACGGGCGGTGCGACGTCAGGCCACACCACCCGCGTCATGCGACCGTCGTATCCGGCGTTCGCCGCCAGACCCAGCCGCTGCCGTCCAAAGGCGTCCTCCGGATCCATCGGCCAAACCTCCACCGTCAGGGGTGTTTCGTTGGGGAACCGCGCATCCAGGTCCGTCAGTCTCTCCACCACCAGTGCCGGAACAGCGGAGTCGGGCAGCGTGCGGGCCACGCGGCGCACGGTGGTGGAGCCGCGATCCAGCCGGATGAAGCCGTGCTCCTGCAGAGTGGCGGCCTCGCTGCGGGACAGGCCCAACGAGGCCGGTCCGTCGCCGGGCCACGCCTCCAACCGGCAGAGAGAGTCCGAGAGGATCACCGGGTGGCGGCTACTCCCCGGAGCCGTTCGGGCCGAGCCAGTCTTTGAGCGCCCGTCCCGTACCGTCCGGGTTGTCCGAAAACATATCGTGACCGGCCCCCTCAATGATGGCGACCGGAATCCCGGCAGCCCGTGCCACGGCGAGCGATCCATCGTGGCTCTCTGCACCCGCCAGCAAGCCCACGGCCCCTCGCACCAATGCTTGGCCGTCCAAGTCCAGGTGCACCAACTGCAGCGACGCGCGGTGCATGGAGCGGGGGTCCGCTTCTGCGAGGGTATCCCAGTAATAGACGTCCATGGGGCGCGCGGCCGGCCCCGGTCGGAGGTCGGCAAAAACCGTGTGCAGTCCGAGACGAACATATTCTTGCTCTGAGAGGTCGAGGGCGCGTCGGCTGATAAGGCCCCCACCCGAGACCAGGTTCGGCTCGGCCACCACCAAGCGGGCAACCCGGCTCGGAAACAGGGCCTGAAGCGCCAGCGCCACCGTCCCGCCCATGCTGTGGCCCACCAGGTCGCAGCGGGCGACATCGAGCGCATTCAGCATCTCCACCACCGCAGCCGCCTGCCCTGCCGGGCTGTAGTCCCAGTCAGTCGGACGGTCACTCCCGCCAAAGCCCAGAAGATCGGGGGCCAGCAGCTCGCGGTCGGTGAACCAAGGGCGCTGCCGGTCAAACACGCGGCCGGCGCTGCCCAGGCCATGCAGAAACACGATGGGCAGGCCCGCGCCGGCCTGACGTCGTCGCACCGCCATAGCCCCGAACCGCGTCTCCACGAGGGCCGACCCGGGTGGCTGGGCCCGGCGCGGGGCAGAGTGGGCCCCGGCCGACGCGCGAACGGGCGCCGCCGGACGAGCCGCCGCCCCCGGTACCTCGGCGGGGCTCCACGTCCCATCCGTATGACGCTGATGCCCGCTCTGGTAGTGTGGGCCGAGGTCGGCGGGCGACAGCAGGGCACCGACCGGAAACAGCGCGGACCAGCCACCGCCGCGCAACAGGACTTCTTGGTGGTCCGCATACGTCACCAGGTCCTTGCTCCGCCGATCGGCCGAGGGCCAGATTTCCATGTCCAGCAAACGCACCTCGTCACCCTGGTCCGCGAGGATCTGACTGGTGACATCCGGGCCGGTGGGCTTCGCCACCAGGTTGCCCGGCCCCACGGGGACGGCCTGGTTCTCCATCCTGAGTGTCCCGCGCCCCTCCAAGGCCAAATAGTACTCGTCGACGGCGGAGTGGCTGTGCAGTCGCGCGGATGCACCGCCGGGCCCCAGGACCTCTACACGGAAGAAGGCCCGCCCCACCCCCAGCCAGGGCATGAGAAAGTGCTACGTTCACCGGCTCCCCTCGGGTGCCACGCGGACCGATCCGCCGGCCCCATCACCTGATCGACCAGAACATGAGCCAGGGGCGGTTGCCAGAGATTCGGCCCCACCAGTGCCCCTCCGGCGCCTACGGCCTGGATCTGGGTGCTCCAAAACGACGCGAGCCGTATGACCAAGCTCCGACCGGCTGGTGTCATCAGGGGACACCAACACCACACCTGCTCGGGGCCGTCAACGGAGAGGCGCCCCGCCACATGCCCCATGGCCTCCCAAAACCACGTGGCCAAGGGCAGAGCACCCGGCTCGACGCCTGCAGGCAGATCGCCGGGATGCTCCGGGCCGTACAGGTCCCACGCCTTGTCCCAGCGGACCACGATCCGGTCAGGGGGCGGCTCGCCCAGCCCTTCCGCCACGCCGATGGCGCGCAACATCACCCGTCATCCTCCCCACCGATCGGTTTCCTGTGAACGAGTCTACGGGCCCCGCGCGCGGCGTCCAGCACGGTGGCGCCGCGATGCCGGACCCATTGAGGAGGCTTGGGCGAGTTGACCCGGGGTTTCACGGAGTTCCGTCACACGCTGGCACCACGCGCCGGTTGAACGGTTGAGCGGCGTCACATGCGACGTGACCGGTGAAGCCGCCGCCTCCCCACCCGGTTCAGCCCCATCGGACGGGCAAGGGCGTCGCTCAGACAGGGGTGGACCAACGCGGGCGGTCTGGAGGCCATGCGTGGCGAATCGTCGCCGGCCCGTCGCCCACGCCGCGTAGCCCCGGCAGCACCTGGCTGACTAAATGGGTCCGGCGACCGCCGGTCTTAACGCCCCGCGCGACCCGCGAACCCCGTAGCCGGCCCGTCTTTCACTGGGACTTGACACTCGGTACACTCGTGAACCCCGATCCCGTCGATGATTCACGCGCACCTCGAGAGGACCTGCGGAGTGGCGGCGCGCCACCGACTCCCCTCCGCGTCCGCAACCGGCAAGCGCGACCGCAGTCGTCGGATCAGCTCCCCTGTCCCTCGTGTCCGAGTCCGAGGGGCCGGTCCGTTCAGGCGCCGGTCCTGCCCGCTACGTACCAACGCCCCTACCCGACTCACGTGATGGCCTGCCTGCGTACCGTGCGCTGCCTAGCCCACCGGAGCGTCGACCAAAGACGGTCAGGCCCGGCATTCAGTCTGGCTCCCGGTCGTGTGGCGGCGTGGCTTGACGAACCGGGGCCCGAACGGTAGAAGGGAAGCGGGGCGAGTCGGCGGCTTGGCAGCGCCGCCCGCGGCCGCAGCGGTCCGCCCCGCCATACTGACGCACCTTCGCCACGCGACCGGCCCGCCCTAGTCCCTGATCTGAACATAGAGGGAGACGACGATATGAGCGAGCAGCAGAGCGACGCGGCCGCGAAGGACACCAAGGAGCGGTCCACCCAGGACGGCGACGGTGCCCGAATCCCTGAACCCACGGACGAGCTGGTGACCACCCACCACGTCCTCCAGACGCCTGCCGGGGCGTTGCGTTACAGCGCTACCGCTGGCCGCGTGGTTCTCCGCGAGGAAGTCCGGGAGGACGGCAAGTGGACGGGGTTCCGCGCCAAGGCGGAGATGTTCATGACCGCCTATGTCCTGGAGGGAGCGGACCCCAAGACCCGGCCCGTGACCTTTGCATTCAACGGGGGCCCTGGGTCGTCAAGCGTTTGGCTGCACCTGGGTCTGTTGGGACCACGGCGGGTGCTCATGGGCGACGCGGGCGCGCTGGCTCCCCCGCCATGGGGGTTGGGCGACAACGCGGAGACGCTGTTGGCGGTATCCGACTTGGTGTTCATAGACCCGGTGACCACGGGGTACTCCCGCGTCGTCGAGGGCGGCAAGGCGGGCGAGTACCACGGGTTTCAGAAGGACCTCGAGTCCGTCGGGGCCCTCATTCGGCTCTGGACGACGCGCCACGGCCGGTGGCTGTCGCCCAAATTTCTGGCCGGCGAGTCGTATGGGACCATTCGCGCCAGCGCGCTGGCCGATCACCTGCAGCAGCGCTACGGGCTGTTTCCCAACGGCATCATGCTGATTTCGTCCGTGATTGACATGGGGACCATCCGGTTCACGGAGGGCAACGATCAGCCGACGGCGCTGTATCTGCCGACGTACGCCGCGCTGGCCCACTATCACGGGCGCTCGGGCGACCGGTCGCTCGCCGACGTGCGGGCCGAGGCCGAGGATCTGGCCGCGCGGGACTATCCGTGGGCGCTGGCCCGTGGTGCCCGGCTCACCCCGGCCGAGCGGGCCGACATAGTCCGACGGCTCGCCGCCGTGACGGGCCTGTCCGAGGCGTACGTGGACCAGGTGGACCTCCGGATTGAGCACCAGCGTTTCTTCCGTGAACTGTTGCGCGATCGCCACCAGGTGATTGGCCGACTGGACGGCCGGTTCATCGGCTACGAGCCTGACGACGCGGCTGAGCGGCCCTCGCATGACCCGAGCAACGTCGCCATTCACGGCCCCTATGCGGCCGCGTTCAACCACTACGTGCGTCAGGAACTCGGATACGAGTCCGACCTGCCGTACGAGATCCTGACCGGACGGGTGCGGCCGTGGAGCTACGCCGAGTTTGAGGGCCGCGCCGTGAACATCTCGTCCATGCTGGGCCAGGCCATGCGCCACAACCCCCATCTTCGCGTCCACGTGGCGTGCGGTTACTACGACGGGGCGACCCCGTACTTCGCGGCCGAGCACGCCTTCGCCCATGTGGCCATTCCCGAGCACCTGCGGACCAACATCGAGATGCGGTACTACGAGGCGGGCCACATGACCTATGTCCACGAGCCGAGCCGCCTTCAGCAAAGCGCCGACCTGGCTGCATTCGTCCAGGCCGCGGTAGGCTAGCGCCTAGGGGCACGGGCCAGGAGTATCGGGGGTGGGGCGGTCTCGGGACCGCCCCACCCCCGACTTCGCCTTCACTCGCACCCGAGGCCGAGGGGCAGCGCCGGCGCCCACGGCGTCACCAGACCCGCCAATCCCACCAAGTTCAGGGTCAGCGGTGCAGGGAGCCATCCAGAACCCCGGGCCCGCACCCAGAGCGGCAGGCGCGTTCCCAGCAGCGCACCGAGGCCTGAGGCCAAAAACAGAGCGCTGACCGCCGCGTCGGGCCAGTGAAACGCACTCTTGGCCCGATACACGGTCAGAACCGTCGCCACCGCGTAGGACATGACCACGGCCACCAGGACCCCGACCAGGGGCCGGAGGGTACGATGGGCCTTAAGGACGGTGAATCCCTCGGCCAATGCCTGATGGACGGGCACCCGACCTGCCCGGACCGGCAGCGGACCGTTCGGGATGTGGGTCCACGGGATCAGCAGGATGGGACCCAGAAAGGACGCGGAGTTTGCCCAGAGCCGCAGCCCGCTGGCATCGTGCGCCAGCGCTGCCGCGGCCAGCACAGGGCCGACGATGGTGGTCCGCGTGTACGAGCTCGTGAGCCCCGCCGAGGCGTGCCGCGCGCTGTCGGGAAACATCAGGGGCACCACGCGTGTCTTCACGGTCTGCAGTGCGTTGGCGCCAACCCCCACCAGAAAGCTCACCGCGTACAGCGCGGGCAGTGTGAGCCAAGCCGAGTGCAACCCCAATGACAGCACCATGCTGACGGCGGCCTGGAATACGAGCGCCCGCACCATCAAGGCCCGAGGCCGCATTCGGTCCGCGAGGAGCCCCCACAGCGGCAGCAGCAGGGTCGAGAGCGCCTCCACGCCCACGGTCCCCGCCATCGCGAAGCTGGACCGCGTCGTCTGGTACACCACCTGCGGGAGCACAATCAGGTACAAGGCATTCCCAACGTTGTTGATCGAATTGCCCGGCGCGCTCGCTTCATGGCTAGCGCGAAACCCGTGCAGGGAGTCACAGGATCCACGGTCCGCGCACACCAAGATCACACATGCCGCAAACGCAATACATGTTTTGGATCGCGCCAGCCTGTGGTCACGCCAGCCCGCTGTCGCGGATGGCCTCCGACAACGCGGCGATCAGGCGCTCGCGGCGGGGCTCATCGGCCCCACACCACGAGCGCACCACGCGAGCCTTGTACGCCGACGGATCTTGGTCGGCGGGCACCGGCCACGCCCGATAGGGCGCTAGGCAGGCAACCGGCTGCGGGGCGCCGGGGGTCCACGCGGCATTCACGGAAAAGCCGAGCCGCTCGCCCCCCAAGGGCCACGTGGCGTCCACGGCGGCCCATGCTCCCAAAGCCCACACCTCGAGGAAGTTGTGAACGTCCGGGACCGGCCCGTCCGCCAGCACGGCCGCCATCCCGGGGGGCGGCGGCACCGTGGCGGTCCAGCGGTAGGTATAGGTCGCGATCATGAGGCGCGAGGGGATGCCAGAGGCGGCCAGAAGCCGCTGCAGCAATCCGTGCTTGGTCGAGCACGTCCCGCACCACTCGTCGATGGCGGCCAGCGCATCGGGACGCGACGGGCGCCGGTACGGCAGGTCGCGCACCAGCCGAAACAGTTCGGACGGCCCGGTGGGCGGCGCGCCCAGATTGCGCGCCGCCACCGCCGCGCCAAATCGGCGCAGCACGTCTTGGTCCGTGATCAGGCCACCTCCTCGTCCGGGGAACGGGACGGGCGCGCCGCGAGCGCGCGCGACGACCCAGCTTCCGGTATTGTACCGTGCAGCCGTGACGAGCGAGGGGCCGTCCCCCGGAGCGCCGATCCGCGGCCCTGGGCAAATTCTCCGGGTGCGGGCCACGAGATCCCATCAGCAGACGGGGGGCCAGCATGCCAGCCAAGTATCGCGGACCCATCTTCATGGCGCTGGCAGCCAGCATCTGGGGCGGCATGTACGTCGTGAGCAAGCTGGTGCTGGTGCTGGTGACGCCCTTGGCCCTAGTGTGGCTGCGCTACGTGGTGGGACTGGCTGCTTTGGGCCTGCTGGGGGTGGCCACGCGGCAGCGCTGGCGCCTTCGATGGCGGGATGTCCCCCTTCTTGGGGCCATTGGGGTGTTTGGCTACGGCATTTCGATCTGGGCCCAGTTTCGCGGCACCCAACTGTCCACGGCCCAGGCCGCGTCGGTGATTACCGCCGCCACCCCGGCCTTCATGGTGGTGTTTGGCCGCCTGCTGCTGGCCGAGCGGGTGACGTGGCGCCGCGCGGCGGCCGTCGCGGCGGCCACCGCCGGCGTTCTGGTGATTGTGGGCGTGGGCCAGGTGTCCACCCGCCAGGGCGGCGGGCTCATTCTGCTGCTCGCGGCCGTGACCTGGGCTCTCATGTCGGTCCTGGTCAAGCGCGTACCCGGTGACTACTCCGCCCTGGTCGTTACCACGTACGGCATCCTGCTGGCCGCCGTCCTCATCACCCCCCTGGCACTTCCCCAGGTGCCGCCGCTCGCGCTCATGACGGCCCGCCCGCTCATCTGGGGCGGCCTTCTGTACCTGGGCGTGGTGTCGACCGCTGGCGCGTTCTTTCTGTGGACGCGCGGCGTACAGCTGGTGGACGCCGGACCCGGCGGCGTCTACTTCTTCTTCCAGCCGCTGGTCGGCACGCTCTTGGGCTGGCTCATCCTGGGCGAGCCGGTGGGCTGGGGATTTGTCGGCGGCGCGCTCCTGATTGTGCTGGGCGTCGCCCTGACCCTCTGAGCCTCGGGCCGTCAGGTGGGGCGCGGGGCCGCCACACCCAGCGCCCCCAGCTCGGTCCATCCCAGGTTCGTAACCTGGATGGTGCGGGGAATCGGGCCGCGCACGACCCAACCGGTCGTGAGCATCCACCGCGTCATCGCCCGGGCCATCGGTCCGGCAAAATGCGGCACCCGCTCGGTCCAGTCCACTTCGTGCCGCCCCAGGACCAGCGGCCCCGTGGGCGCGGTCGTGACGCCGGCCGTGCACAGCCACGCGAGCCCGGCGGGTCGAACCAGATAGCCCTCCACCGTTTCGTCCACCCAGCCCCGCTCTACCCAGGCGCGGGTCCAAAGGACCCCCAACCGCCCGGCCAAGTGGTCGTAGCACGTGCGCGCCTCGGCCAAGAGCCGCTGCTCCGTGGCTCCCCGAAGCGAACGGGGCGTGGCCGGGGCCGCCAACGCCGCCAGCTGCTCGAGCCATGCCGCCACGGCCGGATTGGCCAGCCGATAATAGCGATGGCGCCCCTGCGTGAGGACCGTCAGCAAGCCGCCCCGCACCAACAGGTCCAGGTGGTGGCTGGCGGTGGATGGCCGGATACCCACGTGATGGGCCAGCTCGCCGGCCGGACACGCCTGGCCGTCCAACAGCCGCACCAACATGCCGAGCCGCCGTGGCTCGCCGACGAGCGACCCCATCTCCATCAGCCTCTGCTCGGGCTCCACGATGACGCCCCCTCGTGCTTGTCATTTCTACGGGGATCGAAACATCGGCGCTCTACCATCGTAGCATCATGAGAACAACCGACGAGCGGTTTTGGATGATGGTGGCGGGGTTGGGCCTGTTTCTGGCCACCCTGGACACGGGCATTGTCAACGTGGCGCTGCCCAGCCTCGAGGCCGCTTGGCGTGTCGCACCCCAAGCCGTGACCTGGGTGGTGGCGGCGTACACCGCATCCCTCGCCGCGACCGTAATGTTCTGGGGTCACCTGGCGGACCGCCTCGGACCTCCCAAAATCTTTGGCCTGGGTCTCGGGGTATTTGGGG
>JAJYPH010000135.1 GCA_021795575.1 Bacillota bacterium
TTGGCCCGGGGCCGCCAGCAACACCCACGGCAGCCCGCGGTGGGTGGCCTTCTTATCTTTGGCCAGAAACCCCCGCACGGCCGCCTCGTCCAGGCCGGGGGCCCGGGTGGGCATGTCCCACCGCTCCAGCACCCCGGCGAGCGCCGCACCGACCGCGGGATCCAGCCCCAACAAGCGCTCGGACAGGAAGCACGCCGCCACGAGGCCCATGCCCACCGCCTCGCCGTGCGCCAGCGGGCCCATGCCGGCCGCCGCTTCGAGGGCGTGGCCGAGCGTGTGGCCCAGGTTGAGCAGGCTCCGGCCCCCGTCCGCTCGACGCTCCTCGGGATCGTCGGCCACCACCTGCACCTTGAACCGGGTGGCCACCTCCGCCAGGCCGCCCAGTTCGGACCGCCCCCCCGGCGGGGCCGGCAGCGCTGCCGCCCGACGCCACGCGTCGCCCCCGAGCAGCAGGGCGGCCTTCACCACCTCGCCCAGACCGGACCGCCACTCGCGCGGCGGCAAGGTGTCCAGCCACCGGGGGTCCGCAATCACGAGGCGGGGCGGATGGAAAGCCCCCACCAGGTTTTTGCCGGCTTCCAGATCGATGGCGGTTTTGCCGCCGATGGCCGCATCCACCTGCCCCAACAGCGTAGTGGGCACCGCCAGCCACGATACGCCGCGAAGATAAACGGCCGCCGCAAACCCCACCGCGTCCGTCACGGCGCCCCCACCGACGGCCGCGAGAAATCCGCCCCGCCGCACGCCGTGCGCCAGCGCGGCGGTCACGATCCGTTCGACGGCGTCCCATCGCTTGACGGACTCCCCGCCGGCCAGCACCAGCCGGTCCACGGCCACCGCGGCACGCGTCAGGGGCGCGGCCACCGAGTCAGCGCGGTCGGCCACCGACGCATCCACGACCATCAGGGCCCGGGTATCGCGCCAGGCATCGGGCAGGTGCGTCTCCAGGGCCGCGAGGGCACCGCTGCCGCCGACCACCGCGCCCGGGCCCACCGGCTCAGTCCACATAGCCTGCCTCCCGAAGCCGCTCGGCCAGTCCCGCCGCCACCACCGCCGCAGGAGGGGCACCATCCACCACCCAGTGTGCCGCCGCCTGATAGGCGCCCCGGCGGGCCTCCCACAGGCGCCGCGCCGCGGCCGGGCCGTTGGTCCAGAGCGGACGCCCGTCTCCGGTGACCCGCTCCTGCAATACCGGCCAGTCGGCCGCCAGCCACACCACGAGACACCCCGCCTGGGTCAGGACCGTGCGGGCCTCCGCGGTGCAGGGGGTTCCGCCCCCCAGCGCCCAGATTCCCGGCCGCTCTCGCATCAGGTGGCGCAAGGCGGCCATTTCCGCCGCGCGAAACGTCGATTCCCCCAGAGCGAAGAGGGCCGGAATGGACTGCTGCTGTTCGGCGGCGACCCGGTCATCCAGGTCTTCAAACCGCGCACCCAACGTTTCCGCCAACCCCCGGCCCACCGACGACTTGCCCGCCCCCATGAACCCGATGAGGGCTACGGGCCTCAAAAGCTTCGGACTTTTTCGACCCACTGCTGCCATCGCTCCCGAATCTCCTCCAGCGAGTCGCCGCCAAACTTCTCCAACACGGCCGCCGCGGCCACGTGCAGCGCCATGGCCTCGCCCACGACGACGGCCGACGGCACCGCCGTCACGTCCGAGCGCTCCACCTGCGCCTGATATGCCTCTTTGGTGGCAATGTCGACGCTGTCGAGCGGCTTGAGCAGAGTCGACAGGGGCTTCATGCCCACGCGAATGACCAGCGGCGCTCCGGTGGTGATGCCCCCTTCAAGACCGCCCGCCCGGTTGCTGTCGCGGTAGAACCCTTGTTCGGCCGACCAGCGAATCGGGTCGTGCACCTGCGAGCCAGACGCCTCCGTCTGACGAAATCCCGTGCCCATTTCCACCGCCTTCATGGCGGGAATGGACAGCATGGCCATCGCCAGCTGGGACTCCAGCCGCCGGTGCCACTGGACGTAGCTGCCCAAGCCCGCGGGCAGACCAAACACGCGCACCTCAAACTGGCCGCCCAGGGTGTCGCCCGCCGCCTTGGCCGCGTCGATGGCCTCGGTCATGGATGCCTCCGCTTGGCGGTCAATCACCCGCACCGGGGATTCGTCCACGCGGTCAAAGTCGGCCAGGCTGTATTCGCGATCCGGGACGGTGTGGGGGCCAATGCGCACGACGTGACCCGCCACCCGCACCCCCAGCTCGGACAGCCAGGCCCGCGCGACAGCGGCCGTCGCCACGCGCATGGTCGTCTCGCGCGCCGAGGCCCGCTCCAGTACATTGCGCAGGTCCCGATGGCCATACTTCAGCCCCCCGACCAAGTCGGCGTGACCCGGGCGCGGCCGCGTCACGCTGCGGTCGGGCTCCCCCGGGTCCGGGGACATGCTTTCCCGCCAATTTTCGTAGTCCCGATTGCGCACCAAGAGAGCCACGGGGCTTCCGAGCGTGCGCCCATGGCGAACGCCCCCCAAAATTTCCACCCGATCCTGCTCAATCTTTTGGCGGTCGCCGCGCCCATAGCCTTGCTGACGCCGACCCAAGTCGCGATCCACGTGCTCGCGCGTCAGGGGCACGCCGGCCGGCACGCCTTCCACTACGCCCACCAGCGCCGGACCATGCGACTCTCCGGCCGACACCCATCGCCATTCGCCCACCTGTCGCCCCTCCTGCCCGCTCGCCGTCTCTCCGCGTTCACTCTACCGGGTCTCGGCCACCCATACCAGTGGCACGCTCGTGTATCCTATACCCTGGGCCGTGGCGTGCCGGAAAGGAGCCCACCGCATGGATGAGACGATTCCACCAGACAACCGCTTTGTCACCGCCCATGCCCCCCGGTTGCGGGCTTTGGTGTCTCGTCGTGTGCCGGCGAGCGCCGTCGACGACGTGTGCCAGGACATCTGGCTGGCGTGGTGGGAGGCCGCGTCTCGGAAGCAGCCCATTCGGGACCCGGCTGCTTTCTTGCACACGCTGGCCATCCGCCACATCGCCAACTTTTATCGAGCCGGCGAGCGGAGTGCCGGGACGGGCCCCGAAGATGGTGTTCCGGCCCGCGCCGACCACGACACCCTTGGCAGCCTTCTCCGCCAGGTGAATGTCCCACAAGGCTCTATGCTCTGGCGACGAATCGTGGATGGATGCACCCTGCGCGAGCTAGCGCAAGAATTTGCCCTGCCGCTGGGCACCGTGAAGTCGCGCCTCCACCACGAGCGGCAAAGCCTCGCGCCCCGCCTGCATGACTGGCGCCATCCTGAGGCGGGCAGCCGTCCGCTCGCCGTGTGTCCCTGCGCGGCGTGCCGCCGCACGTACCGGGCGGTGATGTCGGCCACGGCGCCGATGGATTGGCACCAGGCGCTGGTGGTCACCGTGGGCAGCACGCTCGCCTGGCGCATGGAGGGCACGCTGCGACGTTTCGGCCCGCTCCGGGAGCCCCTGCACGTGGTGTCACAAGCTGGGGATTGGCCCAAGCCCGCACGACTCCAGACGGTTCGCGGGAGAAGCCTCATGGGCCGATGGGGACGGTCGGTCCCGACAACGGATGGGCGGCCCCAGATGGGCTTCACGCTTCTGCCGGCGGACGACCCGGCCATCGTGGTGCAGACGCACCTGTCCGCCGCGCACACCGAGCGTCTGGGCCTGGTGCGCGCACGGCGGGACCGTTTCACCCTGCAGGTGCCCGTGACCGTCTCCCCGGACATGGACGATGTGCTGCTGCTGCAGCTGCCGGCCAACGCGCACCTCGAGGCGGCGCGTCCCACCCCCAGCTGGGTCGGCACCGTGCACGGAGCGGTCGCCATCCTGTGGCGCCACACCAGCCAGTGGCCTACGCCCCTGACCGTCCTCGCTCGCTGGGACCGAGCCTAGTCGAAGCGGCCCGAGAACCTTTTGGCTTCCGCCACCGACCACACCACCGAGGAGCAACGCCGAACGGGAGGGTGTGGCTGCGACGAATAGCAACCGGGAAGCGAACGCGAAACCCTACCGTGCCTCGCACCCGCTGGCGGACTGGCTGCCCCTCCGCCGTCCCAGTCTCGGTCTCTTGACCGCGGGACAGTGGGTGTCGACCGTGGGCAATGCGTTCAACGGCCTGGCGCTCGGGTGGCTGGTGCTGAGCGTGACCGAAAGCCGCGCCGCGCTGGGCATGGTGAGCGGCGTCGGCGACGCGGTGGGTCTCTTCATGATGGTGTCCGGGGTGTGGGTGGACCGCTGGAACCGGCGGCGCACCATGCTGGGTGCAGACCTGATCCGCGCCGCCGCCGCCTTTGCGCTGGGCGGGCTGGCGCTGGCCGCCCGGGCCAGTCTGGCCGGGATTGTGGCGCTGGTCATACTGGCCCGCCTGGCGGGCACGTTCTTTGCGCCCGCGTCCTTTGCGCTGCTGCCGGAGCTGGTCGAGCGCGAGGAGCTGGGAGCCGCCAACGGGATCCTGGCCACCGCCCGCACGTCCGCCGGTCTCGTGGGCCAGATGGCCGGCGGTGCGCTGTTGGGCCTCTTCGGGCCCGCCGCGCTTTTTCTTTTCAATGGGGCGTCGTTCACGGCGTCCAGCGTTTCGCTGGCCTTCATCCGCCCGCGCTCGGCCGCCCCGCCGGCCACGCCGTCCACCCCACCCGACCAGGGCGCGGCCCGTCTCTGGCGTGAGCTCAAGGAGGGGCAGCACGTCATCTGGCAAGATCCATTTCTTCGGCGCCTGGTCCCGATAGCCATGGCCGTTGGGTTTTTCTCGGTGGCCATCTCGGTACTGGATGTGGCGTGGGTGCGCCAGGTGCTGCATGCCGGCCCCCTTGTCTATGGGGGATTCTGGGTGGCCGCCGGTGTGGGTGGCATCGTGGGCAGCGCCCTCGCCAACCGCCTGGTCCAGCGCTTGGCCGTGGTCCCCCTCAACGTCGCGGCGATGGTGGCCATCGGCGCAGCGGTAGCCGCGCTGGCACTGGTCCCGAACGCCCTCTGGGATCTGCTGTGCATGCTGGCCATGGGATTCGCGCTCGGCGTGCAAAGCACCAGCATCAACACGGCGCTCCTCGTGATGGTCCCCGAAGAGACCATCGGTCGGTCCATCGGGGCCATCGGCGCGCTGTCCAACGCCACCGGCCCGGTGGGCGCCGTGACGGCCGGGCTGGCCGCCACCGTGTGGCCGATCGCGCGGGTGCTGTGGCTTTCGGGCGTCTTGGTGGCCGTCACGTCGCTCGGACTCTTGGGCGTCCACGCCGCCGCCCCGCCCCCCAAGACGTGATGGCGCCGGTGGCGTACGACGAGCCTCTGCCGTTCATACTAGCCGGGCGGAGGTGGGGCATGAGTTCCAGTTCGGCACCGATCGATTGGACCCCCATGATTGTTGGCCTGGCGGCCGGGGTCCTAAGCCGCATGCTGTCGCTCAAGTCGGGGCGGCGGGACTATCCCGGGTATCCCAGCGGCTACGTCATCCAGGTGGCCATGGCGCTCATCGCCGCCTTGATTGGTTCCGCCATTGTGACGTCGCTCATCGCCAAGCAGCTGACGGCGGCCACGTTTCTCACCCTGGCGGCGACGCAGTTCTACAACATGCGGCAGTCGGAACGCAATACCCTCGAGAAAGAAGAGCAACTCATCCTGGTGCCGCGCGGGCCCTCCTACATCGAGGGCATCGCGCGCACCTACGAGGCGCGGGCCTTTCTGGCGATGCTGGTGGCGCTCGCCGTGTCGGGTCTGACCGCCTGGGCCGGCCTGGTGCCCGGCCTACTGGGCGCTGCGGGGGTGCTGGTCCTCTCCCAACAACTCATGGCCGGCGCCGTCGTGGGCGACGTCATCGACGTCGCCCCGGGCACCATTCGCTTCACCAAAGAATCGCTCTTGTACGTCGACGACGTCATGCTGATGGAAATTGGCCTCCCCCACTCGCGCCAGCGCTGGGTGGCAGAAGGTTACGGGGTCATTCTGAGCCCCAAGGGGCCCCGCGGCCAGGCGGTGCTGTGGAACCTGGCGCAGCGCCAGGCGATCACCCACGAAGCGGTGACCGCGGTCGGGGTGCAGAAGGATGTGGGCTACCCGGAGCAGGGGGCCCTCACGCGCATGGAGCTGCCCAACGCGACCGGCCGCGCCGCCCTGGGCGTCATCCCCGTCGACCGGGACATGGCGAAGCTGGTCAAGGCCATCCGCCAGACCCCGCTCTTGGAGAGCGGCAAGTGGAACCGCATCTCGAGCCCGGTGCTGGTTCAGGGGCCCATGGGCGGCGCCGGTTCGTAGGGTGGGTGCGGCACCTGACCGACCACGCCGCCAGGGCCCTTGATGACGCGGCGGTGGTGGCCCGCCGCGGTCATGGTGGTGGGAGCCCTCTTGGTGGCTTGGGCGCCGCCCGCGTACGGCTGGCGGTGGCCGGTGGAGGCCGCGGCGCTGCGTCTCACCGTCCTCGCGGAGCCGGAAATCATGGGGGGGCCCTTTCAAGTGGTTTACCCGCCCGGGCACGGTGCGACCGCGGCGCTGGTGCTGCACGACATCCAGCGCGACTACCGGGTGGAGCGGGCGAGTCTCGGCGCCACTCTGGCCCTACCCCTGCTGGTGGTGATTTACCCCACGGTACGTGCCCTCAACACCCGTGCCGGACTGCCGCCGGGCGCCAACAACATTGGGCTGTACGATGCCGGCACGATCCGCATCGCCCGCCCGCGCGCCTGGATTCCGCACGGCCCCTGGCGGCCTACGTTTCAGGCGGAGGGGCCCGTGGCCCATGAACTGGGCCATGCGCTGTTGGATCGCGTCGGCCATGAAAACTACCCCGCGTGGTTCAATGAGGGGGTGGCCCAGTGGGAGGACTACCGCGCCACCGGCTACCAGTGGCTCACGGCCAGCAATCAGATTGGCAACGGGGCAGCCCTCTACTCTTGGACAGCCCTCACGGAAAACTTTTACGCCCTCCCACACCAGTCACTTGCGTACCGCGAGGGGCTGAAGCTCGTGGAATACCTCGGGCGCTCCCGGTACGGTGGTCCGAGGCGCTTTCGCCAGTTCGTGCACGCACTGGGGGGAGTCGGGTCGTTTGCCGCCACCATGCAGGCGGTGTACCATGTGCGGCCGCAGGCACTGTACCAAGCCTGGCGCCGAAGCCTTCCGGCTTCCGGAGGCGCGCCTCAGGGCGCCTAAGTGCTTGGCTCGGTCGAGGTCCCGACGGCAAACAGCGGCAGCTTGAACCGCCCGCGCAGGAGCGGGACCCACAACCCCGCCACGAGCAAAAACAGCAGGCCGGCCGGCACGGTGAGAGCCGACACCCGCAGGCCCAGCACGCCGCCCGCCAACAGCGTCACGATGGCGGTCACCAGCGACGCCCAGGGCAGGTAGCGCCCCGTCGGGTAGTGAAAGCAGTGCGCCTCCTTCGCGGCCATAATCGACAGGGCGGCGAGCGTGAGGGCCGCCGCGACCCCGGGCATCCACCCACCAGCGGCCACGGCCGCCACGGACAGGCCCAGCACGCCGGTGCGCCACTGGGCGACCCACACCAAAAACACGTACGACGCGGTGAGGGTGGCGGCCAAGAGCCAGCCGAGCGACACCCACGCCACTGGGGGCACCCCCAGCACGAGGCCCACGCCGAAGCCCGCAAGTCCGGCCGCCGCCGCGACCAGCGCCCAGCGGTACACCCGATCCCGCTCCGCCGGATACGGCGGCATCTCCACCCCCTGGGGGGGCGTCAGATGCTGCACCAACTGTTCCTGATTCACGACCCACCCCGTCTTTCCCGACTATCAGGGGCGGCGACCCCCACGACCACCGCCATCACCCCGGGCACACCCATGAGTGCCCGCCGCGCCGCCACGGACGGGGCCATGCCCACCCCAATGCGCCGGCCCTGCCGGCGATGCGGCTCCACCACCACGAGCTCCGCCGGCCCGTCCCAGTCGCGAGCCCATGCCACCAGTCGGCCCACGACCGGTTCGTCCACCCGGTCCACCTGAACATACACCCGCCCGTCGGGTCGCGGCCAGACCGATTCGGCCCGCGCCCCCTCGCCGGCTCCCAGACGCGCCGGAGCCTCCGCGTCCAGAAATCCGAAGTTCAGCTGGTCCCCGGCGACCACACCGCCCGCCACGCCGGTCAACCCGTCCAACGCCCCGGCGCGCACCAGTGGGTCGAGGCTCATCGGACCCCACCCTCCGACCCGCAGTTCCGCCACGTGGTGGAAGCCGCCCGCCGGTCGCGTGCCCAACAGCGCACGCCCCCACTCACGCGGCAGCCCCCGGATGGCGGACAGCCCCAGCCGGATGGCGGGTTCGTCCGCCCCGGCCGCCCCCGGGGCGAGCGTGGGGTCCCACGCGCTGTGGTTCACGTGCGGGGGCAGCACCTGGACCCCCTCCCGCATCGCCGCCAGGGCCGCGGCGCCCAGTCCGTCACCCCCGTGCGCCGCCATCTCCCCGGCCCAGAAGGCCTGGGGCGCGTGCGCCTTGACGTAGGCGGCAAAGTAGGCCACCAGGCCGTAGGCGGCTGCGTGAGCCCGGTTGAAGCCATATTGGGCGAAGGGCACCACCTGCTGCCAGAGGTGTTCCGCATCCACGCCGGGCCCCTGATGCTGCCGGACGCCGTCCACAAACCGTTGGCGCTCCGCGTCCAGCAGATCTCTGTCCTTCTTGGACACCGCGCGCCGAAACAGGTCCGCAGCCGCCCAGTCGTAGCCGGCAAACGTGCGCGCTACAGCCATGAGCTGCTCCTGATATACCAGGATGCCCAGCGTATCCGCCAAAAGCTCCTCCAACGGCGTGGACGGGTGGAACCCCTTCCGCCGCCGTCGCAGATACTCACCGATCTGTTCCATCGGGCCAGGCCGATACAGAGAAATCACGAGCATGACGTCCTCGAGACCGCGCGGTCGCAAGGCCCGCAGCAACTCGCGCACGCCCCGCCCGTCCAGCTGAAACACCCCGTCTGTGTCTCCTTGGCCCAGCAGCACGCCTGTGGCCCGGTCGTCCGGCGGCACCGCGCCCAGCGCGGGCAGCGTGCCGGCCAGGGCCCCGGCGTGTTTGAGCGCCGTCAGGGTGCGCAAGCCCAACAGGTCGAACTTGACCAGTCCGAGGGTCGCCAGCGCGTGCATGTCGAGCCCGGTCACCGTTTGCTGATCGTGCTGAACCACCGGGCTCCACTCGGTGAGCGGGGCCGGAGCAATGACCACGCCGGCCGCGTGGACCGACGCATGGTGTGGCGTCCCCTCCAATTGTGCCGCCACCGCGCGCCACCGCCCGCCCCCGGCCGCCGCACCGTCCAGCGCCGGTGCCAGCTCGGCAGCGGGCACTGCCAGCACCCGTGCCGTCTCGCGCAGCGCCGCACGCGGGCCGAGCGTGCTGTACGTGCCGATCTGCGCCACCCGATCCGCGCCGTGGCGTTCTTTCAGGTACGCGATCAGCTCGCCCCGCCGCGTGTCTTCAATATCCAGGTCGATGTCCGGCGGACTGGCGCGGTGGGGGTTCAAAAACCGCTCAAACACCAAGCCCCGGCGCAGCGGGTCCACCTCGGTGATCCCGAGGCTGTAGGCCACCAGGCTGGCCGCGGCGGACCCGCGCCCCGGACCGACCGCAATGTCTCGCTCGCGGGCCGCCGCAACCACGTCGGCCACCACCAAAAAATAATCCGCAAACTCCAGGGAAGCAATCGTGGCCAGCTCATGCGCGAGCCGC
>JAJYPH010000136.1 GCA_021795575.1 Bacillota bacterium
CAAGCGGCGGCCCGAACCCAGTGTGGCCGAGGTCGTGAACGTCGTGGGCAAGGTGACCGGCAAGAACGTGGTGTTTGTCGACGATCAGATTGATACGGGCGGGACCATTGCCAAGGCGGCCGAGGCCGTGCTGGAGCTTGGCGCCAAGTCCGTGTACGTGTGTGCGACCCATGCGGTGTTTTCGGGAGCCGTGGCCGACACGCTGGGGCATGCCCCGATTCGGTCGGTGGTGGTGACCGACACCATACCGGTGACCAACGCGCCCCGGCAGACGGAGGTGGTGACGGTCGCCCCGCTGTTGGGGGAGGCCATTCGGCGCGTGCACGAGCACCTGTCGGTGTCGCGGCTGTTTGAGTGAAATGCGGCCCCCGGTGCGGCTGGTGGTGGGGCTCGGCAATCCCGGGCGGGCCTATCAGCACACGCACCACAACCTGGGGTTTATGGTGCTGGACCACTACGTCCAGCACCACGGCCTCCGGTTCCACAAGGCGCGCGAGCGCGCGCACGTGGCCCAGGATGGTCCCCTGTATTTCCTAAAGCCCATGACCTTCATGAATGTGTCCGGAGAGGCCGTGGCCCCCTTCTGCCGGTATCACCGCATCGCGGCCGAGGAAGTCGTGGTGGTGTGCGACGACTTGGACCTCCCGCCGGGTGCGCTGCGCATTCGACCCGGCGGCGGCAGCGGCGGCCACAACGGCCTGAAGTCTCTGATCCACACGCTGGGCACCGATCAGTTTGCCCGCCTGCGCATCGGCATTGGGCGGCCCACCGAACCCGGCATGGGGCCCATCGACTGGGTGCTGGCGCGCCTGCCGCGGGATCGGGACTGGGACCAGGCCATCCAATCCGCCAGCGAAGCCCTCGTCGTCGTGGTACGAGAGGGCTTGGAGGCGGCCATGAACCGATTCAATCACGCGGCCAACGACTAACGGGTGGTGGGCCGCTCGCACGAGAGCGCCAGCAGGTTGTCCGCAGGATCTCGGAAGAAAGCCATCCACACCGCCACGCCGCCCAGCTCACCGATGAGGTGCGGCATGTCGTCAAACGCGGCGCCGCGGGCTTCTAGCTCGTGTACGGCCCCCTCGATGTCCGCGACGTCGAAGTACAGGACCGACCCCGGATGGTCGAACGCCTCGGACTCGGGGATCTCGATCAGGAGGCGGGTGGACCCGACCTGGAAGAAGGCCATGCGGTCGTTGCTCCAGATGAAGGGCAGGTCCAGCACGTCCCGGTAGAAGACGATGGAGCGATTCAGGTCATGGGTGGGGAGGGCCACCTGGCCCAATTGGCGAATCACAGACGACACGACGTCACTCCTTCTCACCATCCTGCGTGGCGTGAACCGGTTCACCTCCACCATACGATGGGCCCAACGGCTTGTCTTGCTCGGAATCACCGGATTGCCCGTGCAGTACCTGGCGCGGGGACTGTCCGTACACGGCCTTGAACGCCGTGCTGAAGGCAGCCGGCGTATCCCAGCCCACCGCCAGCGCCACCTCGGTGACCGACGTGTGTCCTTGTCGCAGCCGTCGATACGCCTCGGCGAGTCTCAGCTGCCGAACCGCCCGATGTGGGGTCGTGCCAAACGCCTGCCGGTAAGCTTGAATGACGCGGTTGGGGGACAGCGCACCTTTCCGGGCCAGCTGCACCAGCGTGACGGGCTCGGCGTAGTGGGCATGGATGTAGTCCCGGACGATCATGACGCGCCGCAGCAACTCTTCGCGGGTCGCGGGCCGCGCCGCGCCCAGTTGGGCCATCATGCGCTCGGTGTCGTCGTGCACCCGAACGATGGCGTTCATGAGTCGGGCCAGCGATTCATCCAAGCCGAGCGGGTCGTGGCGGAGGGCGGCGTACTGGTGGTGCAGGGCGCTCAGCATCGGGGACACGACGCGGTCGTGGCGGCGCGGGTGGTTCAGGAGGGTGAGTGACGACGCCCGGCCATCGGGAGCGTCCAGGCAGGAGTCCAGGTCAGCGTGCGCCGCCCACCGGGCGCGCGCGAGGGCACCGGTCGGGAAAAACACGCAGAACGACTCGACGTCGCGGGCGCGTGTGGGGTTGTCGCCCGGCGGCCGGGGAGGAATGGTGATGCGGTACGGCTCGCCGTCGTTCAGTAGCAGGTAGTGGTTCGGGTCCACAGACACTCGGCCATGCTCCAGTTCATATTGGGCGGGGCCCGAGAACGATTTGATGGAGGCTTGCCCCGTGCCGGCCCACCGGTACTGAGCTGCACGCGCGTGCAACACCCAGCCCATCGCGGCGGCCCGGCTCGCATCCGACCCCGCCATCGCTCGCCACCTCTCCTTCACGCCGGTGCCACTACGTCGTGAGCGTCTCGCGCATCCGGCGCCAGACGACTCCCGGAGCAAATCGCTCGACTACGTCCTGCTGTCGGTCGCGGGTCGAGGTGGTAAGCTCGCCGCCCGACGTTGCCACGAAGCGCTCCAGCGCGCGAGACAAAGTCGGCCCGTCTCCCGGCGGTACCAGCCAGCCGTTGGCCCCTGACGCCACAATGTCGCGCGGCCCAGCCACACAGTCGGTGGCCACCACGGGAATGCCCCGCGCCAAGGCTTCCAGCAGCACCATGCCGAAGCCTTCAAAGTCCGAGGGCAGCACCAGCGCGGTGGCCTCCGTCACGGCGGACCACGGGTCGGCCTGCCAGCCATGCCACTGGACGTGGTCCCCAATCCCCAGGCGGTCGGCTTGCGACTCGAGGGTCGCGCGATCCGGCCCGTCACCCAACACGTCCAGAGTCCAGGCCCGTGCCCGCAACGGCGCCAGCGCGTCCAACAACAGGTCCACTCGCTTCTGATGGTTCTGCAGGCGGCCCACGTAGAGAAAGCGCGCCGGACCCGCTGGTGGGGGAACTAGGGCGGCCGACTCCGTCGGCAGGGGGTTTCCCACTACCGTAGGCGGGACACGCGGGTTGAGGTCCTGGATCTGCTCGGCAATTTGCGTGCTGAGGGCCAGGTGGCCGTCGGCCCCTTGGAGCCATCCGATGTTGGCCAGGCGGTCGAGCGAGAAGTGGGGCCACGAAAATACACGCGGGCGGCTGGTTTCCCGCCCCACCGCCGCCAGCCCCGCCGCCACGAACACAGGGTCCGTGGCCAGGAGCGCGTCCACGGGGGCCTGACGCAGAAAACGCTTGAGGGCACCGGTATACAGCCAACGCTTGGCCCCCAACTGAAACCGCCGCCCCGTTCCCTGGTCGATGTTGGCGACTCGGTGCGGCAGGCCGTCGAGCCACTCGGTCCGCAAGGGCACGCCGAGGCACCACACATGAACCTGGGTGGGCTCGGGAGCGGTGGTGGCGGCGGCGGCCACCGCGCGGATGACGGTTTCCATCCCGCCCCGCCCCGAAAGTTTTCGGACCACTATGGCGACGCGCTGCAGTGTGCTCATGCCTTACTGTAACCGACACGAGGATGGGTGGCGAAATCCCCCGTTGACCGGCGGGTCCGCCTTCGTGTGTCATGCCCCGAGACACCGGCGAACCGAACGCTCTTGACCAGGGCGTATGAGGACCCTGGGTGGGCGCCCCGGTGGCGCGGCGTCTATGGCGCCGGCGGGTGGAGCGGCTTGCCGCGCGTCACCGCCAGGGGTTGTGCATGCGGCCGCCCAGTGCTCAGCGAATCTTCTTGGTCAGCCCAAGTAACGGATCGCCTCGTCCACGTGACACCGCTCGCTGTCGCGCAGGAATTGATTCAACAGAAACCGATGTCCCGCTCCAATCAGGAGCAGGATCCGGTCGTCGGGTGTGGTGGCGAGCCGCATGAGGTTCACAAAAATCGTGAGGTTCCGTCGGTACCACCAGGTGAGCCAGTCAAGGCCGACGTACGCCGCCTCGGGGTCGGCGGCCGTGCCAATCTGCGCTAAGCGCAGGTATGACGTGTGACTCGCTCGGTCGCGATCCGGTTGGTTGACCTCGCGCAGGACGTCCAACAGGGATCGATCGTCGATGGAGATGGAGCCAGGGCCCCCGCCGGACAGCTCCTCGTACAGGGGTGGCTGGTGCGTCTGGGCCCACGCCATCACCTCACCGAACGCTCGCTGGCCGGGGATGAGGTCCATCCAGTCGACGGCCTGCACACGGTCAAGTCCCAGGCGGGCGGCCGTCCTGAACCCGATCTGCTGCTCCTCGCTGGCGTCCAGATCCGCCATGTGTGCGCGGTACGCCCGGTAGTGGGCGTCGAGCGCACCCTGGTCGCCAACAACCCGCTCGACCGCCACCTGCGTGGGCTCGAAGTCACCCAGCCGTGCTACCACGTCGTTCATCTCCTGGGTGCGCTGAGGGCTTCGTACATCGCCGGCATCCACGATGTGCCAGTCGCCACGGCTCACCAGGTGGACCATGCCGCAGATAAGAAACGTGGGGCGATGCCCGCGATCCGGTTCAGCCACGGTCCTCACCTCTGTCTGGTAGGATACCCCGGGGTGCCTAACCCGCGCAAAGGGGGTTGGACGCGCGCCGAGCCGCACGCCGGCTGCGTTGGCGCCCACGGCCGCGCTGGGCCGCAACGACGCGACCTGCGGGGCGTGCTCCACGGAGGGAAGGGGTTGCTGCTGCCTTGGTTGGTCTTGGCCCCCGTGCCACAGCGCCACCGCGTCATGGCAAGCAGGCGGAGGCGCTTAACCCTCCGGACCCGGCCCGGCGCTTAGGGGCGCAAGCCCTGTGGCCTCAAGGGATGTGGTTCCAACACGGTCACGTAGTGCGCCGCCGCGTAAGCCAGAATGCGTTCATCCCGGGTCACGAGGGTGAGGGTCATCAGGCGGGCGCTGGCGGCCAAAATCCGATCCGCCGGGTCGCCGTGGAACGTTCCGGGCAGCCGACTGCTGGCCACGGCGATGTCCGGAGACAACGGAAGAAGTTGTACCCCGGGCGCGGATAATGCCTCCCGGACCCATTCGCCGCAGTCACGGGATAGGCGGATGCGCCCTTTGCTGTCGAGCATGGCTACTTCCCACACCGAAATGGCGGAGACGTACACGCGTCCGGTGGTCGCCGCGCGTTCAATGGCCTCGACGGTTGCTGCGCCCAGCCGATGCGGCTCGCCATTCATCAGCCAGATCCAAATGTGGGTGTCGAGCAGGAGTCGGGCGGCCCCGTCACTTTCCATCTGGGTCTGCGTCCCACACCTCGCCAACGGGCTCGGTGATATCACCGACAACGGTCACGGTGCCCCGCAGGTAGCCCAAAAGCGTGCGCGGAGGCTCGTCGGCCAACGGGACGAGCTTCGCCACGCGCTGCCCCCGTTTGGTGATGATGACCTCCACACGCTTGTCCTTGACGAGGGAGATGAGCTCCAAACACCGCGCTTTGAACTGGCTAGCTGGCACATCCATAGCCAAACGTTCCTCCCCATGGTCACGGGAATGCCACCATTATACATCCTGGGGGAGGAGCGGCAGGCCTCCCCATGAGAGACTGGGTCGCGCCCTCACCCGATGGTATCCAGCCGGTAGCCTCGAGGCGCCATCGCACGGCGCCGTCGAAAAGCCACTCGTGTTGTAGCGCGGCGTCACAGCACCCGCGTCACGGCATCCTGTGGCACGTGGAAATCGGGGCCTCGCCCGCGCGCGTTTGCGTCCGATGCGCGGCCGCGCTAGCATAATGCCATGGAGTACTATGGACTGCTTTCAAATTCCCACACGGCGGCGCTGGTGTCCCCGGACGGATCGGTGGATTGGCTCCCCTTCCCGCGTTTTGACAGCCCGGCCGTCTTTGCCAAACTTTTGGGCGCCGACCGCAACGGCTACTTTGTCATCAAGCCGACGGTGCCCCACCGTACGGAACAGCACTACATCGAGGACACCAACATCCTGCGGACGCGCTACACGGCGATGGAGGGGGCGACGGGCGAAACGACCGTCACAGATTATCTCGCGATTGGCAGCCAGGAGCTGCACCGCGTGGTGGTGAGCGACTTGCCGCTGGAGCTGGTGATTCGCCCCGTCTTCCAAAACGGCCTGATTGCCGCCGGGCTGACTCTCACGGACACCGGCGCCATGTTTGAGGATCCGACCGATGGGGAATCGCTGCAGCTGATGCTGGCGGGCCAGGGGGCGCGGTACATCCCCTCCACCGACTCGTGGGCACTGGACCCGGGAACGTACGACGTGCGACTCATTCATCATCCGGACAGCCACTCGCCGGAGCTGGACCTTGACCCGGAGGCGGAGGCCGGGCACGGCCTCGAGCGCAACGTGCAGTACTGGCAGCGGCTCGCGGCCACCACCTATCAAGGGCCGTTCCTGGCCCAGCTGAAGCGTTCCCTCTTGGTGTTGCACGGGTTGTCCTATCGCACGAACGGTGCGATCGTGGCGGCGCCCACCACCTCGCTGCCCGAGCAGGTGGGGGGCGAGCGCCAGTGGGATTATCGGTTTGCCTGGGTCCGGGACGGCTGCTACGCGGCCGAGGCGCTCCTGGTGGCGGGGGAGCATGTGGCCGCGCGGCGGATCATAGACTTTTTCATCAACACGGTGGATCTGCAGGGCAAGCCCTTTAAGGCGCCGTTCTTTCGGGTGGACGGCACGCTGATTCGGTATGAACGCGATCTCAACTGGCTGAACGGCTTTCGAGGGTCGCGCCCCGTGCGCGACGGCAACGCGGCCACGGCCCAGCTCCAACTGGACATCGAAGGGGCGCTGGTGTGGGCGATGTGGCGCTACCATGAAACCTGTCGCGACCAGGAATGGCTGGTGAGCTACGTGGACGCGCTGGAGTTTCTGCTGGAGTGGGTGGCGCGCAACTGGGAGCAGAAGGACTGCTGTCTGTGGGAATTCCGAGGCCAGGACGATCACTACACGCATTCCAAAGTCATGTGCTGGGTGTCGCTGGAGTACGGCTCCCGCCTCTTGGACGCAGCGGGGCGCGCCGACACGGCGGCCCGCTACCACGTGGCGGCGGAGGCCGTGCGCGCTCGGGTCGAGGCGCACGGCTTCAATGCCACACTGGGCATCTACACGCAGCGCTTTGAGGGCGATACCGTGGACGCGGCGCTCCTCACGCTGCCGCTGTACGGCTTTGTCCCCGCCGACGATCCCCGGTTTCTCCAGACTTTGGCGCGCATGGAGCAGGATCTAGTCCAGCATCCGTGGGTGTATCGCTACCGGAATGACATGATGGGGGAGGCCACCCACCCGTTTATTTTGGCCAGCTACTGGCTGGCGCGGGTGTACCTGCAGCTGGGCCGTCGCGATGAGGCAGAGCACATCTTGCGCGACCTTTTCACCCATACCACCGACCTAGGCCTGATGGGCGAGCACGTGGACATGGACACCAACGAGCCGCGGGGCAACTTTCCTCAGGGGTTCAGCCACCTGGGGGCCATTCTATCCATCTTGGAACTGGCGGAGGCCGGGGCGCCCTAAAGGGATCCCTGCGGCTGTTGGCGGTACACCCCCGCCCGCCCCTGGCCGCGTTGGGTCAACCAGGAGAGGCGGCCATCGTGGACCCGCAAGAGCTCGGCGGCTGGCGGTCCGCCCCGCTGGCATTCGTGTATGGGTCCCTCCGTGTCCCTGCCGCAATCGCACGATTCCCCGCGCCTCACCCGTCGTCCGAGTCCTGGCCACCTAGCCGACGCCACCCGACCGTCTCCGCCTCGTGCTGAACTTGCTCACGGCGGATCCATTCGGCAATCTCAGCGGCGGAACCCTCTAGAGTCCTACTCTGTCTGACCAGGAAGTTAAAAGCGCCAGTGACGATTCCGCAAGCGGGACCGCCATCGCCGGACGATGTCGCGGGGCGTCCGTCCACCGGCCGCGGCCGCTCGCGCGGGGGCGGTGCCGAGCCGCGATCGTTACACGTCGCGAGGGGCCCACACCGCCAATTCTGGAAAGCTGGCTCGATAGATGCCGAGGTCCCGCGTCAGCAGCGCCCCGGCCGTGAGCGCATGGGCGCCAATCACAAAGTCCGCCAAAAGGCGCCGTGGGACGGCCGTCCGGGCCTGGCGGCGTCGGCAGGCATACTGAGCGTACGCGCGACCCGCTGACCGCCACACCGACGGGCCAAGATCCCAGTCCACCCGAATGCCGGCCGCGTCGAGCACGGCCGCCACCTCTTCATCGGTCCGGCCAGGATACGCCAGCAGCTCGGCGTAAACCACCCCACAGATGACCAAGGCTCCACGCTGGTGCAATGCGTCCAACGCCCGAGCCGCCTCCCCGGCACCGAAGTCTTCCCCAGCCAACAAGTCCACCAAGATGTTCGTGTCGATCGCTGTGCTCACGGATCGTCATGTCCCCGCACGTCCTTGAGCCAGGCATCAACTTCCTGGGGCTCCATGCCAGCCCCCTGACGCCAGTGGCCAGCGAGAGTCCGGAACACATTCCCAGAACGCCCGGGCATGACCCGGACGCCATCCGGCTGCACGTCGAACAGCAGGTCGTCTCCCTCCTGAACCCCAAGCGTCCTGCGAACAGAGACCGGCACCGTAATCTGTCCTTTACCGGTAACCCGAGCGCGGTACTGCACAGGTCGAAGCCTCCTTACCCAATCCCAATGATATCGCTCCGTTCCTACATATCTTACCATCGACCAGGACTGCGGGTCAAGGGAATGAGCCCTCACACCGAAGCTCCTCAGCCGATTTTAGCGGGGGCCGGGGCGACCGCGCTGCCATGCGGATTGGCGGCAGAGACGCCGTGCGGGGGCCTGGATTCGTCAAAAGGGGAGGGGCCGCGACAGCGCCCGCAGCCCGGCGCGGCGCGCGGGACGCAACGCCTGCGATCGGGCGCCGTTAAGACGCGGTGCCAAACCGCGCGGTCCCGTCCGTCCGCAGCCGCGCCACCTCAATGCGCGCGCATTCGGGCGGGAGCACCCCCGAGCGTGCGACGCGCGGGCGGTAGCCCCACCACGCCCACAGCGTCATGGCGCCCAACTGCAACCCAATCAGGGCTTCGATCAGGGCCGGGGTGTACCCAAAGCCGTGGCCCAAATGCCAGCCCGACTGCCCGCGACGAACAATGCCGTGTTCTTCCTCCCAGCGATGCCGCATGATGGTGTACACGGCCTCGGCTGGCATCCCGGGGCCGGCCGTGGTCACCGCCCAGCCCTCGTGGAACGGGTCGTCCGCGGGCGGGCGGCCGGCCCGATGATCCCACCGCTGCCACACGACCACCCGCACCCCGGTGAGCGGGCCCCCGGTGATGTCGGGGAGATCCCACAGCACCAGGGTTGCCTGCGGGGTTGCCCGGTGTAGCACGGGCGGCGTGATCTGAAGCAAGCCCGCCGCATCCTGCCAGAGCGTCAGCCGTTCGTTCTTCAGCCGGACCACGGCGTCCCAGCCGTGGCGCTGCACGGCCTGCAGAAACACCTGGGTGCAGGCGCTGGACGGCGCGCCATTCGGCTTCGCTCTGGGCGCGCCATCGGCCGGCCGCTGGGGTTCCCAGTCCAGTGCCATCGGGATCGCGCCGACCCGGCTCGCGACCACACTTTTGTGCGCGTACTCCGTCACCCCCTGGACCACGCGTCGCGTGCAGTCGCCACAATGCTGCGCCCGGGTGGCGAACCACTCCACCCCGTCCAGGGCCACGACCCGATACCCCGCCACGCGACTCTGCTCCCAGACCCGATTGGCAACCAGGCGCTGGGCGAGTCCACGCAGATCAGCGTGCCAGAATCCGGGCAGATCGGAA
>JAJYPH010000012.1 GCA_021795575.1 Bacillota bacterium
CGCGTGGCTAGCGCCGTGGGCGCCGTGATGGCGGCCGGCTTGGCCGCCATCGCCGGGGTGTCGGCCGCGTTTTTGGCCTTGGGGCTCTGCGGCGCGGTGCTGGCCACCAGCCTGCTGGCGGGTCTCTGACCACACGAAGCGGCACCCGGGGCCTTCTCGCCACGACCATAGCTCCGTACGGTGGAGCCACCATCTCACCGATGCGGCCAGGACCAGTCGACGGGGCGCGGGCGGTGGCGGGCGGGCCGCCACCGGGGCATGGTCCTGGTGACGGCCCTGTCGTGCCCGTTCTCGCTTCTCCCTGGGCCACCACAGCCGATCGGGCTTCCTCTCGGGACCACAAGTGTGTTATGACGAGCCCACATGGGGGGGTGACCGATGACACACGTAGGCATTCGCCTCTTAAAGCGCCACCTGAGCCCATACGTGTCCCGCGCGCGGAGCGGCGACATCATCGTGGTAACCGACCGAGGACGTCCCGTCGCGAAACTGGCCCCGCTGGACCCGGACCCACAGGCCGCCGCTCGGGAGCTGGCAGCCCAGTACGGAATTCCATGGACGGGAGGGGCTCCCGCCGGAGTTCCCTTGGAAGAGGCCGGGCGCTTGGACGATGCCTACGCGTTGTCCCGCGCCGTGTCGGAAGATCGGGGCTAGTCCCTTCGCTGGACAATCACGCGGGGCGACCGCGCGCCCGGGTCCGCTCAGGGGGTGCGGCCCCACCCGTCACACGCTGCATGCGCTGCACTAAAGCGACCATCCACACGCTGGCCATCAGGGCCACCACCCGCTCCCACAAGCCGCTGGGGCCGCCGTCGGCCGCCGAGGCGAGAAACAGCCCCAGTCCGATCACCAGGCCCGTGGCTGTGACGCGCGACCACCAGCGCCACGCCAACGTTGACCAGGGCGCTGCCGCCCTCCCTTCCAGGCCGCATGCCCCGACCACGGCGAGGTAAACCAGCCCTGACCCCGCAATGTGGCCGAGGCCCGCGGCGGTGAGTGGCCCGAACGGGCTGGCCAAGGCGGCGCCGGAAAGCGACCGTTGGCGCACCAACCCTGCCAGAATCATGCCCAGGGCGGCGAGGCTCTGCCACCGGGCCAAACTTTTCAGCTCAGGCGGCCCATCGGGGCTCTCGGTGTACAGGACGCCCACAAACACCAACACCAATAGGCCCGACACCACAAAGTTGTCATTTTGCACCCACCCCCACGGGCCCTGCCCCAAAAAGCTGATGGACTGGTTCCAGGGATGCGTGCCGGGCACCAGAAAGCTTTCTGCTCCCCAACTCACCGTGAACAACACCGGTCCCGCCATCCCCGCCCACCACCACGGACGGGGCGCCAGCGCGGGGCGAGCCGTCTCTGCTGGCCCCATCGGCCCACCTCCTCCCCACACGCCCGTGGTTAATCTGCCCTCCGGCAGGGCCACGGGCGACGGCGGCTCGGCAGACTCCCCACCATAGGTCTATGATGGCCCCAGAGCATCAGGGTGCGAAAGGGGCGACCATCGATGATACCCAGGGTACGACGCGAGCTGCGTGGCCGCAACGATGCTGGTTTTTGGGGTGGCACGTTCGGGATCGCGGCGTTGGTACTGGGATGGATCCCGGTGCTCGGCGCCGCCCTCGTTGACATTCTCGGCATTCTGGCCATTTTGTTTGGCCTGGTGGGCATGACTCGGCCTGGCTCCAAGCGCCTCGCCATGCTGGGCGTGGTGCTCGGCGTGGTGATGCTGGTGCTGAAGCACTTGCCCATCCTCAGTTTTATTTAGGTTCCGCTCGACGTCCGCTCGTTCTCACGACCCGGCCCGCGGCGTCCTCCAGACCTCGCGGCGGCCGCCCGCCACGGCCCTTTCCCTATGAGCCTCATGGGGCGCCTTGCTGCAACAGGATGAGGACGTCCCCCACGTGGAGAAGCTCGTCGGCTGGGGGTGCCAGACGCGTCGTGCCCTCGCGCCAGTAGCCCAGCAGCGTGTAGGACGCGTCAAACGCTTGGCGCACGTGGCGCACGGGTTGGTTGGCCATGGGATGCCCTGCATCCACCTCCACCTCATGCACCGCCACTCCCGTTTCGTCGGTCAGGGTGCGCAGCAGCTCGTGCGCGCGCGGCTTCAGCAGCATGCGCCCCATCCGGTAGCCGCCTGCCAAATCGGGCAGGACCACCTCTCCTACCCCGAGGCGCCTGAGGTGATGGGCACTCTCCTGGGTTTGGGCACGGGCCACCACCCGCAGGTTGGGGTTGGAGTCCTGTGCCGCCAGATAGGCGTACAAATTCTGTGCGTCATCGGGCAAGGCCAGCGCGAGCCCTTGAGCCCGGTCGAGCCGCACGCGGCGAAAATGCTCCACGTCATACGCCGGCAGCGCCACCGCGAGGGCCGCCTCGTCCTCCACGGCCTCAATGCGGGTGGCGTCCGTGTCCACGATCACCACCACCACGCCGCCCTGGGTCAATTCCTGCGCCACGCGGCGGCCCACCCGTCCAGCGCCGACCACCACGTAGTGCCCCTCCAGGCGACTCAGCCGGTCCTGCATGCGCCGCTCCTTTCGCGTGAGGTCCATCCGCAGCAGCGCCGCCACCACGATGGAGAGCCAATAAATCCACAGTGCCGTCCCCACCGCCAGCAGGACAAACGTAAACACGACTTGCCCGGGCGTGACCGGCACGATGCGGTTGTCGCCCGCCGTGGTCATGAGCGCCAGCGTGCCGTACACCGACTGCAGCCACGACGTGCCGTAAATCACGTGTAGGCCCAAGGTGCCACACAGCAACACCAGCACGACGGCGACGGCGCCCCACGCGACGCGCATCGGCTCCCCCTCCCCCAGTGTAGCGCAGCGCCCCCGCCCCGCCGCTGGGCGCCGCGGGGCCGCGGCCAACGGTGGACAGGCCCAGGATCGCCTGACCGCCACCCGCATCGGCGCGGGTGGCGGTCGCGAGCCGGGGCTACGCGTTAGTCCCGGTAGCGGCTCAAGGCATCCCCGACAAAAGACACTTCGTCGGCATTGCCCAGCGAGTACACGCCCACGTCGTGGTACCGCGTCATCCCGGTGCCTGCCGGCACCAGCTTGCCGATAATGACGTTCTCCTTTAAGCCCAGCAGCGGATCCCGCTTGCCCTTGATGGACGCCTCGGTCAGCACTCGCGTGGTTTCCTGGAACGATGCGGCCGACAGGAACGAGTCGGTGGCCAGCGACGCTTTGGTAATGCCCATCAGCATGGGCTTGCCCACGGCGGGCATGAGCCCGTGCAACAGCGCCTCGGTGTTCACGTCCTGGAACTCAAAGCGGTCGGTGTTGCTGCCCGGCAGCAGCGCGGTGTCGCCCGCTTCTTCGATGTGCAGCTTCTTTAACATCTGGCGCACGATGACCTCGATGTGCTTGTCGTTGATATCCACGCCCTGGACGCGATACACCCGCTGCACCTCGTGCACCAGGTACTCCTGGACGCCGACGGGGCCGCGCACCTTCAACAAGTCGTGCGGGTTGACCGAGCCCTCGGTCAGTTCCTGCCCGGCCTCGACCACGTCGCCGTCGTGCACCTTCACGCGCGACCCGAATGGAATGGCGTAAGCTTCGGCCTCCCCATCCTGGACCACGACGGTCACCTCGCGCCGCCCCTTGTTGTCGGTGAGGTGCACGGTGCCGGCCACTTCCGTGATCACGGCCTGCCCCTTGGGCTTGCGGGCCTCAAACAGCTCCTCGACGCGCGGCAGACCCTGGGTGATGTCGTCCCCGGCCACGCCGCCCATGTGAAACGTCCGCATGGTGAGCTGCGTGCCCGGCTCGCCGATGCTCTGGGCGGCAATGATGCCGACCGCTTCACCCACTTCCACGAGCATTCCGGTCGCCAGGTTGCGTCCGTAGCACATGACGCACACGCCATAACGGGCCTGGCACGTCAGGAGCGACCGAATCGACACCTGGGTGATGCCGGCCTCCACGATGCGAGCCGCCGTCGCCTCGTCGATGAGCTCACTCGGCTGGGCCAGCACCTCACCGGTTTTCGGGTGCGCCACCGGGCCCGACGCCATCCGGCCGATGATGCGGTCGGCCAGCCCTTCGATCAGCTGGCCGCCATCGCGGATTTCTTCCACGAGGTTGCCGTGATCCGTACCGCAGTCCACTTCCCGAATGATCACGTCTTGGGACACATCGACCAGCCGGCGTGTCAGGTAGCCGGAGTCCGCGGTCCGAATGGCCGTGTCCGCCAGGCCCTTTCTCGCACCGTGGGTCGAGGTGAAGAACTCCAGCACGGTGAGGCCTTCACGGAAACTGGCGCGAATCGGCAGCTCGATGATGCGCCCCGACGGATCCGCCATCAGCCCCCGCATGCCCGCCAGCTGCGAAATCTGCTGCATGTTGCCGCGCGCTCCCGACGTGGCCATCATGTACACCGGGTTCAACAGCTCCATCGTACCCACCAGCGCCTCCGTCACCTTGTCCTTGGCCTCGGTCCAGATGGCGATGATGCGCTCATAGCGTTCGTCCTGCGTGATGAGCCCGCGCCGGTACTGGCGATCCACCTGGACCACCAGCGCCTCGGCCTCTTCCAGGATCGCCGCCTTTTCGGGCGGCACGACGATGTCGCTGATGGAAATCGTCGTGCCGGCCTGGGTGGCGAATCGGAAACCCAGCTGCTTGATGCTGTCCAGCACATCGGCGGTAATGGAGTTGCCGAACTGCCGGAACAGGTCTTCAACCAGCCGGGACAACTCCCGCCGGTCGACGACCCGGTCGATGAACCGCAGCTCGTGGGGCAGCGCCTCATTGAAGATGAACCGGCCCAGCGTCGACGACTGGAGCTTGCCGTCAAAGCGCATCCGAATGCGCGCGTGGAGGGACAGCACCCCCTGCTGGTAGGCCATCAGGCCCTCGGCCATGTCCGCCAGCACCATGTCCGTGCCGGGCGCGTCCGCCTCTTCCAGCGTGAGATAGTAGCACCCCAGCACCATGTCCTTGGCGGGCGTGACCACCGGCCGGCCGTCTTTGGGGTTCAGGATGTTGTGACTCGACAGCATCAGCACGCGCGCTTCGGCCTGCGCCTCGGCGGACAGCGGCACGTGCACCGCCATCTGGTCGCCGTCGAAGTCGGCGTTGTACGCCGCGCACACCAGCGGATGGATCTGAATCGCCTTGCCCTCGACCAGCACCGGCTCAAACGCCTGAATGCCCAGCCGGTGCAGCGTGGGCGCCCGGTTCAGCAGCACGGGATGCTCGCGAATCACATCCTCCAGCACGTCCCACACCTCGGGCCGCACCCGCTCCACCATGCGCTTCGCGGACTTGATGTTGTGTGCATAGCCATCGTTGACGAGCCGCTTCATCACAAACGGCTTAAACAGCTCCAGCGCCATCTCTTTGGGCAGTCCGCACTGATGCAGCTGCAGCGTAGGCCCGACCACGATGACCGAACGGCCCGAGTAGTCGACCCGCTTGCCCAAGAGGTTCTGACGGAACCGCCCCTGCTTGCCTTTCAGCATATCCGACAGCGACTTCAGGGCCCGGTTGCCCGGGCCGGTGACGGCCCGGCCCCGGCGGCCATTATCAATGAGGGCGTCCACCGCCTCCTGCAGCATGCGCTTCTCGTTGCGCACGATGATGTCGGGCGCCCCCAGATCCAACAGCCGCTTCAATCGGTTGTTGCGGTTGATGACCCGCCGATACAGATCGTTCAAGTCGGACGTGGCGAAGCGACCGCCGTCCAGCTGCACCATGGGGCGCAGATCCGGTGGAATCACGGGGACGACGTCCAGCACCATCCACTCCGGACGGTTGCCCGAGAGCCGGAATGCCTCCACCACCTCGAGGCGGCGGGTGGCCCGGAGCCGCCGCTGACCGCTCGACGCATGCAGTTCTTCGCGGAGCTCGCCCGCCAGTTTGTCCAAGTCAATCTCCAGCAACAGCTCCTTGATCGCCTCCGCGCCCATGCCGGCGATGAAGTCGGTCTGGTACTTCTCTCGGTACTCTCGGTACTCGGACTCCACCAAGAGCTGCTTTTTCATCAAAGGAGTGACGCCCGGATCCAGCACCACGTACGACGCGAAGTACAAGACTTTTTCGAGCTGACGCGGCGTCATGTCCAGGAGAAGACCCATCCGCGACGGGATGCCCTTGAAGTACCAGATGTGCGACACCGGCGCGGCCAGCTCGATGTGGCCCATCCGTTCGCGCCGCACCTTCGACCGCGTCACCTCGACGCCACAGCGGTCGCACACCACGCCCTTGTAGCGCACGCGCTTGTATTTGCCACAATGGCACTCCCAGTCGCGCTGGGGGCCAAAGATTTTTTCGCAGAACAGGCCCTCCCGCTCAGGCCTGAGTGTGCGGTAGTTGATGGTTTCAGGCTTCTTGACCTCACCCTTGGACCACTCCCGGATCTGCTCCGGCGAGGCCAGTCCAATGCGCATGGAGTCGAAGTGGTTCACATCCAGCATACGGCGTGTCGTCCTCCTTTGCTTGAAGGGCTTGAAGGGAGGGCGGGGTGTCTCCGCCCCAGTCGTCCCCAAGCCGGCACCGGGCGCGGAGCTACTCGGGGTCCTCGCGATCGTCGTCCGATCCTCCGCGCTGCAGGATGGCCATGGCCTGCGAACTGTCGTCGGCCTCGTCGTCGGCATCTTCTTCGCCGAATCCCTCGGGCGCATGCGCCCCCGCCGTCGTCTCCAGGCCATCGCCCATCAGGCGATGCAGTTCGCGATCCTCCGCGCCGTCGTCGTCCAGCGGCTCCACCAGCAGGTCCGAGTGCCGAGGCTCCATGTCGTCCTCCAACTCCCGCAACTCGATCTCTTCGTCCAGTTCGTTCAGCACCTTGACGTCCAAGCCCAGGCTCTGCAGCTCTTTGATCAGCACCTTGAACGACTCCGGCACTCCGGGCTCGGGGACGTTTTCCCCCTTCACGATGGCCTCGTAGGTTTTGACCCGCCCCACGGTGTCGTCGGACTTCACCGTCAGCAGTTCCTGCAGGGTGTAGGCGGCACCATACGCTTCCAGCGCCCACACTTCCATCTCTCCGAAGCGCTGACCGCCAAACTGCGCCTTGCCTCCCAGGGGCTGCTGGGTCACGAGCGAGTACGGGCCTGTGGACCGCGCGTGAATCTTGTCGTCCACCAGGTGGGCCAGCTTCAGCATGTACACCACGCCGACCGTGACCCGGTTGTCGAACGCCTCGCCGGTGCGGCCGTCGTGCAGCACGGTCTTGCCGTCCGGCGACAGCCGGGCCCGCTCCAGCAGTTCCGCCACCTGACGGTCCGAAGCGCCGTCAAACACCGGCGTCGCCACCTTCAAGCCCAGCGCCATCGCCGCCCAACCCAGGTGGGTCTCCAAAATCTGCCCGATGTTCATGCGGGACGGCACACCCAAGGGGCTCAGCACGATGTCGACCGGCGTCCCGTCGGGCAGAAACGGCATGTCTTCCTCCGGTAGGATCTTCGAGATGACGCCCTTGTTGCCGTGCCGACCCGCCATCTTGTCTCCTTCGGAAATCTTGCGCTTCTGCGCGATGTACACCTGCACCAGCTGGTTGACCCCCGGCGACAGCTCGTCGCCCGCCGACCGCTCGAACACTTTCACGTCCACGACAATGCCGGACTCCCCGTGGGGCACCCGGAGCGACGTGTCGCGCACCTCGCGCGCCTTCTCGCCAAAGATGGCCCGCAGCAGCCGCTCCTCCGCCGTGAGCTCCGTTTCTCCCTTGGGCGTCACCTTGCCCACCAGAATGTCGCCGGGCCGCACCTCCGCCCCAATGCGGATGATGCCCCGCTCGTCCAAGTCCTTCAACACCTCGTCCCCCACGTTGGGGATGTCGCGCGTGATTTCCTCCGGGCCTAGCTTGGTGTCCCGCGCGTCGCTCTCGTACTCTTCAATGTGGATGGACGTAAACACATCGTCCTTCACCAGCCGGTCGTTGATGAGAATGGCGTCCTCGTAGTTGTAGCCCTCCCAGGGCATGAACGCCACGAGCACGTTGCGGCCCAGCGCCAGCTCCCCCTGATCCGTCGAGGGCCCGTCCGCCAGCACCCGGCCCGCCTGCACCGCATCCCCGCGGTGCACCACCGGCCGCTGGTTGATGCAGGTGCCCTGGTTCGATCGCATGAACTTGTGCAGGCGATAGCTCTTGGCCTGGCCATCCGCATAGCGCACCGTGATCTGGTGGGCGGATACGCGATCCACCACGCCATCGCCCTCCGCCACGATCATGACCCCGGAGTCCAGGGCCGCCTTCTTCTCCATGCCCGTGCCGACCACCGGCGCATCGGTCCGCAGCAGCGGCACCGCCTGGCGCTGCATGTTGGCGCCCATGAGCGCGCGGTTGGCGTCATCGTGTTCCAAGAAGGGAATGAGCGCCGTGGCCACCGACACCACCTGCTTCGGCGACACATCCATGAAGTCCACCCGGTTCGGTTCGACCTCCAGGATTTCCTGCTTGAAACGCACCGTCACCCGCTCGGCCGTGAAGTGGCCGTCGGCCGCCAAGGGCTCGTTGGCCTGGGCAATGACGGCGTCGTCTTCTTCGTCCGCGGTCAGGTACTTGATTTCGGTCGTCACGACGCCGTGCAGCTTGTCAACCACCCGATAGGGGGTTTCCATGAAGCCGTACGCGTTAATGCGCGCATACGTCGACAGCGACAGCATCAAGCCGATATTGGGACCCTCGGGGGTCTCGATGGGACACATACGGCCGTAGTGCGAGTGGTGCACGTCCCGCACCTCAAATCCGGCCCGCTCGCGCGAAAGACCACCGGGGCCCAGGGCCGACAGGCGGCGCTTGTGGGTCAGTTCGGCCAGCGGGTTGTGCTGGTCCATGAACTGCGACAACTGCGACGACCCGAAAAACTCTTTGACGGCCGCGACGACCGGCCGGATGTTGATCAGCACCTGCGGCGTGACCGACTCGGCATCCTGAATCGTCATGCGCTCCCGCACCACGCGCTCCATGCGCCCCAGTCCGACGCGGAACTGGTTTTGCAGCAGTTCGCCCACCGACCGGAGACGCCGGTTCCCCAGGTGGTCGATGTCGTCGGTCGCGCCCACCTCGTCGTATAGATTCATCACATAGTTGAACACCGCGACCACATCCTCGCGGGTGATCACGCGGACGTCGGGCTGGGGCGATCCATTGCCCACCACCAGCACCTCCTGGCCGGCATCGGTCCGGAGCGTGAGCGTATGGATGCCCGCCTCGCCGATGGCCTCCGCCGTCTCTCGCGAGATGCGCTCGTCCTCATGGGCCAGGACGCTGCCGGTTTCGCGGTCGGCCAGCACCTCGCCCGCCATGTGCCCCACGATGCGCCGCTGCACCGAAAGCTTCTTGTTGACCTTGTAGCGACCCACGCTGGCGAGGTCGTAGCGCTTCGGCTCAAAAAACAGCGACTTCAGCAGCGTGTCGGCACTCTCCACCGTCGGGGGTTCCCCCGGACGGAGTCGCTTGTAAATTTCCACCAGCGCTTCCTCGCGATTGTGGCTCGGGTCCTTCTCGATGGTGCGCGCGACCCGCGCATCTTCACCCACCGCCTCCAGAATGGCGGCGTCGGTCTCCAGCCCCAGGGCCCGCAGCAGAATGGTGGCGGGAATCTTGCGCGTCCGATCGATGCGCACCGAAATCACTTCGTTGGCATCGGTCTCGAACTCGAGCCAGGCTCCCCGGTTGGGAATCACCTGGGCGAAAAACAGGGGCTTGCCCGAGACGTCAAACTCCCGGTTGAAGTACACACCCGGCGAGCGCACCAGCTGACTCACGATGACGCGCTCGGCCCCGTTGATAATAAACGTGCCCTTGTCGGTCATGAGCGGGAAGTCTCCCATGAACACGTCCGACTCCTTGATCTCGCCGGTCTCCTTGTTGATGAGCCGCACCTTCACATGCAGGGGCGCCGAGTACGTGACGTCCCGCGCCTTGCACTCGTCCACGTCGTATTTGGGCGTCTTCAGCTGGTGGTCCACAAACTCCAGCTGCAGGTTGCCGGTGAAATCCTGGATCGGGGAGATGTCGCGAAGGAGATCCTTGAGCCCTTCGCGAAGAAACCACTCGTACGAGCTTTTCTGGATCTCGATCAGGTTCGGCATGTCCAGAACCTCGTTGATCGAGCCGAAGCTCATGCGGGACACGGGGACTGCGGGGTTTACGGACGTTTCGAGCGGCTGGGCCATTAAGCAGTCAGCTCCTTAGCGTGTTTGCCGTGCAATGTCTGGCCAGTTCCCAGGGCCGGATGAAGTTGTTGCGGGAAGAAAAAATATGGCAAGTGGTAAGCGTATCACAAGCCCACCCCCTGGTCAAGGCCTTTTTTGAGGCCGACCAGCGGATGGGCGGGAATACGTTCTCCGTTACTTGACTTGGGCCGTAGCGCCGGCCTCTTCCAGCTTAGCTTTGGCGGCTTCCGCGTCCACTTTGTTCAGCTTTTCCTTGACGGCTTTCGGCGCGCCATCGACGACGGCTTTGGCGTCGGTCAGAGACAGGCCGGTGAGCTCGCGCACCGCCTTGATGACCTGGACCTTCTTGTCGCCGGCCGACGTCAGAATCACGTCAAACTCGGTCTGCTCCACTTCTTCCGCCGCAGCCACCGGCGCGGCGCCCGCCACTGCCGGAGCCGCCACTGCCACGGGCGCCGCCGCAGTGACCCCGAACTCTTCTTCCAGCGCCTTCACCAACTGAGACAGCTCCAACACGTTCATGGTTTTGACCTGCTCGATAATCTCCTGCACCTGTGCCACTGGGCAACCTCCTTAATGATCCGGCAATGATACGGCGTAGCGACACGGTACTCCGGATCGCCTCTTACGCGGAGGCCGCTGCCTCGCGGCTTTGGCGCACTTGGTCCAGCACCCGCGCCAATTGGGCAATTGGGGCGTCCAACACCCACACCAGCCGCTGCACCGGCGCTGCCAGCGTCCCCACCAGCTGACCCAGCAGGGCGTCGCGGCCCGGCAGCGCCGCCAGCTGGCGCACTTCCGCCAGGCCGAGCGCCTCGCGGCCCAGAATGCCGGCCTTCATCTCCAGATTGCGGAACTCGCGCTGGGCGGCCTGGGCCCCCTGCGCCGGAGCCACGGGGTCGGTGTCGGACACCAAAAGCATCGTGGGCCCTTTAAGATAGGGCTCGAGCCCGGTGATGCCCACCTCGTCGGCGGCCCGCTTGATGAGGGTGTTTTTCACCACCCGGGCCCGGACGCCGCGCTCGGCCAACCGGTCGCGCAACAGCCCCACCTGCGTCACGGAAAGCTTCTGATAGCTGGCCAGCACCACGGCGGCGCTGCCTTCCAACAAGGCACGCGTCTCCTCAATGGTTTCGGCCTTCGCGGCATTGGGCACGCTGTCCCCTCCAAACAAAAAGCCTCTGTCGCCCAAGACAGAGGTCAAGCTTCGTGAGGTTCACGGCTATCGCCTGGGCGGGATATTGAGCCTTGCGGCACCCACCGTCTTGGGCATCACCGGGATTGTACCGGGACTCTACCGGCGCTGTCAAGGGGGCGAAAAAACTTCAGCGTTCCCGGCTCGACAGGAAACCGGGGCCGCGACCGCGAAGGTGGCGGCAGCGCAAGCCAGCGACATCATGTCAGGAGGGGTCCCATGACCGACACGACCGCGACCCATCGACTGGACCGCATCCGGGCTCAGCTGGAGCCGACGGGAGCCCGCGCCCTGCTGTTGGCGGCCGGGGAAGACGTCCGCTATGCCGTGGGCTACACCCCACCCGGCGACGAACGCGTGAGCTTCCTGGTGGTCGGGGCTACCGGCGCCGCCCTGGTGGTGCCCGGTGTGAATGCCACGGATGTGAGGCTGCGGCTCGGGTACCTGCCGGTGTTGGACTACGCGGACGATGAGGGACCCCAGCGTCGCCTCCACGAGGCGGTGGAGCTGGCCACGGGCTCGGCCGCTGGCGGAGGCACCCTGCTGCTGTCCGACAAGACGCGCCACGACCACGTGCTGAAGGTGGGGGACGCACTGCGACCCGACGAGGTGTCCTTGGCCAGCCGCGTCCTACGGCCGCTGCGCATGATCAAAGACGCCGACGAGCTGGACCGGCTCCGCGCCGCCTCCCACATCGCCGACCAGGTCTTTGTGGTCGGCGCCCGGGCTGTCACCCGGGGCGCCACCGAACGCGACGTGCAGGCGGCCATGCTGCAAGCCTTCCGCGCCGCCGGGGGCGACGGCCCCAGCGGGCAGCTGGTGGCGTATGGCGCCAACACGGCCGCCCCGCACCACCAGCCGGACGACACCGTGCTGGCCGACGGCCCGCTGTGGCTGGACCTGGGCTGTCGGAAGGACGGCTATTGGTCGGACCTCACCCGCTGCGTCTATGTGGGCACCCCCACCGACCGCTACCGAGAGATTTTCGCCATCGTGGATGCGGCGCGACAGGCGGGCCAGGACGCCGTGGCGGTTGGCGCGCCGGCCAGTGCGGTGGACCGGGCGGCGCGTGCTGTCATTGAGCGCGCGGGCTATGGGCCGTACTTCGTGCACCGCACCGGGCACGGGATTGGGCTCGAGGGCCACGAGCCGCCGTTCATGATGCGGGGCGACGAAACTCCACTGGCCGTGGGCATGACGTTTTCCATCGAGCCCGGCATTTATCTGCCGGGGGAGTTTGGCGTCCGCATCGAAGACGTGGTGGCCGTGACGCCCCATGGCGCCGAGGTGCTCCCGGCGCTGTCGCATCAGTGGACCCAAGTGGACCGCTAAGGATAAGGAGATTCGGCACCGGCGGGGGTCGGCCGCTCGGCGGGCCAGCGACCCACCAGGGCGGCGAGCATCAGCAAGGGAGCGGTCGCGATGCACGCCACCCCCGCCGCGAGGCCCCAGCGCTGGGCGACGAACCCCACGCCGGCGGCCAGCAGCGCCTCAAGCGGGGCGCCGAGGCTGGTGATGGCCCGCACCACGACGGCACGGCCCGGAGCTTGGGCAAATGTCCCGCCCTTCGCGATGGGGTACCAGCCGGCGCCACAAAACCCCACTACCGCCAGGCCCCCTCCCGCAGTCAGCGGCGTGGCGGCCATGAGGAAGCCCCCCATGCCCAACAGCACGCCCAGGGCCATCAAAGCCAAGAGACGCCGCGGGTTTTGGTGGGCCATGGCTCTTAAGCCCGGAACCCGATCCAGAAGAGTCAGCGCCGCCATGGCCGCCACCAGCGTGCCGGTGATGAGAAGCCCCACCTCGGCCTCGGACGCGTGCCGGACGGCGTGCAGGTACAGGGCGGCAAACGCCAGCAGCAGCTCGTCGATCATCGTGGGAATCCACGCCAGGATCGCCCACCGCCACAGCGTCGGCGTGGCCAGCGCTTCGCGCACCAGAGTCCAGGTGCCGGCTCCCCGGTCTCCGCGCGCCGCGGACGGGGCGGGGGCGAATCGGACCCCGACGGTGGCCACCAGCAGCGCCGCCCACAACGCCCCGCCCAGCCAAGCGATCGCCCGCCAGCCCTGGTGAGCGGCGGCGAGGGCGGTGATGGCCAGCGGGCCGACGATGTCCCCAATGCCGGCCATGAGCGTCCACCGCGTCATTACGCGGAGGGCGTCGTCCGCCTCATTCACCACGACCGCCTGCGCCAGGCCGACGGCGATGCCCACCGCCGGGTAGTAAACGGCAAACAGCACCAGCAATTCGCCATAGGTATCGGCCAGACCCAGAGCGGCGAAACCGACTGCCAGCACGGCCAGCGCCCCGATAATCCACCAGCGCTGCCCGTGGCGGTCAGACCAGAGGCCGAGGGTCGGCTCGAAGACAAAGCCCGACAGGGCTGCAACCGCGAACAAGAGGCCCAGCTGTCCGTAGCCGAGGCCCAGGTCAGAGCGCAACAGCGGCGCTCCGATGACCGGAATCGCGGCCACCACCTCATCCACGAGGCCGTAGCTCAAGAGAATTCCCCGACGGCGGGCCGCGGCCGTTGGCACACCGACAGTGCGCGTGCCACCCCACTTCGAGCTCACACCCCACACTCCTCTCCCAATACCTCCGGCTCCCAAGACGGCAGAGGTAGAGGAGGAGAGCGAGCCGTCGCACTTGGGCCACGACGCGGCCCGGGGGGGACGTGCCCAGTAATATCGATGGGAAACCATGCAAGCGAGGCTTGCCGGTCAGCAAGTTAACAGGGGCCGCGGATGGCCATGGCTAGCAGGCACCTCCCCAGCCTCATTGTATACGGATTGCACACGGCGGCCAGCCCGCTGTCCATCGGCCCCGGGAGAACCAGGGCGAGGACCGTTGGAATCCCCAGGTCGGGCGTGAAACGGCGCGGGATAGTCCGGTTGCCGACTGACGGTTGGGGCAGTCCGCGCGGCGCGCTGGTCAGACGCCCCAGACATCCAGTCCGGCGTGCCGCGCGGCCTCTCCCAAGCGCACGTCCCACACCGCGAACGTTACGGGCGACCCTATACTGCCCTTGATCCATAGCGCCGAGGCCAAGTGGATAGCGTCCATGCCACGGAGGGGGTAGTCCTCCGCAAGCAAGGCCGCATGCGCGGCGATCGTGGCCGACAGGTCAATGACGGCCAATCGGCGCTCCATGTCACGCTCCCAGACCGCGCGCAGCCCGTTGGCTGCGTCGTCCGCCATCAGCTGCTCGCGGACGCGCCGGGCCACGGCGGCCGCGACCTCCACATGGGCGACGCGGCTCGTGGTGGCAACGGGGGCGTGCGCCACCCACCTGCGCACGTCCTTGGAGCCGGTTTCGTCCACGTACAGCTTGACCAGCGCACTGCTGTCGAGGTAGAGAATCCCGTCCTTAGTCACGGTTCTCTAGTACCGCACGGGCCAGCGACGCGGGTTCATCGAATCGCGCGGCTCTGTCCATGGGCACGCCGAGAGGTTTAAGTCCGCTCCACGCCACTCCCACCGCCGCCAGTCGATCGCGAAGCGCCCGGGTGGCCGCATCGGCCTCTGACGGCGGGACCAGGCGCGCCACGACCGTGCCTCGATCCGTCACCAGCACCGTTTCCCCGTCCCGCGCGCGCCCGACATAGGCGCTCAAGTGCGCCTTAAGTTTCCGGATTCCCACCGTCTCGGACATGGCCACCCTCCTTGTAGTCCCATTGTAGCCGAGTTCGAGACTACAATGCAACGTCCTGTGGACCGGGCCACGCCGACCTGGGTAAGGCGGGTCCAGGCGCGCCGGCTTCGGGCACCACGTCCTGCGGCGGCACGGTGCTCGGCTATCGAGCGGGCGTGAGGCGCCGGCCCATCGCGGTGCCCAGATACCGCCCGTCCGCCACCGCGCGGCGGCCGGCCATCCACACCCCCACGACCCCTTCGGGCGGCGTCCACGGCTGGTCGAACGTCGAGGTGTCCGCCAGTCGGTCGGGATCCGTCAGGACCAGGTCGGCCACCCACCCCGGTGCCACGCGACCACGCTCCGGAATCGAAAAGTGGGTGGCAGGCCCGCCGGTCATGCGCCGAATCGCTTCTTCGGGCGCCAGCAGGCGCCGCTTCACTACAAACTCGCGCCACACGCGCGGAAACGTGCCCGTCAGACGTGGGTGGGGACGGGCGGAGCGGGACCCCAGCACTCCGTCGGTCCCGATCCAGCACGCGGGATCCTGCAGCACGCGCACCAAGTCCCCCTCGTCCATACTGTGCGCCACCATGGTGGCGGCCAGCCGGCTCTCCTGCAGCAGATGAACCATACCGTCGAAGGGCGACAGGTGCCGCTCGCGGGCATACTGGGCCAGGGTCTGGCCCTGCCCCGTCCCGCCAGCCGGGTTCCAGGCCACCACCATGCGCTCGTACCCGGTGGCCGCCACCATGCTCTCCCACTCGCTGTCGAGGGCAGGAACCTCGCACTCCCGTCGGATGCGGTCCCGCGTGGCGGGGTCCGCCAGGCGCTCCAAGGCCGCGTCAACCCCGCCCTCCAGCACCCAGCCCGGCAAGTTGGCTGATACCGAGGTGCTGGAGGCAGTATAGGGATAGGCGTCCATCGCCACCACCACCCCATCCGACCGAGCCGCCTGAATGTGCCTCAGGGTGTCAGCCGTGCGCCCCCAATTGGGCAGCCCGGCCGCCTTGTGGTGGGACAGTTGGAGTGCCGCGTGGGTCTGCCGACCGACGGCCAAGAGCTCGTCCACCGCCTCCACGAGGCGGCTGCCTTCATTGCGAATGTGACTGGCGTAAATTAGAGGGCGGCCGGCAAGCCCCTCCAGGAGCACCGCCAGCTCGTCGGCGTCGGCATAGGAACCCGGCGCATAAAACAGGCCCGACGACAGGCCAAACGCCCCGGCGTCCAGCGCCTGCTCGAGCCAAGCCCGCATGGTGCGGGCCTCCTGGGCTCGAGGCGCCCGCCCCGCCATGCCCATCACGCGCCGCCGAAGGCTGCCGTGGCCCAACAGCGGCGCCAGGTTGGTCACCGGCCGCGCCCGGTCCAGGGCCGTCAGATAGCTGGTGGGATGGTCGTCGGCGTCAAGAGGGCTCGAGCCACAATTGCCCACCACTTCCGTAGTAATGCCCTGCAGCAGTTTGGTGGTATCGGGCTCGTTCGCGAACGGCGAGCGGTCGGCGTGGGAATGCACGTCGATAAAGCCGGGCGCCAGCACCAACCCGTCGCCGGCCACCACGGTCGCATGGCCGTGGGAGCGAGCCGGGGCCGTCAGCTGGTCGATCCACTCGCCATCTAGCCACACATCTGCGGCCCAAGACGGACCGCCCGACCCATCCAGCACGGTCACGTTGGCAATCACCGTCCGCATGCCCGTCCCCCTTTGCGACACGGGACGGATGGACCATCCCGGCCATGACAGCATAGCGGAACCACCTACTCCACCGGCAAGCGGGACCTGTCGACGATGGATGGCGACCTAGCGCCCCGACGGCGCCCGTAACCGCGTCTGTGAACTGAAAACGTCGTACAGACGGAAGGCGGACCTGGCTCCCGGGTGCAGGTGGGTCGGTCAGTGGTCGCTCTCGCCCGGTGCGGATTCGTCGATCACAGCAGAGGGTCCAACGCGGTGAACTCGCATGGCTCGGTCTTCCCACGCCAAGCCAAGTCGTTGCCGACAATCGCAACGCATGCCGCCAGCTGCGCGGTCGCCACGATTAGCGCATCGGGTAGTCGCAATCGCTGCTCGGCCCGGATCTGGGCGGCCCGCCTTGCCACCGCCCGATCGACGGGCATCACCGTAAGTCCGGGAAATCGCTGAAAAAATTCATCAATGGCCGCCAGCGCCGCCTGGTCTCCCGTTGCCTCCGGCCGGACGCGAACTTCCGCTTCCGTCACCACGGAGGCCACAAGCGCAAACTGTCCGGAAGCTGCACCCTGGAAAAGGGGCTGCAGCACCGCGGCGTAGCGATCGAATTTCGCTAGGAAGTATATGATGGCGTTCGTATCCAATAGGACTGAGCGCGAGGTCCAGCGGGTCAGGTCGAGTGCCACGCATCACGCTCCTCATTAAGCCACCGATCCGCGTCGTCCGGGCTGGCAAATGACCGCGAGAGGATGCCCGCAAAGTAAGCGACGGGATCGTCCGGCACCTTGCGCAGGCGAATCTCATCCCCAACGAGTGTCACCCACACCTGGTCATGCGGCCCGATGCCCGCCTGCTTGGCCAATTTGCTTGGCAGTGTCAGTTGCCGCTTGCTGGATATCTTGATTGCCGGCACCTGAACATCTCCTCCCCCAGTCGCTCTGTACTACTTTACCACGATGCCAAACCGGGGGCAAAACCATCAGAACTCCGCCAACGGACCGCTAAGGGCAGGCACCCCTCGTGGCCGACGGACGGTTTGCTTTGACCGTCAACAACCAGAACCATCCGGGTTTCCAAGCCGACGGGCTGTCCAGCAGATCCTCCAGGGACTGTCTCCCGAGATGAACGGACAACCCCAGTCGCGTGGCCACGTGGCCCACAATCAAGACAGGTTCCGTGGGGGCCGAGCGGTAAAGGTCCTCCACAAACCACCCCACCCGCTGCACGGCCAGGCGCCAGCTTTCGCCCCCGGGATATGGCTGGTCCAAGAACTGTCCCCGGTCGCCATGCACGCGGTTCGCGTCCGCCCCATTCCAGTTGCCGTAGTTGCATTCGCGAAGCCGCCAGTCCAAGAAGAGCGGCACGCTCGGTGCCGCCAGCCGAGCGGTCTCTACGGCGCGCCCCAGGTCAGAGGCGTAGATGCGCCCGATGCGGCGTGCCCGGATGCGCTGGCCCAGGTCGGCCGCCTGGCGCCGCCCGCTGTCCGACAGCTGCCCGGGATGCCATCCCGTGGCGATGTGCTGTTCGTTGTCCTCGGTCGTGGAATGCGTCTCAAACCAGACCGTCGTCTGTATGGCCACCGCGACCAACACTCCTCCCGTGCGTATCGTCTGGACCGGCCGGCGGGTACGGGCTGCTTGGCGTCCATGTGCGCACCCACTGAGCCAGCTGAGTGACGGTGCTCGCATTGCGCGACGTCATCGGCACTTTGAGCTGGCGCTCCAGCCACGCGTTGCTAAGGGGCGAGCCATGCACCCCCTGGCGGTACCAGATATACACGGCGTCGGACCCGACGGTCAGGCGGTCCGCGGTCGCCGGCACCCGCGAGGAAAGCGCCGCGAGGCGGCCGGGGTCGGGCGGTTCCACCCAAAAGGCCACGTAAACGACTTCCCCGACCGGCACGACGGGAACGGTCTCCGCCACCCGGGCCAGGGTCGCTGGGGTGACGACGGCCACCGGGACGGGTTCCGCGAGCCGCTGGGCCAGCGCCCGCTCAAGCCGCACGCGGACCTGTTCGCCCGATGCGTCCGCCGCCGCCAGCACGTTGCCGGTCTGGATATACGTCGCCACGTCGACAAAGCCACAGGCCAGCCCCAAGGACCGGAGTTCCCGCATTGTGATCCAGCGACGGCCGACGTTGAGCCCGCGCACCAGCGCTATCCACACGGCCGGGCCGCGTGGCTCAGCCACAGCCGTCGCCCGCCCCCAGGACGCACCACATGGTCCAGGCGTCTTCGTCGGCCACGAGGCTCGGCACGCGGACGAATCTCAGCCGTTCGTACAGTCGTCGGGCGGGATTCTGAGCCTGGACCGACAGCGACAGCGCCGGGTAGCCCGCGGCCCCGGCGTCTGCCAAGAGCTGCCGCAACAGCGCTGTCCCGATGCCCTGCCCCCGATACGGCGGCATAAGCGCCACGGTCACCTCCGGCACGTCCGCTCGCACAAAGCCGTAGCCCGGATCGGATGCCGGCATCCGCCGATGCCACGCAGCCCCCACCGGTCCTGCCGTTGTCTCAGCGACCAGCCCGCCATCGCCGGGGTGCTTCGGAAACCCAGTCAGGTAGTGGCTCACCCGCGGATCCCGCAACACGGTGCGCGGGGGAGGCGCCTGTCCCTGAGGCACAAAGATGGCTTCATACAGCACATCCCACAAAAACGGCAGGTCCGCCGCCGTGGCGGCCCGCAGCGTTGGCGTTACCATGTCCCATCCTCCAGCACCCGGCCTACTCGAGCCGCCTCGGCCGCCGTGGCGGCCTGCGCTAAGAGCGCCACCTCGGTCCCGGGCAGCCCGTGAGACAGGAACAGGGTCACCGCGGCCGGGTCGCGCGGTGTGCGGGCCGCCATCTCCGCCGCGAGATCGCGGATCCGGTCGGCGTGCGGTGTGCCGTGCAGCAAAAAGTCTGCCTCCCCCTGGTACTGTTCGGGCACGTCGGACACGAGCCGCGCCGCGCGCTCCACCAAGTCCAGACCAATCTCATGAGCACCTTGGGACTTCGGCCCCAGTGCGTTCACGTGCACCCCCGGCGCGATCCAGGAGGCTTGCACCACCGGCGCGCCGGCGCCGGTCGCCGTCACCAGAATGTCGGCTGCCCGCGCGACGTGCTCCGCACTGGCCGCCGGCTCCACCGGGAGCCCAAAGCGCTCCGTCGCGCGCGCCGCGTCGGCGGCCAGGCGGACGGCATCGCGGCGGTACACCCACACGCGCTCGATGGGCCGCACCGCGAGGGCGGCCTCCAACTGCATCCACCCCTGCGCACCAAACCCGATGATGCCCAGCACCCGGGCATCGGGCCGGGCCATCACATCGATGGCCACGCCCCCGATGGCCCCGGTCCTAAGGCGCCCCAAGGTCGGCCCGATGGCGAGCGCCCGGAGCGTCCCGTCGGCACGCCACAGGGCAGTGAGCTGGTCTCCCCGGGACACCCCGGTCATGTAGAGCCGAAGTCCCACCTGACCGTGGAGCGCGCCGGGCGTCCAGCGGAGCCCCACCGCCCCGGCGGAGAAGCCGGCGCGCGGCGGACTCGTCAAGTGCCCATCGGCCCGGGCTTGAAAGGCGCCTCGCATGGCTGCCACCGCATCCGCCATGGTGAGCACCCGGGCCACATCCTGGTCCAGAAGGATGCGCATGCTCCTCCCCCTCTGTCTACCGGATCCTAGCCGGTCCGCCCTCATCGGTCCATCCGCCGATGGACCTACGGACAGTCCGCGCCACCAAGAGACTGATCCTGAGGCCCATTCGCCCTTACCAACGCGGTGCGTCATACTGATTCGAGGACCGTGGCCCGCTTCCCCGAGCCACCCGGCCCGGGCCGCGGGAAGCCACCGCGCGCCTGCGGTGCCCCGCTCAGGTTTGCTAAAGGAGGCTGACGATGACTTCACCCGACTCCCCCCCGGCTTCATCTCCCGGCCGGCTCCCGCGCACGGTGCGGCCCAAGCGCTATGAGCTCGACATCACCCCCGATCTGGACGCTGCCCGCTTTGACGGCACCGTGGTGGTCGAAGTACAGGTGGACGCGACGGTCCGCGAGTTTGTGCTCAACGCGGCCGAACTCACCGTCCACGCCGCCTCGCTCGTGGGAGCCGGCGGGTCGCGGATGACCGGGGCGGTCGCCTATCGTCCCGACGACGAAGAGCTGGTCCTGACGTGGCCCGGCGACGTGGCGCCTGGCACCTGGACGCTCGCGATGCCGTTTGCGGGTACCTTGAACGACCGCCTGGTGGGATTGTACCGGTCCACCTACCAGGCCGCCGACGGCCAGACCGCCGTGCTGGCGGCCACCCAATTTGAGGCGGCCGATGCGCGCCGCGCGTTCCCGTGTTGGGATGAGCCCGACATGAAGGCGACGTTTGCCATCTCCTTGGTGGTGGACGACGGGCTCGTGGCCATCTCCAACGGCCCGGAAGTTTCCCGAGAGGCAGCCGGCCCTGGTCGCCACCGCGTCAGGTTCGCCGAGACCATGCCCATGTCAACATACTTGGTGGCCATGGTGGTGGGCCCGCTGGACGTGAGCCCGCCCCTTGAGGTGGACGGGGTGCCCGTGCGGGTCGTCGCCACGCCGGGCCAGTCGGGCCGGTATGGGTTGGCTTTGAAGGCGGCGCGCCACAGCCTCCGGTTTTTCCACCAGTACTTCGGCATTCCGTACCCCGCCCCCAAGCTTGATCACGTCGCCATCCCCGACTTCGCCGCCGGCGCCATGGAGAACCTTGGCTGCATCATCTACCGGGAAGTGGCTCTGCTGGCCGACCCGGACCGCGCATCGGAGCAGGACCGGAAGGGCGTGGTGGCCACGGTGGACCACGAAACGGCCCACATGTGGTTCGGCGACCTGGTGACCATGCGCTGGTGGAACGGGATGTGGCTGAACGAGGCTTTTGCCTCCTTCATGCAGCTTTTAGCCACCGACGACTGGAACCCCCGGTGGGACGTGTGGACCGAGTTTGGCCGGGACCGTGCCGCGGCCCTTCGGACGGACGGGCTGTTGTCCACCCGTCCGGTCGAAACACCGGTCCAGCGGGTGCAGGATGCCATGGGCATGGCCAGCGTCCTCACGTACTCGAAAGGCGCGTCGGTGCTGCGCATGATGGAGCAGTTTTTGGGCGCGGACGTGTACCGGGACGGCATTCGGGCGTACCTCACGCGGCATCGTTACGGCAACACAGAGACGCACGACCTCTGGGACGCGCTGGAAGCCTCGTCGGGTGAACCCGTCCGTAACGTCATGGACGCCTGGGTCACGCAGGGCGGCTATCCCCTGGTGTCAGCCCACCTGGACCAGGCGCGTGGGCAGCTTCGGCTCTCCCAGCGCCGATTCCTTTATCAGGGGGCGGACGACGGACGGACGTGGCGGGTCCCGGTGGTGGTGGGCGTGGGGCGGCCGGACGGCGGGCGTACGACGCTCCGCACCATCCTGGGTGCCGACGACCAGACGCTCAGCTTGCCGGCCGACTGGACGTTTGCCACCATCAACGATGGGGCGTGGGGATTTTACCGTGCCGCCTACGACGGACCCCTGGCCGAGCGCCTGCTGGCCCACCTGGGCACACTGCACCCGCGTGAACGGGTGGCGCTGGCGAGCGACGTGTGGGCCTCAGCGCTGGCGGGCTTGACCCCGTTGGCTTCGGCGGCGGCCTTGTGGCGCGCCTGCCGCACGGAACGGGATCCCGACGTGTGGGCGCAGATGGCCGAAGGTCTCTCCCTGTTGGACATCGTGGCCAACGACGTCGATCGGGAGGCGCTGGCGCGGCTCGTCCGCGAGATGGCCGGCCCGGCCCTGGATGACGTGGGCTGGGACGCAGCTCCCGGCGAAGACCACCGGCGAACGCTACTCCGTGCCCGCATCGTGCAACTGCTGGGAACCGTCGGGCAGGACACCGCCGTCCAGGCCGAGGCGCTCAAGCGCTTCCACGCCGACGAGGCGGGCTCGGCGCCCATCGCACCGGACCTGGTGATGGCCGTGGCGCGCGTGGCGGCCGAGGCCGGCGGCGCCACCGAGTGGGAGCAGATGCGGAGGCGAACGGCCTCCGATCCGACGCCCCAGAACCGCGTCCGCTACTTGTACCAGTTGGCCAACTTTTCCGACCCCGCCCTTGTGAACCGCACCGTCGCGCTCTATCTGTCGGACGATGTGCGCACGCAGGACTCCCTGGGAGCCTTGGCCACGGCGCTTGCGCGCCCGGCAGCGGCGGACAGCCTATGGGACGCGGTGGAAGCCCGGTGGGACGCACTGCAGGCCAAGTATCCGCCGATGTCGTTCGGCTACCTGATGTCGAGCCTGCCGTACGTGCTGGACGAGCCTTTGGCCGACCGCATCAACCGGTGGCTCACGACCCACCCCGTCGGCCCAGTGCAACCCGTCGTGGATCAGGCCCAGGAGCTGCAGTCCGTCCACCTCGCGTTCCGCCAGCGTCACCGCGGCCACTTGGCAGAGTCGTTGAACTCGACCCCCGGGTGATGGCGACCCCGGTTTTCAGGCAGGTCGCGCAGGCAAGGGGGCCTGCCTGGACCGCGTCCCCCCTCTGACACCTGTTGTGCCACACATGGGGCTCGCCTGGTTAGGGCTCGGGCCACGCGGCGGGGGCAAGGGAATAGCGGGCAAAGTCTCGGTGGTTTCGTGTCCAGACGGGGCGTCCCGCCGCCTGTGCCCGTCGTATCAACACGGCATCGGCCCACGAGAGACGCCCGTCGGATTCCCACGTGTCCAACACGGACAGCCAAAACGGCTCATCGTGGAGAACGATGCCTGGCCAAGCTACCACCGTGCGCAGGTACAGCGCCACATCACGCCGGCCCATCTGCTGGACATAGCGGGGCAGCACATCGGTGAGTTCGTGCAGCACAATCGGATCGATCGTAAGCGACAGGGTGCCGTTCGCGGCACACCGCAAGAGTTCCCGGCACCACCTTGAGTGCTCGTCGTGGCTCTGTGCGTGCAGAAACACATTCGTGTCCACAAAGCCCTCAGTCAGGCTCATTCGAATCGCCGCCCATGTCCGAGTGGCGGCGGGCCAACGCGTCTCCCATCGCCCCCCGCCACTCCTCAACATCCACCGCATCGGTCACGGGGTAGCGTTCAAACAAGTCATCCGGCGTCAGCATCGGCAGCACCTCGATGACGATGTACCGGTCGCCTTGGGCCCGAACGACCATGGGTTGTCCCTGACGCATTCTTAGTTGTCGACGGAGAGGGCTAGGTATCGTGATCATGCCTCGCCGCTGCATCCGCAGGGTGATTATGCCACACATCTCCTCTCTGACCGCAAGTATACCGCATGACCGCCAACAGAGCCATCCAGGCCACCGCAGCACGGTTGGCCCGCCCGGACCCCCCACGTGCGTCGCAGAGAGGACTTTTCGCGGCGGCGGTGATGGGCCGGCGGCGTGACACACCACCAAAGCGCGCGGCCTCCCCCGATAACCGGCGCGCGAGACAGCGCGCCACCCAGAAATTCATCTCATAGCCGCCTGTCGGGGCGCCAGGATATCTGGCTGCCAACCCGACGGGCGGTTCGTCGGATGCGTCTCGTTCCCCACGAGGTCCATCGATGTTGTCATTCCCGCTTGTCTGCCGCGCCCGGGGGCCGTAGAATGGCCAGGGATGGACAACTGCATAGGGATCACGTTCATGGAGAGCGGTCGAGGGAATGGGCCCGATGACGCCGCGGCAACCACCGATATGGCTGGTGCCAAATCCCACCCCTTGTCGGAGGGGGTACATGAAGCGCTTGGTGTCCAAGCGGTCTTCGCACCTTCCGTGGGAATGGTGCGTTTTCGCTTTGCGGCACGCACCACCCCGCGGAGGGTCCATGAACGGGTGACCTGGCGTCAACAGCGAAAGGAGCCTATTCATGAACCACCAAGACGACGAGGCGACGCTGGACCCGTCCGAGGACCCCACCCTTCCCGCCATCACCGACCCCGACGCCGTGACCCGCGCGCTCGGCGTGCAGGTTCACCTGATTCGCACCCAGTTTGTCCGCGATCGTCTGGCTTCGGGCCAGTGCACGGCCAAGCAAATCGCATCGATGGTGGAGTGGGAGCAGCACGCCGGTGACAACATCCGGATGAACTACGTTGGCGCGATGTACTGGGGCAGCCGCCTGTCGCCGTTCGATCGCCACTGCATCAGCCTGGAAGTGCAGGAGGGCTTTCAGGTTCCCGCCGAGCAGTATGACAGCGCGAAGCGCCTCGACGAAGCATGCCGGGACACCTGGCGGCTTAGACGGTATGAGGACCGCCACGCGGCCCGAGAGGCCATCGCGACGTTGACGCAACTGGGCGAACGCCTGCGGGCGGAGGTGGACCGACTGCGGACCGGACCGGACCGCAGCGTCGCCGGCGTGCTTGGAGCCCTGCTGGGCAACCCGGAGTCCCCGCCGCCGGCTCCCGCTCTCCCCGCGCTCGAACCCGATGCGCGCGACGCGCTCGTGGAGGCGATGCAGTCTGCGCGGGACAGCGCGCTGGCCGCGCGCGCCCGCCTGCGGCGCTGGTGTGAAGATGTGGTGCACCGCCAGGGGGCTTGGGAGGACCAATGCGCCACGGTCGACGCGACGCGCGTGCTCCTTGGGTTCCAGGTAAACGGCGCCGTGTCCGACCTGGACGATTACCTCGCCAACAGCTACGAGCTGATGCGGGACGTGTGGAAGGCGGTCGCCCAAGCCAGCAGGACGGTTGACACCTTGAAGGAGGTACTGGCCGCCGCACACTCGCACTAGACAGGCGCGCACCGCATGCCAAGGGCCGGCCGCCGCAGCCGGCCCTTGGCATGCACTGACGGGCGGGCTAGCGCCGCTCGTCCACCAGCTGACGAACGCGGCGGAGCGCCCGCACCATGCGCTGGCGGCACGCGGCGGGGGTAATCTGCAGCCGCTGGGCAATGTGGTCGAGCGACTGGCCGTCCGAAAACCGCCAGCGTATGAGCTGTTGGTCCTCGGGCGACAGCTGGCGCAGCGCGGCCAGCAAATCCAGACGGGACACCGTCGGAGCAACGAAGTCGGAGGCTGCGTCCGCCGGGTCCTCGTCTCCGTTCACGGACGACATGACCAAACCCCGGCGGCGGTCTCGGCGCACATGGTCGATCCACACCCGGCGCGCGATGACCGACAGGAGCGCCCCGGGCTCGCGGACCGGGCGCTTTTGCTCGTACGTGAGATAGCGCTCCCAGGTTTCCTGCGCCAGATCGTCCGCGTCGGCCGCCGAGCCGCGGGCGCGGAAATACGCCGCCAGACGCCGCCCCCAGCGTTCCAACGAGGCATGTCCCTCCGGCGGATGCGCGCTGTCGCCCATGCTGCCTCCTTGCCTCCCGCGTCGGACCCCATCTGTCTGTCGTCCCACGGACGGGCATGTGACTCGCGCCTTTGGCCCGTTTATTGAGCTTGCCGCTCCGCTCGCAGGATGGCAAGCTCCACCAGACGCTCCATGAGAGCCCCAAACGCGATGCCGGCGGCCTGGGCCGCCCGGGGCAGCAGCGACTGCGGCGTGAGCCCGGGAATCGTGTTGGTTTCCAACACCACCGGGCCGCGCTCCGTCCAAAACAGGTCGGTCCGCGAGAACCCCTCGCACAACAGCGCCCGATGGGCGGTCTTCGCCACCGCCTGACACACCGCCGCCACCTCGTCGGAGATCCGCGCCGGAACGATCTCCACGGCGTCCGCGCCCCGATACTTCTCGTCAAAGTCGAAAAACGCGTCGTGCCGGGACTGGATCTCTACGACCGGCAGCGTGGTGAGCTGTCCGTCCGGCTCCTCCAACACCGCGCAGGTAAGCTCCGTACCTTGAAGGCGTTCCTCCACCAGCACCAACGCATCCTGGCGGAACGCCACCTCGAGTGCGGGGGCCACATCGGCGGCCGCCGCTACCGGCGTCGCGCCGATGCTGCTGCCCCCCTGATTGGGCTTGACCACCAGCGGCAGGCCCACGGTCTCTAGCACGCGCTCCACGGTTCTGGCAGGCTCCGCCCGCCACGCCCGTCGGTCCACCGTCACACTCCGTGGCACCTGGAGTCCGTGAAACTGGTACAGTTCCTGAGCTTTGCTTTTATGCATGGCCAGCCCCGACGCCAGGGGCCCACTCCCCGTGTACGGCACGCCCAGCGTCTGCAGTAGGCCCTGGATGCCACCGTCCTCGCCGAACTTGCCGTGAAACGCCAGAAACACCGCGTCCACCCCCGCCAGCAGCGGCACACCGGCCGCCATCGGCTCGCGGCCCACCGCCGCCCGCCCCGGCTCCTGGACGCTGGGTGTCAGCGCCGGCAACGCCTCCACCGGGAGCCGTGACCAAGCGCCGTCGCGGCCCACCACCAGGGCCGCGACCTCATGCCCCAGCCCATGCAGGGCCAGGGCCACCTGCCGTCCCGATGCCAGCGACACCTCGTGTTCCCCCGACGGGCCCCCCATCATTACCACGATGCGTCGCTTCACCTGGGTGCCCCCTAACGGACAACGTCCGTGGTTTTTTATTGGCGCGGCTCCGATGCCCCCGACACCACCAACAGCATCGCGACGCCCACGACGAAAATCAAGGCGCCGGCCAGCACGTGATGGCGATGCTCCAACAGCGTACCGTCCAGCAGGGCGGCCACCGCCACTAGGGCGCCCGCGATTCTGGCTGCGATGCGCACCACGATCCCCCTTTCTCTCAGCAACCACGACCGCTGCAATGTCACTCTTGTCGATGGCGAACCCTTGTGAATGGCGGATGCTTGTTTCAGGACGGCGGCCTGGCGTCAGCGACCGGCGGCGGAGGATGGCGAGCGCGAAGGTGGGCGGCCGCGAGAGAACGGCGAGCATGCGTCTGCCCCTATCATAAAGGGCGGACGCACGGATGGACCGTGCGCCCGAAGTTTTTTTATGCGGGTGGCGGCTGGGCGATGTCGCTATGCCGTGGTGGCCAGCGCTTTGCCTGCCGTCAGCGGGTTCAGCTTGACGCCCGGGCCCATGGTCGAGGACAGCGTCACGGTTTTAATGTACTGGCCCTTGGACGCCTGCGGCTTGGCCTTGACCAGCGCCTCCAGCAGGACCGCCAGGTTCTCCACCAGCGCGTCGTCCGCGAACGAGATGCGGCCAATCGTCGCGTGCACGATGCCTGCCTTCTCGGTCCGATACTCGACCTTGCCGGCCTTGATTTCGCGCACTGCGGACGCGACGTCAAACGTCACGGTCCCGGTCCGCGGATTGGGCATGAGGCCGCGGGGACCCAAGAGCTTCCCCAGGCGGCCCACCAGCGCCATCATGTCGGGGGTGGCCACCGCCGTGTCAAACTGCAGCCAGCCGCCCTGGACCTTCTCCACCAGTTCTTCGGCGCCCACGATGTCCGCGCCGGCGTCCTGGGCTTCCTTGGCCTTGTCCCCCTTGGCAAACACCGCGACGCGGGGATTCTTGCCGGTGCCGTTCGGCAGCACCACGGCGCCGCGCACCACCTGGTCTGAGTGGCGCACGTCCACGCCCAAACGCACGGCCACGTCAATAGACTCGTCAAATTTGGCGCGCGACAGCTTCTTCACCAGCTGGACGCCCGCGCGGTCGTCGAACAGCTCGGTCGGATCGTAGAGATGGCCCTGTTCTTTTTGGGCCTTGGTCAATTTCGCCATGAGATTCCCTCCTGTGGTGCAGCGGCCGAAGCCTCCCACCTGATGTCGTGTCGTCCGCTCGGGACTCAGTCGACAATGTCGACCCCCATGCTGCGGGCGGTGCCCTCAATCATGCGCATCGCGGCGCCAATGTCCCGGGCGTTCAAGTCCGGCATCTTGGCCTCCGCAATCTCGCGCACTTTGTCGCGGGTCAGCTGGCCGACCTTCTTGCTCTGGGGGGTGGCGGACCCGCTGTCGACGCCCAGCGCCTTCTTGATGAGGACGGCGGCCGGGGGCGTCTTCAGCACAAACGTGAACGACCGGTCCTCAAAAACCGTGATTTCGACCGGCACCACGGTGCCCACCTGGCTCTGCGTACGCTCGTTGTAGTCTTTGACGAACGCCATGATGTTGACCCCGTGCTGTCCCAGGGCCGGCCCCACGGGCGGCGCCGGAGTGGCTTTGCCCGCCGGGATCTGCAACTTGATGACACCCGTAACTTTCTTCGGCATGTTCGCTCCCCTGTCCTACGCTAGTCCATCTCGCGAATCTGGGTGAAGTCCAATTCCATCGGGGTGTCGCGTCCAAACATGGACACGATCACCTTGACCTTGGCGCGATCGTGGTACACATCGTCCACCACGCCCGTGAAGCCGGCAAACGGGCCATCGGTCACCTCGACGGACTGGCCCACATCCAGGTGAATCCGAGGGCCGCGCCCCTCGCGCTTGATCTCCCCCGTGATGAGCTTCATCTCTTCTTCCAACAGGGGGATGGGCCGGGGCTCGGACCCCACAAAACCGGTCACGCCGGGGGTGTTGCGCACCACGTACCAGGAGTCGTCCGTCATGGTCATCTCCACCAGTACGTAGCCGGGAAACACCTTTTTCTTGACAACGCGCTGCTTGCCGTCCTTGACTTCCAGCGCATCTTCCATCGGCACGATGATCTGGAAGATCTGATCTCCCATGTTCATCGACTCCACCCGGCGCTCCAGGTTCGCCTTGACTTTGTTCTCGTACCCGGAGTAGGTGTGGATCACGTACCAATCATGCTTACTCACCCGCCAGAGCCGCCTTCCCAACAAAAATGGGCGGGACCGCGGTCCGCCCGGTGCGCCGCACGATCAGCGCATGATACCGGTCCACAAACTCGTGAACACTGCGTCCAGCAACGACGAGATGCCGGCCGTCACCAGCACCATGACCACGGTGAACCCAGTGTAGCCCAGCGTCTGCCGCAAGGTGGGCCACACCACTTTCTTGAGCTCGCCCACGACCTCGCGCGGCAACCGCACGATGCCGGGCTCCGCCGGCGCGGACCGGGAGCGTCGCTTCTCGTCCATCCGTCACGCCTTCCCTCATGCGAGCCTCACACCAGCGCTGGCAGTCAGCGGGTCTCCCGATGCACGGTGTGGGCCCGGCACCACCGACAGTACTTCCGCCGCTCCAAGCGGTTCGGGTCGTTTTTCTTGTTCTTGCTGGTCGTATAGTTGCGGCGCTTGCACTCACCGCACGCCAACGTGATGATCGTTCTCACCGAGCTCCCCCCAACTTGTGCGGCACGATGCAAGCATGCGCCATCTAGGCGCAGGCGTTACGGACGATGATACCACGCCGGCCTAGGCGGTGTCAATTTGCGGGAAGGCGCCGCACCGAGCCCGCCCAGCACTTCCTGTTCGTTTGAGACCACAAACAGCCACTAAAGGGCTAGTATCAGTCGGGACGGGTCGGACTCCCACGAGTCAGGCGGGATGCGCACGGTCAGGGGCGCCCCACCCGAGACGACCCAGCGGGCCGGGGAAGGAGGGGTGGGCGTGCGACGGTGGCTGGCGCGGTGGCAGGGGCCCGGCTGGTCGTCGGGCGTATGGGCCCTGCTGATCGATTCGTTTGCCTCCAACTTTGGCTTCTTTCTTTTGATGCCCGTGCTGGCGGTTTACCTGACGCGCGACTTGGGCTGGCCCGCGTGGGTTGCGGGCCTCATCTTGGCGCTGCGCCAGTTTTGTCAGCAGGGGCTGTCGCCGTGGGGCGGGGCGTGGGCCGACCGGCTGGGCTATCGACGGGCCGTGGTGATGGGCATGGAGGTGCGAGCCGCCGGCTTTATGCTGTTTGCGGTGGCGCGCGACCCCGTGCTGGTCGTGGTGGCCACCGTGCTGTCGGGGCTCGGCGGCGCCTTGTTTGGCCCCGCCGACGCGGCGGCGCTGGCGGTGGCCGTCCCCAAGGAGCAGCAGGCCCGCGTGTTTGCCCAGCGCATCGTCTTTGGCAACGGCGGCATGGTGCTGGGGCCGGTCCTGGGTGCCTATCTGCTGGGCGTGAGCTTTTTCTGGGTGGCCGGGTTGGCGGGCCTCATGTTCATGCTGGCCGGCATCTTCACGTTGTTTTTCTATCCCAAAGCCGCCGCCCAGCCGGTTAAGCGCGCGGCGGGCCCCATGGCCTGGCGGGAAGTGTGGGCCAACCGCCCATTCGTGTCGCTCATCGGCGTGGTCAGCGGGTACTACCTGCTGAGCTCGCAGATCAACATCCTGCTGCCGCTGGTCATCGTGGGCGACCATGCGCCCACTGCCCTGATCGGATGGATCATGGCCGTGTACTCCGGGACCGCCATTCTCCTGCAAACCAGCGTCACCCGCTGGAGTGCGCGGTTTGCCCTCAAGCGCCAGCTGGCCGGCGGCATGGTGATTGCGGCCCTGGGCACACTGCTGGCCGCACTCTCGGGCGTGAGCACCCTCTGGCTGTGGCCCTGGGCGCTGTCCCTGTCGGCGGCGTCCATGCTGATCAACCCCGCCATGTTTGCGGCCACCTCTCGCTTGGCGTCGTCGGAGGCGTTTGGGCTGTATTACGGATTCAGCCGCCTGTCGCTCGGCGTCGGAGGCTCCATCGGCAATGCGCTGGGGGGTGCGCTGTACTCGCTGGGGGCGTCGCTCGGGATGGCGCCCCTCTCCTGGCTCTTGCTGGGCGGGGTCGGCCTCGTGAGCGCCGGGGCCATGGCCCGGGTGCCGCTGGACGTCGACCTGCCGTCCGCGGCGGCCATCGGCCCATCGGCCTGAGGCTTGGGCACCCAGCCCCGGCGCGTGCCAAGGCTGTGGCCACGTTCGCGAATCGCCTAAGTAAAGAGGGTGCCACACTGAGCGTGAGTCATTTGTCCATGGTTCCCGTGGCCAGCCCATCCGCCCTCGTCCAGGGTGACCGCTGGCGGTTCACGGTCCTGACGGACGGCCTGCTGCGTCTGGAGTGGTCGGAGGACGGCGTGTTCGAGGACCGGGCCTCGTCCTTCGCGGCGAACCGGCACTTGCCGGTGCCCCCTTTTGAGGTGGAGCGGTCCGACGGCCGCGTGGTGCTGACCACGGCGCGCCTGCGGTTGGAGTACGACGGCGGCCCGTTTGCCCCGCACGGTCTCACCGTGGGCCTCCGGGGCGGAGGACTCGCATCCCCGGTGGCCTGGCGCTTCGGCACCCCGGCACGGACCCTGGGCGGGACGGCGCGGACACTGGACGACGTGGACGGCCGCGTGGATTTGGGACCGGGCGTCGCATCGCGCCGCGGCGTGGCGGTGGTCGACGACTCCTCCGCGTTCCTGTTCGCCGACGACGGACGCGTCGTGCCGCGCGGCCCGGGGGGCCAGGACCTGTACGTATTCGCGTATGGCCTCGACTACGGCGAAGCGGTTCGGGCCCTTTATGCGCTGTCCGGCCCGCCGCCCGTCCTGCCGCGATGGGCGCTCGGCAACTGGTGGAGCCGCTACCACGCGTACACCGCCGGCGAGTATCTGGACTTGTTCCGGCGCTTCGAGGCCGAAGGGATCCCCTTCTCGGTGGCCGTGCTGGACATGGACTGGCATCTGGTGCGTTCGGTGGACCCCGCCGAAGGCAGTGGGTGGACGGGCTTCACGTGGGATCGCACGCTGATTCCCGACCCGGATGCCTTTCTGGCCGCCCTGCACGCCCGGGGACTCCAGGTGGCCTTGAATCTGCATCCGGCGGACGGCGTGCGGTCTTTCGAGGAGCGATACGCCGAGATGGCGCGGGCGCTGGGCCACGACCCCTCGCGGGGCGACCCGATCCCCTTTGACCCCACTGACCGGGACTTCCTGACGGCGTACTTCGACGTGCTCCTGCACCCGCTGGAGGAACAGGGCGTGGACTTTTGGTGGATCGACTGGCAGCAGGGGCCGTACTCCCGCCTGTCCGGTGTGGACCCGCTGTGGCTGTTAAACCACCATCACTTCCGGGATGCTGGGCGCAACGGCCGTCGTCCGCTCATCCTGTCCCGATATGCGGGGCCCGGGAGTCACCGCTATCCCGTCGGCTTTTCGGGGGACACGGTCATCTCTTGGGCCTCCCTCGCCTTTCAGCCAGAGTTCACCGCCACCGCGGCGAACATTGGCTACGGCTGGTGGAGCCACGACATCGGAGGGCACTTTTTCGGGGCGCGCGACGACGAGCTGACCCTTCGCTGGGTCCAGCTGGGCGTCTTTTCCCCCATCCTCCGACTGCACTCGTCCTCCAACCCATTTTTGACGCGTGAGCCCTGGACATTCGGACCGGAGACGCGCGCCGCCCTCGGGTCGGCGCTGCGGTTCCGCCACCGGCTGGTGCCGTACCTGCACACCATGAACCACCGGTCGGCCGCGGAGGGAGAGCCGCTGGTGCGCCCGATGTACCACCTCTATCCGCGTGACGAGGCGGCATACGGGGTCCCGAATCAGTTTGCCTTCGGCACGGAGATCATCGTGGCGCCCATCACGAAGCCCCACGACCCCGTGACGTTAATGGGATCGGTCACGGCCTGGCTGCCGGAGGGCACCTGGACGGACCTTTACACGGGGGTCACCTACGAGGGCGGGGGCGAGCTGACCCTGCACCGCGACGGCAGCTCCATTCCCGTCCTGCTGCGGGCCGGTGCCATCGTCCCGCTGGCGGGCGAGGCCGACCTGGACGCCAGCAAAAACCCTGACCACCTCGAGGTCGTCGTCGCACCCGGAGCCGACGGCGCGTTTACGCTGGTAGAGGACGATGGCACCGGCGGCCTGTCCGCGCCGGTGCCCACCACGTCCACGGCCATTACGTGGGAGCAGACCACCGGTACCCTGACCATTGGGGCCGCCGCCGGTGCAAAACGGCTCGTTCCGCACACCCGGACGTGGACCGTCACGCTGCTGGCCTGTCCCGACGCCCGCCGTGTAACGGTGGATGGTCAAGCGCAGGCGGCGTCCGTCGACGGGGGCCGGTCCCGGGTCACCGTGGACGGCCGCCCCACCGACCAAGCGGTGGCTCTGGTGTTTGGCCCCGGCCTCGTCCCGCGGACGGTGGACGTCGCGGGGCGGATGTTCGAGGTGCTCCACCGCTCCCACTACGACAATGAGGCCAAGCAGGCCGCAGCGGACGCGTTGGCCACACCCGTCGATCGCGCTGTCCAGTTGGCCCGCCTGCAGGCCCAGGGGATCCCTGCCCCCCTGCTGTCCGCGATCACCGAGCTTTTGGTCGCACGGGCATGAGCCCGAAGCCGGCAGGGGTGGCACGGGAAGGCGGCACACTCAGAAGCTCCTCCGTGAAACTGTCTCCTAGCGGCGCTGGGGTGTGACGGTCGGCGCCCGAGGGACAAGAAAACGCCCCAGGACCGAGGGTCGTCTGTGCTGCGCTTGGTGGATGGCCGAGGGTAGGAACGCGAAACACACTCCCGCTCCGGGATCGCGGCGTGGGTCAAGACCTTGCCGGTGGCGTCCCCGCCCGTCCGCTTATCCGCGGTCCACGTGGATGCTCGACAGCTAACCGAGTAACCCACGGATTTATCGCTCGGCGGCACAAGCCGAGCAGCTGCGGCAGGAGGTAATCGAGGTATGCAAGGCGTAATGGCATGCGCAGTTGGCACGACCGACGGGATTGGACCGGACGATGGTGATGCGTATGTTGGCGGGGAGGACCGACGGGAGCCAAGATACTTGGTACCGACGGACAGCAACCACCTCACCTTTGGAGGCATGAGTGTCCACGAAGCGCCAACAGATAATGGCCCGGAGCGTCCTCCGAAGCCCCTGACGGTCGCGCTAGGTACACTGTTGCGGGGGTTTGGGCAGTCGGGTCCCGATTGACCAAGGACGCCGTCTTACAAACGTTTCCCGCCGATGGCGACCGGCGCGTGTGAGACGACTATCTCGACGCCCGTCCCCACCTGGTGGAGCGATGGGAATTCTTCCGAGCGCAGGTGCAGGCCCGCTGAGGCGGCCGCGTCGCCACGACGCTAGCCCTGACGCTGGAAAACTCCCCGGAGGACGGGAACCCGACGCTGGTGGTGTGGGCTGTCGCTGACATGGCCCCGGACGAGCATGCGGAGGGCACCTCAGCGCTGTTCCGGGGACAGTATGAGCGGTTCGGGCTCTGGCTCGGCGGCATCGGGTTTGCCTGGGTCATCCAGGACGCTGGCGAGGATCGGTGACCGATGGCATCTGAAGGGAAAGGGTTCCTCGGTCTCGCCCAAGACCTGTCATCCCGGCCCAACGCTAGCCAGCCGCGTCTACTCCGCTTGCGTTCACGCAAAATGGACCGGAGCGCATGAGCGCGATTATTGGCCGGAGGTGGCGTTTGGGGTACCCGTCTCTGCCGCGGGAGCCACAGCGGTGAGCGGCCGCGGCCAGAATTCTGGCCAACCTGACCCAAGCCCCTCCACCAAGGTGGGGTACCACGCGCGCTTGATTGCATGGCTTGGTCCGCAGGACGACCCGCAACTGGTCGCGGTGGGCGACCAGCTCCGCGCACTGAAGGGCAAACGCGGGTGGGCCGACTACCACCCGCGCCGCTTTACACTCTCGGGTGCCCACAAGGTGCTGCACACAGGGCTTGATTGGCGAAGACCTGGCGATGCGGCGCTAACACCCCGCACACGACCGGGCGTAGGCGGGCGCTGCCGACACCCGCTTGACAGGCGGCAGTGGACCCATTAAATTTTGGACGGCCCGCCACCAGCCCCCTCGTCGTATCGTTTGTCCTGCCAGGAGGTGTCTTGTGCTTCCACACCGTTGGCGGTCGCGTCTCCAGCCGGCGGTCTGGGCGCTGGGGCTCGTGGGCGTCATTGTGCTCGCGGGTTGCGGCGTGACGTTTGGCGGTGCGGTCAGTCCGCCTGCGGTCGCCACACCGGCGGCCACGTCCACCCACGCCCCGACCCACCACGTCACCAAATCGGCCACGCCCCACTTGGGTACGCCGCACGTGACCACCACCACGACGCCGGCACCGGTCAACACGCCGGCACCCACCGGTCCGGGGTGGCTTGGCGTCAGCGTGGTAGACCCGCCGTCGGATTGGACGGTGTCCGGGTGCGAGATCATCAACGTCGTGGCCAACACCCCGGCGGCCTCGGCCGGCTTGGTGGGCGCGGACAACCGCATCGACCCGGTGGGCGACGTCATCAGCCAGGTGTCCGCCGGCAGCGAGACCCAGCCCATCGCCAGCTGCGCGCAGTTTTTGAGCTTCATGCACGGCACCAAGCCGGGTGAACAGATCACGCTAAATTATTGGCACCGACAAGTTTTTATCCTGGGTCACTGGGTGGCCCGCCAAGTGGCCGTCACGCTCGCCTCGTCGCAGAATGGCGGGGCCTGTCCCCCGCCGATTCGCGGAACGGTCAGCTCGCCCCAGAGCGGCAGCCGCATCCGCATCACGGTTGAAGTGGTCGGACCGACCGGTTCCGTGACGGTGCCCGCCATTCTCGACACCGGCGCCGCCATCACCATGCTGCCCAACCATGTGCTGACGGGCGCCGGGTTTTCTGCATACGGCCAGAGCGGCATCAGCGGCGTCGTCCCGGGAGCCACCACCAGCGACTATCTGTACAGCCTGCCCGCTGGCAGCCTCCGCGTGGAGGATCAAGGGACGTTCGTTCCGCTCACCACCGGCACCTTGAACCCGGTGGCCGGCATTCCCAACGTGGGCGCCGCCGGCCTGGACCGGCTCATCGGACCGGACGTCCTGACGCTGGGGTCCTCGCTGTCGGTGTCCGGATCCACCTGGACGCTCACCCCGCCCTGCGGGGGATAAGGGTCAGCGCCGGGCTCGCACATAGTTGGCCAGGTACTCGGGCGTCGGCGCGGTGGGGTTGGCCATCTGGCTGTCGGGCTCTACGGCGCCCGCGGTGACCTGCAGTGGGAGCACGCCGGCCCAGTGGGGCCAGCCGAGGTCTTCGACGTCGTCCTTGACCGGGCCGGTGCGCATTTTGGCGATGGCACCGGCGAGTGGGAGGCGCACCATCTGCGTCGCCCTCAGCTCCAGCGGCGACGGCGGGCGGGCGTCTTCCCAGCGGCCCGGGGCTACATGCTCCACCAGCGCCTTTAGGGCCATGAGCTTCTCGACCGGATCCGAGACCAGGGTCCCGAACCCTCTCACCACCACGGACCGGTAGTTGAGCGAATGGTTGAAGGCGGATCGCGCCAGCACCAACCCGTCCACGAGGGTGACCGTGAGGCAGCACACGGCGGGCGACGCCATGGCCTTTAGGCTCGCGGCCGCCACGGCGCCGTGCACATACACCTGATCCCCCACGCGGGCATGGATGGTGGGCAGCACCCAGGGTTCCCCACGAATCACCACTCCCAGATGGCACACCAGCGCCTCATCCAAAATCGCGTCGATGCTGTCCACATCGTAGTGGCCCCGCTCGGGGTGCCGCCGCACCCGATGCCTCACGCCCCGTGCGTCACTGCTCACCCATTTCATCTCCCCTGCCTACGTGCCGGTCTCCCGGTACAATGCAGTGTGCGGGCCAGTCGGCCCAGAGGCTAGATCCAGTTGTGACACTTTCGTCTGGACCAGTCGCACCGGGTCTGCTGGAGGAGGTGGAGCGCGTGTCGCACGACAGCGCTGCCCGGTGGATCGCTGCACTGGCCTGGGTGGATCGGGATCCGGCTGTATCAGGCATTCCAGCCCGCGCTGCTGGAGGGGACGATGCCGGCCGGCACGCTGTGGCCATCATCGCGCCGCCTCGCGACGCTGCTCCACGTGGCGCGAGGCACCGTGCTGCTGGCACTGGAGCCGCTGGTGGCCGAAGGCTACCTCGAGACCCGACCGGGATCGGGCACCCGCCTAGCCCGAACCCTTTACCCATCAACGCCCGACCCGCGACCCGAAACAGGTCCCAGGTCGCCAAAGCCGCTAACGCCCCGCGCAGTCCGTCCCTTGGCCGTGGGAGTACCCGCGGTCGACCCGGCGTCCTGGCGACGTCTTCGCCGCCTGGCCGCAGCCAGTTGGCGAGATAGCGATCAGCCTGCGGGTCTTCCCCTCGACGCATTCGGCGACCCCGCCCTCCGCGGGGCCCTCGCCGGCTATCTATACCGCGTCCGCGGCGTCGTGACTCAACCGGACCAGATCATGATCGCGCACGGCGGCCAGCGTGCTCATGCGCCCCGGCCAGGCCGCATGGGTGGAGGACCCCGGATACCAGGGGGCGCAGGCCGCGTTCCGCGCCGCGGGCGCCCGCCTGATTCCGATCCCCGTCGACGCGGAGGGCGTGCGCTGGATGGATGCCCCGGAGGTGCCCCGCCTGATGCATGTCACGCCGTCGCACCAGTACCCCCTGGGGTCGACGATGAGCATCGGCCGCCGGCAGGAGCTGTTGGCCTACGCGGCCCAGCACGACGCCTATATCTTAGAAGACGACTATGACAGCGAATTTCGCTATGAGGGCTATCCGCTCCCGTCTCTCCAGGGGATGGACACCAAGAGCCGCGTGATTTACGTCGGCACATTTTCCAAGGTGCTGGCGCCCACCTTGCGGCTGGGCTACGTGGTCCTGCCTCCGGCCCTCGTCGGTGCGTTTCGCGCGTGGCGCCGCGCCACGGACCAAGGCTCCCCGCTGCCGCTCCCGGCCGGC
>JAJYPH010000137.1 GCA_021795575.1 Bacillota bacterium
CCCGCCCCCGGCCGCCGCACCGTCCAGCGCCGGTGCCAGCTCGGCAGCGGGCACTGCCAGCACCCGTGCCGTCTCGCGCAGCGCCGCACGGGGGCCGAGCGTGCTGTACGTGCCGATCTGCGCCACCCGATCCGCGCCGTGGCGTTCTTTCAGGTACGCGACCAGTTCGCCACGCCGGGTGTCCTCGATGTCTAAGTCAATGTCCGGGGCACTGGCCCGGTGGGGGTTCAGAAACCGTTCAAACACCAGGCCGTAGCGCAGCGGGTCCACCTCGGTGATCCCCAGGCTGTAGGCCACCAGGCTGGCCGCGGCGGACCCGCGCCCCGGACCGACCGCAATGTCTCGCTCGCGGGCCGCCGCGACCACGTCGGCCACCACCAAAAAATAATCCGCAAACTCCAGGGAAGCAATCGTGGCCAGCTCATGCGCGAGCCGCTCCTGATATTCGCGCGGGACCGCACCGCCCCACCGCGCATCCAGACCCGCCTGCGCCCGACGGGTCAGGACGGCGGCGGCCGAGCCTTCGGCGTCAAAGCGCACCGGGGACGGTGCCCGCGGCAGCACGTGGTCCGCCACCGCCGCCAGGACATCCTCCCACGCCCGAATAGCCGGGTGGTGGGCGCCAAACCGCGCCACCAGGTCGGCCGCCGGCACCGGCGGCCCCCCCGCATCGGCCGCGGGGCCTTCGGACCCCATGCGGCGCAGGACGTCCCAGGCGTCCCGTTCGTCCGGGGCACGAAAACGTACCGGCGCGGCCGCGACCACGTGCCATCCAGCGGGCGCTGGTGGGGTGGGGCGCGGCACCATCATCCACGCCGGACTTTCCCGTGGGGGCTCGACAGCGGCGGACGGCCGTACCAGCCACAGCAGGCGCGCGTCGTCCATCATCTCCGGGCTCCGGGGCGGACCCGGCGTGGCCAGCTGGCACAGCAAGGGCCAGGCCAGCCGGCTGCGGGCCACCACATGCACCACGTCCACGCCGCGTGCGCCCGCGACGGGGACGGCCGTGCCCACCAGCGGCTTGAGGCCCGCGGCGGTGGCGGCCTCCACCCAGGGCACGGCGCCGTTGAGGTTCTCCCAATCGGCCAACACGGCGGCCGTATAGCCGTCAGCCGCCAGGAGGCGAGCCAACTGGGTCGGACTGCCCAGCGCCCGTCCCAGCGACCAGTGCGACCAGACGTCGGCCGCCAGCGCGGTCATGAGCCGGATTTCCGCTCCCGCTTGCGTGCATGCCGATCCAGCGTGGCTTTGCGAATGCGCAGGTTGGCCGGCGTAATTTCCAGCAATTCGTCGTGGGCGAGGTACTCCAGTGCCCCGTCCAGCGTCAGCGTGCGGGGGGTCGTCAGCCGAATCGCCTCTTCAGACCCGGTGTTGCGGACGTTCGTCACGTGCTTTTTCTTGCACACGTTAATCTCCAGGTCCTGTGGCCGACTGTTCTCGCCCACGACCATGCCGGAATACACCGGCGTCATCGGCCCAATAAACAGGATGCCCCGCTGTTGGGCGTTGTCCAGCGCGTATGCCGTGGCCGGTCCCGCCTCCAGCGCCACCAGTGCCCCGCGCGGCGCGGCATCGATGGGGCCCGCGTAGGGACGGTAGCCCAGGAACAAGTGGTTCATCACGCCGTACCCGCGGGTGTCGGTCAAAAACACGGAGCGAAAGCCCAACAGGCCACGGGCCGGCACGTGAAACTCGAGACGGGTCTGGCCGGGCCCGGCCGGGGCCATCACCTGCATCGCGGCGCGCCGCGGCCCGAGCCGTTCCATGACCACCCCCACAAACTCGTCCGGCAGGTCCAGCACCAAGTGCTCGTAAGGCTCCATGCGCCCCTCCGGTGTGTCGTGCATGATCACCTCAGGCTTGGACACGGCCATTTCGAATCCCTCGCGCCGCATGGTCTCCAGGAGGATGCCCAGATGCAGTTCCCCGCGCCCCGACACCCGAAACACATCGGGGTTCTCGGTGTCCTCCACCCGGAGCCCAATGTTGCGCTCCCGCTCTCGATAGAGTCGCTCGCGCAGGTGCCGACTGGTCACGTACTGCCCCTCGCGCCCCGCAAAGGGACTGGTGTTGACGCCGACCAGCACGGTGAGCGTGGGCTCGTCGACGGTAAGCGGCACCAAGCCGACCGGCTTGTCCGGGTCAGCGATGGTGTCCCCGATGGATACCGCGTCGATCCCCGCGACCGAGACGATGTCCCCGGTCCCCACGCGCTCCACCTCGACCCGGCGGAGCCCGATGCGCCCAAACAGCTTGGCGACGCGGCTCCGCGTGACCTGCCCCTCGTGATTGACCAGGGCCACCGTCTGGCCGGCGGCGATGCTGCCCTGGGACACCCGGCCGATGCCCAGGCGGCCTACGTAGTCATCATGCTCCAGCGTGGTGACCTGCAGCTGGAGCGGCGCCTCGGGGTCCCCCGCCGGCGCCGGCACCCGCGCCACGATGGTCTCAAACAAGGGGCCCAAATCGTCGTGGCCGGCCAGCGTCGGACTCGGCGCCGCGACGCCCGCCTTGGCGGCCGTGTACACGGTGGGGAAGTCCAGTTGCTCATCGGTCGCGTTCAAGTCCATAAACAGCTCCAGGACCCCTTCCAGCGCTTCGGCCGGACGCGCCCCGGCCCGGTCCATCTTGTTCAGCACCAAAATCGGGTGCAGCCCGGCCGCCAGCGCCTTGGTGAGGACGTAGCGGGTTTGCGGCATCGGCCCCTCCAGCGCGTCCACCACCAGCAGCGCCCCATCCACCATGCTGAGGACGCGCTCCACCTCGCCGCCGAAGTCGGCGTGCCCGGGCGTGTCCACGATGTTGATGCGGTAGTCCCGATAGGGCACCGAGGTGGTTTTGGCCAAAATGGTGATTCCGCGCTCACGCTCCAGCTCGTTGGTGTCCATAGCCCGCTCCGCCACCTGGCCGGGGTCGCGGAAAATGCCGCTCTGACGCAACATGGCATCCACCAGCGTCGTCTTGCCGTGGTCCACGTGCGCGATGATGGCGATGTTGCGAATCTGGCTCTGAGCCACTAGCTCCAAAGTGTCCACTATCCTAGCTCCAAACTTCTTCCAAAATTCTTCGGCCGTGCTCGGTCGCGCTACCCTCCGCCGTGTCAGCCTTCGGGCGGACGTCGCAGAAGCCATCAGCCTCCTAGTGTAGCCCAACCGCACGGGCGAGCCAACCGCGCACCCCCCGCCGTAGCAGCCCAGGCCAAGAGATAGCCCACTGAACGTGGCGCGCCGGTCCACCCCCTACCCGAGATCGGCCAGGCTCCCGGGAACCCCACCCGGCGCTTTCCGGCATCTGTGGCGGCGGTCCCGAACGGAGGCGTCTCAAAACGGCCTGCGCGGGGATGGCGAATTCGCCAGACTAAGCGCGCCCGCCTGCGCACCTCGTCCCACCTATACAGGAACTGTCTTTCTGCGAACTGGTCCGAGAGCGTCCTTCCACTCGAGGTCCCCCAACCGGCCACTGGCGTCGTCCCCCTATGGTCACGGGGCGACCGGGCATACTCTCGTCCGCGGGACAGCCCAACCGATCCGCGCTGATCGTCTGGCGCAACCATCCTGCGGCCGGTTGAGACCGCCCTCCGGTGCCCACGGCACGTGTCGGCCGTGACGCACGGACATCGGCCGTGCTGTGGGGGCGAGCCCCGAACCCCGGCCGGAGGCGCCGTGCGCCCAGCGCGCGCGATTCCCTCACGATGTGGCCGCCTCGGTACGGTCAGTGCCCCAGGTGGTGCGCCACCAGCGCTCGAAAGCGCTGGCCACGCTCTTCAAAGTTGCGGAAGGCGTCGTAGCTCGCGGAGGCCGGCGACAGGAGGACGACGTCCCCAGGCTCGGCAGCTCCGAGGGCGGCTCGGACCGCGTCGTCAAAAGCCAGGGGGCCCACCAGCCGTGGGCCGCCCCCCGGCGGGGCCGCCGCGCGGACGGCCTGCGCGATGTCGGGCCCTGTGGGTCCTGTGAGCGCCACCACCCGGGCGCGCCCGGCCAGGGCTCGGCCCAAGGGCCCATAGTCGAGGTGCTTGTCATAGCCCCCCGCCACCAGCACCAGCGGCCGCGGCCGCTCCCCCGCGGCGACGCCGCCCAGCGCGTCCAGCGCCGCCAGGGTCCGATCCGGGGCCGTCGCAATGGAGTCGTTGATATAGCGTATGCCGCCCTGCTCCGCCACCAGCTCGAGCCGGTGCGGCACGCCCCGAAAGGCGGCCAGCGCCGCCGCCACGGCCTCGGGGCGCGCGCCCGCCCTGAGCGCCAGCGTCATCGCCACCAGCGCGTTGTGCACATTCATCCGCCCCGGCAGCCGCCAGCGGTCCAACGTCTGGATGGGGATGGCCGCGCCGCCTGGCACTGGACGCCACATCATCACCTGCCCGTCAAGGTAGGCCCCCCGCTCGACCGGTGCGTTGAGCGACACCGTGTCGTGCTGCCCCCGATGGTGGGCCAGCGCCCCGGCCAGGAGCGGGGGGGGCACCGCGTCCGTGACCAGGAAGTCGCCCGGCCCCTGAAACCGAAAAATGCGCGCCTTGGCGCCTGCATACTCCTCCATGTCGCGATGGTGGTCCAGGTGGTTGGGAGACAGGTTCAGCAGCGCCGCGCCGGCGGGGCTCTTCGTGACCAGCTGCAGTTGAAAGCTCGACAGCTCCATGGCCACCCAGTCGCCGGGCTTGATGGCATCCAGGGTGGCCAACAGGCTCCGCCCGATGTTGCCGCCCACGTGCACCGGCCGGCTGCCGTCTTCCGCCAACATGGCGCCCAACAGCGTCGTCGTCGTCGTCTTTCCGGCCGACCCCGTGATCCCCAGCACGGGCGCGGGGCAGGCGGCCAAAAACAGGTCGGTTTCGCACGTCAGCACGGCACCAGCGGCCAGCCGCTGGACGTCGGGATGGTGGGGCGGGATGCCCGGCGTCAGGTAAACCCGATCGTACGGGCCGTGAGCCAGCGCCTGCTCCACATAGCGGGGCCCCACCGCCCACCGGGCCGATCTGGCCGCGGGATCCACGACGCTCTCGTTGCGATCGGCCACGGTGACCTGGGCCCCGCGCGCCGCCCAGTACGGCAGCAGCGGCGCGTTGTTGATCCCAAACCCCAGGATGAGAATGCTCCCCGGCGCCGCCACCGCTACGCCACGGGGACCATGAGGCGGTCCAGCCGCGCAAACGCCTCGGCCAGCCGCTCTTCCGAGGACGCCAGCGACAGCCGAACCGCATGCGGCTCGCCAAACCCGGAACCCGCTACCGCCGCGACGCGCGCTCCATCCAGCCACGCTCGCGCCACATCGTCGCCGCTCGCGATGGTCATCCCGGCCAGCGTATGACCCACCAACCCTGCCGTGTCCACCCACAGATAGAAGGCCCCGTCGGGCACCCGGCCCGCCAGCGGCGCGGACCGCGCCAGCCACTCACCAGCCAGCGCCCGGCGAGCGTAAAACGTGGCCCGCATGCGCGCCACTTCCGGCAGCGGGGTCGTCACGGCCGCCAGCGCGGCCGCCTGGGCAATCGACGTGGGGTTGCCGGTGGCCTGCCCCTGCAGCCGCTCCATGGCAGCGATGACCGGGGCGGGCCCGGCCGCGTAGCCAACCCGCCATCCGGTCATGGCAAAGGTTTTGGAGAGGCCGTGCACGTAGACCAGTCGATCCCGAAGAGCCGCGACGGACGCAAACGAGCGGTGGACGGCGGGGGGATAAACCAAATGGCTGTAGATTTCGTCCGCAATTACCCACAGGTCGTGCTCCACACAGAATGCGGCAATCCGGTCCACCTCGACCGGGTCGATCACCGCCCCCGTCGGGTTGTTGGGACTGTTGACCACCAGACCGCGCACCCCTGGCCGCCAGGCGGCCTCCAGCGCCTCGGCGGTCAGCCGGTGCGCGCTCGAGCCCGGCGTGGGCACGGGTCTCGGCGTGCCGCCCGCGAGCCGGATCTGTTCGGGGTACGTCACCCAGTAGGGCGTCGGCACCAACACCTGGTCCCCAGGACTCACCAGCGTCATGAACGCGTTGAACAGCGCATGCTTCGCGCCCGAGGACACCATCACCTGTGCTGGGGCATAGGAGGCCCCCGTCTCCGCCTCAATGTGCCGCGCCAGCGCCTGGCGCAGCGCCACCGTCCCGCCGGCGGGCGTGTAGTGCGTATCGCCGGCGCCAATCGCGGCGACGGCGGCCGCCGCGACCGCCGCGGGCGTGTCAAAGTCGGGCTCGCCGAGCCCCAGGTTCACCACGTCGATCCCTTCCGCCGCCAGAGCCTTGGCCCGCTGGTCAATAGCCAGTGTGGGGGACGGGGCCAAATCCACCACCCGTTGTGCGAGTTTCATGGGCGCCTCCTCAAAGCGAACCAAAATAGAGGCCAACCGCGGATTCACGGCGGCGTGGCCAGGCGATGTCAGCGGGACGGCGTTTCGTGGAACAACTGGTCAGCCCACAGGTCCTGCAGCATCTGCTCCAGGCGGGCCTCCACCAGGTCCAGAATACGCTCCCCCTTCTCGCGGGTCCCCTGGCGGCCGTCGCCGGTGACCGCGTGGCGCAGCACCGTCTTCCGAGCCGCCTGGTCCTTGAAGCGAAACTTGGGGCGGTAGGGGTTGACGCCCGCGTGAACCATCTCCACGGCGTCAGCGGCCAATGCCAGCATCACGGACGTTTCATCTTCGCCCGCGTGCCCCTGACCAGTCGTCACGGTCAGAATGTCCTGCGCATAGTCTAGCCACCAGTTGCTGATGACCACCCTCATGCCTGCATCCGCCAACCGCTCCGCCGCATGCCCCAGGGCCCCGTTGTTGCCGCCGTGTCCATTCACGAGAATGATCTGGCGAATCCCCCAGCGGCCCATGGCCAATCCCACCTCGGCCACGTAGTTCTCGAGGGCGGCCGCGGGAATGCTGAGCGTCCCCGGCCACTCCTCCAAGTCCCACGAATGGCCGAACGGCACCGCCGGCGCCACCAGCAGTTCGTCCGGGTGCCGCTGCTCCAGGCGACGCGCCAACTCCGCCGGCGCGATGTTGTCCGTGCCCAGCGGACAGTGAAAACCGTGCGCCTCCACGGTGCCGGTGGGCAGAATCGCGGTCGATACCTTCCCCATCACCGCTTCGAACTGCCGCGTCGTCATACGCTCCCAATACATCGTCATCCCCCCGGTTTCTCCAATAGGTTCCGTCACCGGGCGGACGGCGCTCGGTCCCGGACCCATTTGGTCATCAGGCCCCCCACGCGTCCGGTCTCTGCGGCGCTCAGCCCGCCCCAGCCCTCACGACGCACCTTGTCCACCAGACCGAGCGCCGCCGCCGCCTCCCACTTCAACGCGATGCGCGCCAACTCCTTGGGACTCGGCTCCTTTGTCCGGCGGCCGGGGCTTCTCGCGGACTTGGCTGTGGTCATCTCCCATCACCTCTGCCGACAGCCTGCCCGCGCCACCCACAACTGAGCCGCGGCCGCCCGAAAAGCCGCCGCGGCCGCCAGCTCAGTGTACTCCCTTCGCTCCCGGGCTACTTCAAGGTCGTCAGCCACCCCACCAGATATTTCAGGGCCGCGGGTGGCAAATTCAACTGGGGCATGCCCCCCTCCGGCTGCACCAGTTGCTGGCGAATTTCGGACGCCGTCAGGATGCTGCCCACGTTGGTCAGCGGGGGGGGATAGATGTACTGTCCATCCGGCAGTTTGAACACCCCCGTCTGGTTGCCTAGCGGTCCGAGCGCGTGGCAGGTGGCACACGAACTCGTATAAATGGCCATGGGCTCAGCCGCCACCAGCGTTTTGTGCGTGTACACCCCATTAGCGGTAAAGTATCCGAAGAACACAAAGCCAAACAACAGAATGGCCAGCATCACCGGGCGCTTCAAGAGGCGCCGCTCCTTGTGCCGATCGATGAACGGCACGCCGATAAATACCATGACGCCCACGGTGGGCAGGGCAAACATCAAGATCCAGTCGAGCGAGGTGAGCCCCAGCACACTCCAGTAGTACCCGCCGACGTCAAACAGGTTCTGCACCCAGTAAAAGTACCAGTCTGGCGCCGGCTGGAACGCCCAGTCTCCCGGGTCGGCGCGCGCGCCCAGTGGCACCGGCGTAAAATGGGCAAACAGCACGAGGACAAACACCGCCACGAAGCCCACCACCAGCTCCTTCAGCAGGTGTTCCGGCCAGAACGGCACCACCGTCGGGCTCTGGTATTCTTTTGCGTGGTGCCCAGGATGCAGGTCATCCGCCATCGGGTACCCTCCTTGGTCGGTCGGCCACACTCTTGCGAAACGGACCCGTGGGACATCGGTCGCGTGGTCACCCGGTCAGTACGGGCCCGTGATCCCGTTGCGGCGAATCATGAGAAAGTGCAGCCCCAACAGGCCCAGGAGCGCCGCCGGCAGAAACAAGACGTGCACCGCGAAAAACCGAGACAGCGTAGCCGCCCCAATGCTCGGCCCGCCCGCGACGGCCAAGAACAGCGCGTTGCCGATGAACGGCACGTACTTCACGAAGTTGACACCCACTTGCGTGGCGAAGTACGCCTTTTCATCCCAGGGCAGCAGGTAGCCGGTGAACCCGAAGCCCAGGATGATGAGCATCATCAGGCTGCCGACAATCCAGTTGAGCTCCCGGGGCTTCCGGTATGCTCCCATCCAGTAGATCCGCAGCATGTGTAGGGTCACCATGATGATAATTAGGGACGATCCCCAGTTGTGCATCGCCAACACCTGGCTGCCAAACGCCACCTGGGTCATGATGTAATGCGTGGAGTTGTAGGAGTTGATGATGTCCGGAACGTAGTACAGGGCTAAAAACATCCCGGTGACGAACTGAGCGATGATGAGCAGAAACGTGACCCCGCCAAAGCAATAGACAAATGCCTTCACATGCTCGCTCGGGTTCACGTGGTCCGGCACCGGATGGTCCGCCAAGTCGCGCCAAAGCGGCGACACCATTAAGCGTTCATCCACCCATTGCACCAACCGCGTCCACATGCTTGCGTCCTCCCCATCGGGCGCCCCGCGGGCGAGCCCGACGTTTTGTTGCCGGCCGACCGGATCTTGGGTGCGATCTCCCCGCCATCGCGCTGTGCGTCAGAGCGCACCCGCCCGAGAGAGCGTCGCAGTCAGAAGTCGTAAAACCAAGCCGCAAAACGGGTGCCATGAACCGGTGCCATCACCTATTGGCATCAACTGTGGCCATCATACGAGCGTCCAGAAACGCCGTCAATCAACAGGGGAGGAATTGATTGGCCCCAGTTTCGGGCATGCCGGGATCAGCGCACCCCGGCCAGCGCCACGCCGACGAAGAGAAAGTAAAACGCGCCGGCGCCCACCAAATCTCGCGGCGACACTCCACGGCGGCGCACCGACACGTACACAAACAGCGCGGCCGCCAGCGCCAGCACCCCCACCGCTCCCTCCAGCGGATTGAACCGCCACGGCATGAGCCACATGCCCAGCGCGGGCACCAGCGAGGCCTGGAACGCCATGGCTCCCGTGACGTTGCCGAAGGCGAGCGTGTCGGCGCCACGGCGGATCCAAATCACGGAGTTTAGCACTTCCGGCAGTTCCGTCGCCACGGGCGTCAGAATCACGGACAGCAGAAACCCGCTCCAGCCACTCTGCCGCGCCAACGCCTCCAGGGCGGTGACAAAATAG
>JAJYPH010000138.1 GCA_021795575.1 Bacillota bacterium
CGATCTGGTGGGTGACGCAATTGGGTTTGGCGTGGCGGTGGCCGGTGGCGCCATCGGCGACGGCTTGGTGTTCAGCCGCTTGGTGGAAGGGGTGGCGCGGCAGCCCGAGGCCCAGGGCCGCCTCATGCCGCTCGCGTTCATCGGGGTGGGCATCGTGGAAGCGCTGCCGATCATCAGCCTGGTGCTGTTCCTGATTCACCTGATCGGGTGAGCGCATGCATATCAACATTGCGCTGAACCCGTTGGACATGCTCGACGCCTTGGTGGCCGTCGGCATTCTGTACGTGTTTTTGCAGAAGTATGCCTTCCCTCCTTTGCTGAAGGCCGTGCGCGAGCGGCAAACCCGCATTGACGAGGACTTGGCCGCGGCGGAGCGGCGGCACCAGGAGGCGGACCAGCTGAAGGCCGAGCTGGAGACGCAGCTGAAGCAGGTGAAGGCGCGCGCCGAGGTGGCTATGAGCCGGGCCCTGCGCGACGCGGAGGATGAGGCGCAGCAAATCGTCACGCGGGCCCGTCAAGATGCGCGCCGCCTGGTGACCGAGGCAGAGGCCGAAATCGCGACGGAGCGCGATCGGGCGCTTCAGTCCGTTAAGCACGATGTGGCGGACCTGGCGCTCGCGATTGCCACCAAAGTGCTGGGACAGGAGCTGTCAGACGCCGGGAGCCAGCGTCTGGTGCAGGAGTTTGCCGACCAGCTGGCCGGATCCGGGGCGGGCGGGGACCCGGCGTCGTGAGGGCGGAGGCCGTCGCGCGCCGCTATGCGCTGGCGTTTCTGGAGACCGTGCCGCCCAGTCGCGGCGCCGACGTGGACGCCCGCCTCTCCAACGCGGCGGCGGTGCTGCTGGCGCCGCCGGTGGGTCCCCTGTTTTTGCACCCCGGCGTGGCGGCGGCGGACAAGGTGCGCGCCATGAGCCAGCTGTTTCCGGACGATGCCGGCATCGCGCACCTGTTGGGTGTCCTCATCCGCCATCGGCGGGAGGGCCTGCTGGCCGTGGTCGCACGCCAGTTTCACAGCGCGCGCCTGGCCCGCGACGGGCGGGTGTCTGCCATGGTGCGGACGGCGCGGCCGCTCGCGGCGGGCTGGCGCGCGCGCGTGGTGGAGGGCCTGTCGCGCTATGCCGGGCGCACCGTCGAGGCGGAGTTTCAGGTGGCGGCCGATTTGATGGGCGGCATCGAAGTGCGGATGGGCGACCGGCTGTGGGATGGGACCATCAAGGGGCGTCTCACGCGGCTCGCGCGCGAACTCAAAGATGAGGTGAAGCTGGGTGAATCTTAAGCCGGAAGAGATTACCGAGATTCTGAAGCAGCAGATCGCCCAGTTCGATGACCAGGTGTCGCTGGACGAAGTGGGCACGGTGCTGTCCGTGGGCGATGGCATTGCCCGTGTCTACGGACTGGCGGACGCCATGGCGGGGGAGATGCTGTCGTTTGAGAGCGGCATGGCCGGCATGGTGCTGAACCTCGAGGAAGACAACGTCGGGGTCGTGCTCATGGGCGATGAGACCGAGATCAAAGAGGGCCAGCGCGTGCGCCGCACCGGGCACGTGGTGGACGTGCCGGTGGGCGACGCGCTCGTGGGCCGGGTCGTGAACGCCCTAGGCGAACCGATTGACGGCCAGGGCCCGATTGAGACCACTGAGCGGTGGCCCGTGGAGCGGATGGCACCCGGCATCGTGGCGCGGCAGCCCGTGAACACCCCACTGCAGACGGGTCTCAAGGCGGTCGACTCCATGGTGCCCATTGGCCGCGGCCAGCGGGAGCTGATCATCGGCGACCGGTCCACCGGCAAGACGGCGCTGGCGGTCGATGCGGTCTTGAACCAAAAGGGCCAGGACGTGATTTGCGTGTACGTGGCCATTGGCCAAAAGCAGTCCACGGTGGCCCGTGTGGTGCGCACCCTGCAGGACCGGGGCGCGATGGACTACACCATCGTGGTGTCCAGCTCCGCGTCCGAGCCGGCGCCGCTGCAGTTCCTGGCGCCCTACGCCGGGTGCAGCATGGCCGAGTATTTTCGCGACGGCGGGCGGGACGTGCTCATCGTGTACGACGACCTGTCCAAGCACGCGGTGGCCTATCGGGCGATGAGCCTGTTGCTGCGGCGGCCCCCGGGGCGTGAGGCGTACCCCGGCGATGTGTTTTATCTGCACTCGCGCCTGTTGGAGCGCGCGGCGCGGCTGAACGACACCAACGGCGGTGGCAGCCTCACGGCGCTGCCGATCATCGAAACACAGGCAGGCGACATTGCGGCGTACATTCCGACCAACGTCATTTCCATCACCGATGGCCAGATTTTCCTGGAGGCGGACTTGTTCTTCTCCGGACAGCGGCCGGCGGTCAACGTGGGAAGCTCGGTGTCCCGGGTCGGCGGCAGTGCCCAGGTGAAAGCCATGCGCCAGGTGGCGGGTCGGCTTCGGCTGGACCTGGCCCAGTACCGTGAGCTCCAGGCTTTCAGCCAATTCGGGTCGGACCTCGATAAAGCCACGCTGGCGCGCCTCACACGCGGGGCACGCGTGGTCGAGATGCTGAAGCAGGCGCAGTACCACCCCGAATCCGTGGCCGAACAGGTCGTGGTCATTTACGCGGCCACCAACGGCTTCCTGGACGAATTGCCGGTCGAGGCCGTGAGCGAGTTTGAGCGGGGATTCCTGCGCCTCCTGCATGAGGAGCAGCCCGAGATTCTGGACAGCATCCGGGACGAACAGCAAATCACGGCCGAAAACGAACAGCGGCTGAAACAGGCGATCGAAGAGTTCACCGCCACGCTCCAAACGGTGTCCTGACATGGCGGCGGGAGGACTGCAGGACTTAAAGCGCCGCATCAAGAGCGTGGAAAACACGCGGCAGATCACGCGCGCCATGAAGCTGGTGGCGGGCGCCAAGCTTCGGCGGGCCCAGGAGCGGGCGGAAAGCTCCCGGAGCTACTTTGACACGATTCGCGAGGTGATGCAGCGCGCGTCCGCGTCGGCCGGCAGCGCGGCCAAAGAGCAACTGTTTGCCGAGCGGCCGGTGAAAACCACCGGCTACGTCGTGGTGACCTCGGATCGCGGCTTGGCCGGCCCCTTCAATGCCAACGTGCTGCGCTACGCGGCGGGACGCATGCGGTCGGGCGACGGCCAGGCCTCGGTGTTCGCGGTGGGGCGCAAGGGACGGGACGCGTATCGCCGCCGCCGCCTCACGATTCACGACGAATTTGTCGGGCTGGGGGACGACGTGCACTACAGCCAGGCCAAGGCGGTGGCCGACGCCATCATGGGACGCTTTCAGGCGGGCGAGGTGGACCGGGTGGAGCTGGTCTACACCCACTTCATCAACGCGATGACGCAGCGTCCGGCGCATGTGCAGCTGCTGCCGGTGCGGCCGCCGTCGGCCGACGAGGGTGCCTCGCGGGATGACGCGTCCTACGTGTTCGAGCCGGACCCCGAAACGGTGCTGGCCGACTTGGTCCCGCGGTACATCGAGGTCCAGGTGTACGGGGCGCTCTTGGAGTCGAAGGCCAGTGAGCACGGGGCCCGAATGACGGCGATGGATGCCGCCAGCAAAAACAGCGACGAGCTGCTCCGCAAGATGACGCTCAGCCGCAATCGGCTGCGCCAGGCCGCCATCACGCGCGAGATTGCCGAGCTGGTCGGCGGCGCGGCTGCGCTGGAGTAGCCGCCGGTGGCCCCAACAGAGACGACAGGCAAGCGAGGAGGAGCGACATGAGCGAGGCGGACGGCCACGTCATTCAGGTATTGGGGCCGGTGGTGGAGGTGCAGTTCCCACCCGAACACCTGCCGGCCATTTACAACCGGCTGACGGTGGAGGGGCCCGAGCCCACAAAGGACGAGACGCCACGGATCCGCGTGGATCTGGAGGTGATGCACCACCTGGGGGACAACCGGGTGGCCTGCATCGCCATGGCCTCCACCGACGGGCTGGTGCGGGGGATGCGCGTCGTGAATTCCGGGGGCCCGATTCGCGTGCCGGTGGGTGAGGTGACTCTGGGGCGCATGTTCAATGTGGTGGGCGAGCCGATTGATGGCAAGGGCGCCGTCACGGCGGAGGAGACGCTTCCGATTCACCGGGATGCGCCCGCCTACACCGATCAGTCGGTGGCGACCGAGATTTTGGAAACCGGCCTCAAAGTGGTGGACCTGCTGGCACCGTACGCCAAGGGCGGCAAGGTGGGCCTGTTTGGCGGTGCCGGCGTAGGCAAGACGGTTCTTATTATGGAGCTCATTCACAACATCGCGCGCGAGCACGGCGGGTATTCGGTGTTTGCCGGGGTGGGCGAGCGCACGCGCGAGGGGAACGACCTGTACCTGGAAATGAGCGAGTCAGGCGTCATCGAGAAGACGGCCTTGGTGTACGGACAGATGAATGAGCCGCCTGGCGTCCGGATGCGGGTGGGTCTGTCGGGCCTGACGATGGCCGAGTACTTCCGCGACCAGGAGGGCCGCGACGTGCTCCTGTTTATCGACAACATCTTCCGCTTCGTCCAGGCCGGGTCCGAGGTGTCGGCGCTTTTGGGCCGCATGCCGTCGGCGGTGGGATATCAGCCGGTGCTGGCCACCGACATGGGGGCGCTGCAGGAGCGCATCACTTCCACCAAGAAAGGCTCGATCACGTCGGTGCAGGCCATCTACGTGCCCGCCGACGACTACACCGACCCGGCGCCGGCCACCACGTTTGCCCACTTGGACGCCACTACCAACCTGGAGCGGCGCATTTCCGACAAGGGCATCTTCCCGGCCGTGGATCCCCTGGCGTCGACGTCGCGCATTCTGGATCCGACGGCGGTGGGGGAGGAGCACTACCGCGTGGCTCGCGGCGTGCAGCAGGTGCTTCAGCGCTACAAAGACCTCCAGGACATCATTGCGATTTTGGGGATGGACGAGCTGTCCGACGATGACAAGCTGACGGTCACCCGGGCCCGCAAGATTGAGCGCTTCCTGTCGCAGCCGATGTTTGTGGCCGAGGTGTTCACCGGTCAAAAGGGTCGGTACGTGCCCGTGAAGGAAACCGTGCGCGGGTTTGCCGAGATTTTGGAGGGCAAGCACGACGATCTCCCCGAGATGGCCTTTTACATGGTGGGCACCATTGACGAAGCGCTGGAGAAGGCCGAGCAGCTTTAGCGGTGGGGCCCCACAAGGTCCGGCCCCAAGGAGGTGGGTGGTGATGGCGGCAACGTTTGCATTGAAGCTGGTGACTCCCGAGCGCACCGTCTATGCGGGCCAGGTGACCGAATTGCTGTTGCGCGCCAGCGAAGGCGACATGGGCGTGCTGGCACACCACGTTCCGCTCATTACGGCGGTGAAGCCCTCGGTGGTCCGGGTGCTGGACGAGGGTGGGACGTGGCGGCGCTATGCCGTCGGAGGCGGATTTTTGGAAGTGGGCCGCCAAGTCACGGTGCTATTGGCCGATACGGCCGAGAGCCCCGACGAGGTGCACCGGGATCGGGCGTCGGCCGCGCGGGACCGCGCGTTGGAGCGCCTCGAGCGCGCCGGCTCCGACGTGGACCGCGTGCGCGCCCGACAGGCGCTCGAGCGAGCGGAAGCTCGCCTGGCGGCGCTGGACGACAACGCGCCGGCTTGACGAACACCGCTCAGTCGGCCCGTGGAGGCAGGCCGGCGGCGGCAGAATCTTTTGGGCCCGGGTCTTACAGGAATGACCGGTCACGGCGATCCGGCCTGGGGCCGCGGCGCCTCGGGGGTGGGTGCGGTGTTCGGCGAGCGCGCTGTGCGCGGCATCCGCAAACGGTGCGCCCGACGCGCCCCAGTACACGGCGCCTGCCGGCAGGGGGGCGGCGCCCGGGAGCGGCGTCGCCACGATGGGCCGGCCCGTGGCCAGGTAGTCGTAAAACTTCAGGGGATCGCTGGCCTCGGCGGCCGGATGGCTGGTGCGGGGCAGCAGCAGGACCTCGACCTCACGCAAAACCTCAGGCAGCTCGGCGTAGGGCACGGGCGGACGCCAGTCCACATTCGGCCGGGTGGCGAGCGCCCGCACCGCCGCCGCCATCGAGGGCGGACAGGGACCCACCAGCAGGATGCGTTCGGTCGGAAACCGGTGGGTCACCGCATGCAGGCTCTCCATGTCGACCCTGGCGAAGTTGCCCACAAACCCGAAGGCATAAGACTAAGGTCCCTGGTGGCGCGCCGCCGCTTCAAAGTGCGAGGGGTCGACGGCCGCCCCCGCCAGCAGCGTCGGCGGCAGTGGAGTCATGGCGGCGGCCACGCGCTCGTTCAGCGCCACGCGAACCGTCGCGGCCTCCCACAAGCCCTCATGTGCGGCCGCCAGCGGCGCATCGGGCGAAACCACGTGCTCATATAGACATCATAAATCAGCGCGGCGGGGGCCAGCATCTCCACCAACTCACCGCCCAAGTCGGCCGCATAGGAATTGACATACAGCACGAGCGGCCGGCCCGCCATCTCGAGATACAGCTGCCGGCCGGAAAGCGGCGTCGCCATGGGCCCCCCGCGGGCCTGGCCCGTGACGCGCCAGAAAACCGGGGGGATTCCCCCCGCCAGGTCGGCAGTGACGCGGCGGTTCAGGGTTTGCCGGCGCACCGGAGTGACAAACACCACGTCGGCGGCGGCACGAAAGTGCGGGGTCATCCGTTGAACAGGGTCGGACGGCGGGTAGTGCCAGTCGAAAATGCCGACCGCCAGTAGGAGGGACCGCAGGCCCGTCATCGGCGCACCCCCGTGAGCCACTGCGGCTCAGCCCAGGTCAAACAGGCCAGCGCGCGGGCGTAGTCGCGCGTGTCTCGCGCCGGCAGACCTGTGAAGGCGGTGGTGGCACCGACCCAGGGCAGGCGTCGCGCCTCGGGGATCGCCCGCCAAGCCGCGACGGCGGCGGCGTCCGCCCCGGGAGCCACCACCAGGCACGCGGCGGCGCGTACCTGCGCCAAGGCGTCGGTCCAGAGCGGCCATCGCACGACGGTGGCGTGGGTGGGCCAGTGGGAGCCGGGGTCGGCGTCGGCGACGAGCCAGCGCCATGCGGGTGCCAGGCGGCCGAGATCGTTAAGCCACGGGGCATGCTCCGCGCGCGCTGCCACCACAATGGCCAGCGGGTGCTCGGGGGCGGACAACCAGGGAGCCGGCACGGTCGTATTCGACGGCTCTGAGTCGGGGTCGGGAGCCCAGGTCCAGGTGTCTGACGGCGGAGGGCCCAGCGAGCGCGCCTCAGGATGCCCGAGCACCACCTGAAACGGGGACGTGGCCTGAGCCCCCAGCCAGTGCTCGACGGCACCGGACACCATTTCCAGGCGATCTGGGTGCGTGGTGAGGCGCACATGGTCCAGACGCGGGATAACATAGACGCCGCGCACACGGTGGCCAGCCAGCTGGACCCACCGTTGTACCAGCTGTGCGACGGTGGCGGCGTCCAGCGCGGCGTCGCCCACCGCCACCTCAGGCTCCCCGACTGGGGGCCCGAGATACACAACCAGGTCGCGTCGGGCGCGCGAGAGCGCCCACCGCTGCAGGGCGGGTTGTCGTATGCCGCCCCACGGGTCCGGTCCCAGGACAAACCGAATGGCGCGGCTCGGAGCTTCCGCGCTGGCACGACTATCCGCGGGAGTCATTGGGCGCGGCCGCGCGGGCTTTGGTGATCTTTGTGCGTGGGTCCATGGCACCGCAGCGGCAGGTGGCGCCACTGCGCGGACAGCCATCAGTCATCGCTTGCCTGAACGTCGCGTACATGGCGCAGCGTGATGCGCGGTCCCCGACGGTCAAGACTGCCGCGGCAGGTGATGGCGCGCTTTTGCCGATGGGCCCTGGCCAAGGTGGCGTAGGCCTCTTCCTGAACGTCGACGGCTTGAATGGTGACCACCCGGTTGTCCAGCACCGCCAGCAGCGAAGCCTCCCCGACCCACAGCCGGGATTTCTGCGGGGGACGCTTCAGGCGGGTGACTAGGCCGTAAAGCTCGACGTCCTCGGCGGGGGCCGCCGCCTTCAAACTCCGGCTGATCGAGAGAATCCATTCCAAGGCCGTACTGCTGAACTGTACCGAGGTTGCCTTGGGGGTGCGCATGGGTTGCCGGATCGCCCACGCCACGCTCACGTCAAAGGACTGGGCTTCCGAGTCCAGCACCGCCGCCACGGCATCGCAGATGTTGGCATTGAGACCCGCGCTGACATGCTCCGTGACGGAGGGCGCCTGGTCGGCCGCCACCTGGCCCAAAAGGATCTCGAGGGAGGACAGGCCCTGAACGAGATGACGAACGGCGCGACGGTTGAAAGACTCCCCTGCGGATTCCGTCGTGAGCGGGGTGGCTTCGTGGAGGGACCAAGACAGTTGCGTGACGGGCTCGACGGGGGTTTTTACGTCGATGACATAGCTTCCCGGCCGGGCAGCGGCCAGCCGCGCCGTCCGCAGGAACGTGGCCACCTCGCTAGCGGGCCGTCCCGCCGTGTAGAACGGGCGAGGCTGGCGAGCCGCCATGGCGGAGGCGCTCAGGAGATCCCGGACGCTGGCGGTGAATTGAGCGGCGACGCTGACCGGCAGCTCTCCCGGGGGGGACGACACGTCGACGCGACGAAAGCGAACGAGGTCGTGGTCGACGCCGGAGAGGTCGTCCATGACGTCACTGGCCGTTCGGTGCTCGACCTGGGCAATCACCCGCACGACATCCTCGAGGCGACGCGCATAGTCAGCGTACTGGGGCCAGAGCGGCACGAGAGCCTCCGCACCGTGATAGGCGTCGCACGGCTCGTATCGGACACGCGTCCAGCGGCCGGGTCCAGACGCCACCACGGCCCACTGGTGGCTGCGGAGGTAGGCGAGGACGTTGAATGGAGAAATGTTCTCAACCTGGTGGCGCACCACCTCCTCGTCGGCACTCATGGATTACCGCCCCTTGTTGTTAGCAACGCGGACACCGCCTGCGCATCGAAGACCTGACTCCGCGGAATGTGGACCCGAGTCGTCTTCGTGTTCGAAACGGCTGGACGCTTGGCCAGGTCACACCAGTATCGCACCGCCCCGAACTGGCTCATCAGGTCGTGCTCATAAACCGTGAGCCAATCGTCCCCGTCGGCCGCCAGCAACACGACCAGCAGAGCGCGGGGAATGAGGGTGTGTCCCGGCCGCAGATCGTCGTAATTCTTAATGGGAAGGTCATATTCAATGACGTCGGTCGAGTGTCGCGTTTGGGTGCTGGACTTCACTTGGACCTCAAGTTGAGCCACGCCATCCGCACCATTGGGGCCGACGCTCCGGATGATGAGGTCCACGCTGTCCATATCCGGTCCCGGTGGCCGGCCCGCCACGAATCCGGCTACCGCACAGACCGTCTGCACGTAGGCCAAGGACAGGGTCTCCTTATGGAGATTGGGCGTCATCGGGGAATGCACCACCTCTGGCGTGCTGGCACCGGGCCACCCTTCGATCTCGATGCATCAAGGAGAGGCATCGGTGTGCTGCTTCGGTCTGCA
>JAJYPH010000139.1 GCA_021795575.1 Bacillota bacterium
GGGATCCAACATGTCCGAAGTGCTGGCGTATGGGACCGCCGTCGTCGTCAGTCCCGAAACCGGCCTCGCGAGGCGGTGCGCTTGACCTAAGCGCATGCGCCGGCATCAGGCGCCTCAATACCCGTCCAACGGCTCGCGGAGCGGTGGGTCCACCATCCCTGCGACACCGTTCACAAAACGCCCCGCCACAAACAGCAGGTCCGACAGACGGTTCACCCAGGCGAGCACCGCGTCGGGCACGGGTTCCTGGTGATGGAGGGCGGCAATCAGGGTTTCTCCGCGCCGGCAGACGGTGGTGGCCACAAACAGCTGGCTGGCGGCCAGCGAGCCCCCGGGAATGGTGAACGGCCGCCACGGCGGGGTGTCCGCCGCCAATTCGTCGATGAGCGCCTCCAGCCGGAGCACGTGCTCCGGGAGGGTCAACGGCGGCTCGTGGTCCGGGAGCCCGCGGCTCTGGGACAAGTCGCGGCCGACGAAAAACAGGCGGTGCTGAATTTCCTCCAAGCCGCCGTACAGCGATGCCCACGCGGCGCGGGCGGGCGTGGGCTCGACGGCCGCCATGGCCGCACGGGCCAACCCCAGGTGAGCATTCAGTTCGTAGAGGCTGCCGTACGCCATGACGCGCGGGCTGTCCTTGCCCCGCCGGTCGCGCCGCGTGGCCGTGGTGGTTCCCCGATCCCCGCGCCGCGTATAGATCCGATGCATATGGGTGCGTGCAGTCGGCATGACCTCATCCCTTTCGATCGCGTTTGACCGGGTCCACGGAGCCGGCGTCCTTGGGGGCGACCGGCGGATCGCTCCTCCGTCCTCGCCATCAGGTCACGGCGGCGCGATGGGACGGTCCGGCCGAAACGGGGTGAGGTCGATGGACAGCTCGCGGTCCAGGACGCCATCGACGACCAGCTCCGCCGACACGGGGCCGAGCAACAGGCCGCCCGCGCCGTGACCGGTTAGGAGATGCACCCCCTCGACCGATGAGAGACGACCCAGTACCGGGAGCCCATCGGCGGAGGCGGGGCGAAGGCCCACCCGCCACTCCCGCACTTCCGCATCGGCCAAACCCGGGGCCACCCTCAGGAGTTCTTCCAGCACCTCGGCCTGACCGGCGGCGGTGAGCCGAGGATCGTAACCGGACCCCGTCTCGCGACTGGCACCGGCCACCACGTGGCCGTCGGGCCACGGCAGCAGGTAGTGGCCACGAACCCCCTGCAGGATGGGCCACGACGCCCCCTGGGCGGCCGGAACGGTCAGATGCACGATCTGTCCCCGCTGCGGTGCGATGGGGACGGTCGCGGCCAGCGGCGCCAGCAGCGCCGTGGACCAGGCACCGGCCGCCACGATCACCGCATCGGCCGCCAGGTGGTCGCCCGAGGCCAGCACCGCCCCCACCACCCGCCGGCCGTCCACCGCCAGGCGGTCCACCACGCCGGTCGCAAATCGCGCGCCTCGACTTTCGGCCGCCGTTCGAAACCAGGCCTCCAGCAGCCGGCCGTCCACGCGCATCGCGTCATCATGCCACAGCACGGCCTCCACCGGACCGATCGCGGGAAACGCCTGGGCCAGGGTGGCGGGCTCCACCTGGCGCACGGGCGCTCCCCGGTCCCTGAGGTTCTGCCGCAAAGCCTCCCAGCGATCGCGGTCCCCGGCCAGCCCGACGATGGCCAGGGCGGCGCGGCCGTAACCCGCCCCGCCACGACTCTCGAGTGCCAGCCGGCGATGATATTGGTCGCCGGCCTGGGCCAGAGCCCAGTAGGCGGGTCCTGGCCCTCCACTGGTGGCCCCCGACAAAATCCCAGCGCCGGCGGACGTGGCGCGTCCGGGATGCCCGGCGTCCACGACTGTGCAGGCGAGCCCCCGTTCGGCCAGGTGATACGCCGCAGACGATCCCATGAGACCGCCTCCGACGACGACGACGTGCATCCCAGCACCCCCGGTCAAGCTTATAGCAAGAGCGTACACGAAGAGGCGGCCTGAAGAAGCCGTCTGGCGGCGACGGGTCCATCGCCGTCGCGTCCCATGCGGCGCCAAGGCGCTCCGATGGAAACTTTCCGATGGAAACTTTCGTGGGATGGGTGGCGTTCTTTGGGAAAACCGGATCATCGCATCGCCCCAGCGAGATTGGCGGAAGGGGGAGAGGCTTGATGTTGCCATGGACGGGAAGGCGTGGCCGCCTGGTGGGGGCTGTGGCTGCGGTGGCGCTGGCGGGCTGCGGAACCGTCCCGGGGGCGACGGCGTCCGGGCCACCGTCCCCGGCCGTATCCAAGCCGGCCGTGAGTCGCTCCGATCGTTCCGCCACGCAGTCCCGGGCGTCAGGGTCGCCGACTGCATGCCCCGCGTGGCTCGTGAAGGACGTGAAGGTCGCGGCGGCCGCCAAGTTGCCGGTCCCGACGGTACAGCTCCAGGGTTTTGGGGCCGGACACGTGGGAGAGACCACCGTCAAGGCGTGGCTGGGAGGCTCGTCCCAGGAGTCCGCGGGCGAGCTGCTGGGCAACTGGACGCAGAGCGGCCTCTCGGCCCGCCACGGCTCCGAGGTCCTCACGCTGTTCACGTATGAGGGCCGACACATCTTCCCGTTCGGTCGAGGCACCCCCGGCACGGCGCTGACGCTGAGCGTGCCATCGCTGACGACCAGCGAGCGTGTGGAGCTCGCCCAAGCGGGGCTGCCCGACGTGCCGACGTCGGGGCCGGTCCAGCTCGTGATCACGGTCGATACCGTGGTACCGCGAGGCACGCTGGCGGCAGAGCTCGGTGCCTTCCTGGCGGCCGTCCATGGGGACTTGGGTGGCCTGGCGGACAACTACCCCGTGACGGCGCCCGCACCCACCGCCTACGCCACCTACGTGGGACCCATGAGTCCGCGAGACGTCGGCAACCTGCTGCAGCTGGGCTGCGCGGGGGAGCCGGTGGCGACCATCGCGCCGGACCTGGTGTCCGGGGTGGTTGCGTTCCAGCCCTATTGGAGCCGCACCGAGGCCAACGCGATTTCGATCGGATTTGCCCCCGGTCGCGTGGTGGTGGAGAGCGGGAACGCCGCCGTGACGGAGGTCCAGTGGTATGCGGAGCCAGCAATTGCCGTGCCGCCGCTATCCTGAGGACAGCGACACCTTAAGCGCGCAGCCGCGGGAGGTGGCCGTCATGACCGCTGTGGGATCCTGGGCGCACTGTGCGGCTTGTCCCCGAGTCGTCAGCGTGCCGGTGGCTACACAATCTACCGACCCGTGGCCCGCGCCGCGGCGCCCCGACCGTCAAAGGGCTCGTGGGTAGTTGGCGCACCGTGCCACCGCGGCGATCCCGGCGCCGGAATACGGTCCCGGTTCGCCTACTGGTCCGACCCGTCGTCCCGCCGAGCGGGCTGACCGGGAAAGGGACGTGCGGTGACAGTCCCGTCTCGATGGCGCTCGTAGCCCTCAAAGTAGTGCGAAAACACATCGTGCGTGGCCTGCAGGGTGTCGAGCGGCACCATGCCTTCCCATCCCAGACCGGTCATCACCAGCTCGCGCTGGTCCGCATAGTTCATCAGGTCCTTGCCGCCAAGAAACTGGCGTGAATCCTGGTAAACTTCCATGTCCAGGATGGTCACCGGCTCGCCCTGGTCCGCCACAATGTGGCTGGGCAGGTCAGGACCCGTCGGTTTCGCAATGAAGCAGCCACTGGTGACGGGTTGGCTGCGCTGTCCCATCCTGAGGGTGCCCGACCCGTGCAAAATAAGATAGTACTCGTCCTGTGCCGTGTGGCTGTGCAGCCGGGCGGAGGTTGAGTCGGCAGCCACCACCTGAACCTTCGCATTCAGGCGGCCCACGCCCGTCGCGGCCAGCAGGGGATGCTCTTGTCCCTGGGGATACGACTCGCTCAGCGCCACGGTGAGTGGCGACCCCGTGAGGTGGTTCACGTTCAGGACGGGGGCGGTCCAGCGATTCGGGGTGGTGGACGTGGGGGGCTCCCAGTAAACCTCGTCGCACCAAAACGACGCCAAACGGGTCACCAGCTCGCGGGCGGCGTCGGTGAGCGGGGTGGGGCACACCAGCCAAAGGGCGTCCGGCGCGTCCGGACGCAACCGTCCCGCTGTGATGCCCATATGCTCCCAAAACCAGCGTCCGATAATCGTGAGGCGCTGGGCCCCGCCACCCTCCGGCAGGGTGCCGGGTGCACAGTCTGGCAAAAACAGCGGCCAGGCCAAGTCCCACCGCACGAGCGGGCCACTCGCGAGCTCCAACTGGTTGGCATCGCACAATATGGCTCGCAATGAAACCACTCCTCTTCTCGTCATGGTCGATTTTTCGGGGGACGTTGGTCAGGTCCGGGTGGTGCTGCCAGAAAGGCGGGTCTACGGGCCCAAGTGTTCCATGGGAAATCTTACCCGACGCGGGAGCGGGATTCAAGTGGCTACACGCCGTCGTGCGGCGGCGGGCGGCCCCAGCCAACCGTGGCCGGCCGGGATGACAAGGAGCGGCGACGGGCCGGGATGAGAACCCCGGCGCTCGCTCGGGAGCGGGACACACCGCCCTCTGATAGACTCGGGCCATGAGCACAAACCTATTGGCGCCCGGCGACCTGGGCCGGCTCCGCGAGATCGCCGCCATCGCGGTCCACCCCACGGATGGTCGGATCCTGTACGTGGAGTCGGGGTTCGACGGCGACACCCGCACCAGTCACCTGATGGAGCTCATGCCCGACGACACGGTGGAGCGGCGGCTGCCGCAGCACAGCGTCGTGAGTCCGGTGTGGAGCCCGGACGGCGCATGGCTCTACTTTCTCACGGCCGAGGACGAGCACCAGCACGTGATGGGCTGGGACGGCCGCCACCCGCCGGTCTCCCTGGCCCGCTTTGCCGGGGCCGTCCGGCGGCTGGCGTTGTCCGCCGACGGGACGCGGCTTGCGCTGGAGCACCTGCCCGCCCCCGACGGGTCCACCAAACCGCGGGTGCTGACGCACGAGCGGTTTGAGGCCAACGGACTTGGCTTTCTGGGCGACCGCACCTGGCAGGTGCACATCGTCGACGTGCCCGACGGCGCCACGCACCAGGTGGGATCCGCGGACTGGCACCATTTCGCGCCGGCCTGGTCCCCTGACGGCCGCTCGCTGGCGCTGGTGACCACCCGCCGCCCGGACTGGGACCTGGAGTGGGTGTGGGACGTGTACACGGTCGCGCTGGCCGACGACCGCTGGGTAAAGCTCACCAATTCGGATGGGGTGGCGGCGCTGCCGACGTGGTCGCGCGACGGGCGGCGGCTGTTGTTCTACCACAACCACTCGGCCATCACGGGGTCGACGCAGGACTACCACCTGATGGCCGTGGACGTGGAGCGTCCCGGCCGCGTCACGTGCTGGACCCACGCGCTGGATCGGGGGGCCCAGGTGTCGGAGCCGCCGGGGGCGGGCGGCGCGCGCCCCACTGAGCTCGGGGACGGCCGCTTTGTGTGGCAGTCCAATTGGGGTGGGGTCACCAAGCTGGTGGCCACGGCGTCCGACGGCGCGAGCACGGTGCTGCTGGAAGGCATCAGCAGCCTGGCGCTGGCGGCCAACCGGACGGACGGCGCCGGACTCGTGCTGTTTCCCGATCGTCCGGCCGAGCTCGGGCGCGTGGATCTGGCGGGCGGGCGCGTCACGCCGGCGACCGACCTGAACCCATGGCTGCGGTCGGTGGTGCGGCCCGCATCCCCCCGCCGGGTGACGCTCTTGTCCCCCGACGGCCCCGTGGACGGCTGGGTGTGGGAGCGGGCGGGGCTCGCAGATCCCGCGCCGCTGCTGATGAGCATGCACGGCGGCCCGCATGGCGCGGCCGGTCCGTACTTTCATTTCACGACGGCGCTCTTGGTGAGCCACGGGTATCGGGTGGCGGCCGTGAACTTTCGCGGGAGCGGCGGCTATGGCCAGGCGTTTGCCGACCTGATCCTGGGCGACTGGGGCACCCGGGAAGGGGAGGACACCATCCGCCTCATTGATGAACTGGTGGGCGAAGGGGTGGCCCGGCCCGACCGGGTGGGGGTGTTTGGCGGTAGCTATGGCGGCTTCATGACCAACTGGCTCATCACCCGGTACCCGGATCGGTTTGCTGCGGCGGTGACGATGTCGACCATCTCCAACCTGGTGTCGCTGGCTTACGGCGACGACCACTGGGAGTCGCTGGCCGGCGACATGGGGGGCTGGCCCTATGAGATTCCTGACTACTATCGGGAGCACTCCCCGCTGACGCGCGTGGCGGACATCACGGCGCCCCTCCTGATCCTCCACGGGGACGAAGACCGCACGTGTCCGCCGATGGAGGCGGCCATGTTGTTTTCCGCCCTGCGCACGCAGCAGAAACCGGTGACGTGGGTGCGCTACCCCGGGGAGAGCCACGGGTTTTCGAGCCAGGGGCGGCTGGAGACGCGCGTCGACGCCCACGAGCGCATCCTGGGGTGGTTTGGAGCGCACCTGCCCGTGTGACGCGGACCGAAGATGACACCCACGGTGAGAACCAGCAGGCCGAGGAGGCTCGTCACTTGGCGGTTGCGATCTCTCCGGGTCGGCAGCGAATCTTCTCGCCGCGCGTCACCGCTACCCCGTCGTGGATTCCCACGTACTGAAGCCACGCGGCGTCTGGTGTATTGTCGCGCAACTCGGGAACGTCGGTCAGCCATCTGACGTCGGGTCTTACGCTCAGCAAGCCCGTTCTCGGGCTTGGGGATGTTCCGGTCAAGCAGGATCACGCGACCCGAAGTTCATAACGCAGGGCCGCTTCCACCTGTTCACCAGGCAGTTCAAAGTCTGCGGCGAGTTCTGCCAGGGGCTCACCCGCCTCGAAGAGCTCGCGAATGATCTCAGTCCGCACGCCAGTGTCTTCGACCACCGGATGGCCAAATCCATACAAGGGCGTGACTTGGACGTGACCATCCCTCCCCTGCGGCCACCAGCCCGACACCACCTCGTCCGCATAATCCAAGTCCGTGAGAAACGGACCAAGCACCTCGTTCCATGCCTGGGTGCCCCTATGGCGCCCGACTTCTACCAAATGCGCGCCAGCCTGAACGAACACGTCCCGTCCGGCCGTCTTGAAGTTGAGCGTGACCAGGGGCCGCTCCACATTCAGCAACTCGCGACAATTGGCCACCAGGAGGCGGACGGTCGGCAGGCGAAACCCTCGGGCTTTCAGCTGACCGATGACGACCACCTCGATGAGATCGAGATAGGTTCCCCGCTGCCCACGGGCCGTGGGTGAACCCGCGACAGGGTCATATCGGCCGCCCTGGTCGCCGGAGCGGCGGGCATATCCATTTAACCATCGTGCCGCCGTGCCGGTAGGGACCCGAGCCAGCCGGTCCATGTCCGCCAGGGTGTATAAAATGACGGGATCTGCGCCTGCCATGCTATCGCCCCCTCCACACGTGCGAGCCGTGCCAGCCAGTGCCAGCGGGCCCAAGGCAGGCTTCTCGGCGCATCGTCGGTATGCCTCATCATAGATGAGCCCCGTTGCGCACGCCAGCGGCGGCCGTCAAGTGCGCCCATGCCGCTGCCGATCGATGCGCCACCCGGACCCCAAGCAGCCGGCGCGGCGGTGGCGCGACGCCTCGCGCCCGATGTCATTTGCATGGAGCACGCGGTGCCACGGCGCCCGCGGTCGGTCGGTATGCGTCGCCTCCGACGCAGGCAGCGACCGGTGCCTTCAGCGTCTGGCCCGGGGGAAGGATCCCGGGTGACATTCATGGCAGCGTCGCGCGCCAATCGATGCGGCGTGGCGCACGATGGGAGCGGACGCCCCGGGCGGCCGGCTGGGGTCGGTCGCCAGGGATGCGACACCCCAGTGCCGGGCCAAAATCGCCCGCATGGATTGGAAACCCGACTCGCTATCGACGTAACACCCGGTGGCGCGCAAGGTGTGTGACATCGGTCCACCGATGGATTGCTGGACTGGGCGCAAGGCGCGATAATGCGAGGTGACGCCCGGATCCTCTGGTCCGGAGAATCGGAATCGGTCGCGACGGGAGCGCGGTAACATGGCGTACGTGGTAACCTCCGCCTGCATCGACGAGACGACATTTGAGCCAGAGTGTGAGCGGGCGTGTGAGGAGATGGCCATCCATCGGGGCCGCTTCACCCGCCTCATCGACCCCGACACCTGCACGGATTGCGGCCGTTGCGAGCCGGTCTGCCCGGTGGGGGCCATCTTTGCCGCCGCGCGGGTGCCGGCGCCCGAGCACGAATGGATTGCCCACAACCGGGCGTGGCGCCAGGAGGCGCTGTCGTAGGAGGCAGTTGGACGGCCAGCGGGCGGGTCCGACGGGCCCAAGTCCATCGGGAGCATCCAAGGCTGACGCGGGTGGCGGACATCGCGGCCTGTGTTAGCCCAGAGAAGAGCGGCGGGATTTGAGGCCGGGGCGGCGGCGGACGCGCGTCGCCGTCAGGGAGCGCAGCGGGGTACTTTGCGTCGTATCTGCCCGGGCCGGCCCCCACCGTTAACGTTCCCCGGCGTTCGGGTGCAGGCGCTGCGACAGATCATCCGCTAGGACCGTCATGGTGTGAGGGGCGAGGCGATCCCACCCGACGCCGAACGCTCGCTTGAGGCCAACTTGAGCCCTGGCGGTCAGCCACACGGTGCCGTCGTCGTCGATGCGCGTAATGCCGTCCGCCCGCTGCCCGTCTCGATTCACCGCCAGCGCGTCGGCCAGGGTGAGGCCCGGCGGCAGGGCCACTTCCAGATCCCCACCACCCGCCACGCAGGGATATCCCCCGGGCAGCCCGTGCAGGCCCGGCACGAGAATCGGCGATCGCTGGCGGCCGAACAGCGTGCGCAGCGTGCGCACCAACGATGCCGCCGTCAAGACATGGCTCCTGGTGCCGGAAGGCCAGTCGAAGGGACGCACCAGCGCCGCCGGCTCCCAATCCCCGCCGGCGTCTTCGACAAACAATCGCTAGGGAGGCAGGCGGCCGTCGCCAAACAGATGGGCCTCGACGCTGTGGTGGGCCACGAGCTTGACGGCCCGCCCGGGATGCGCCCGCTGGACCAGCATGGCCAGCTCACCACGTTGCCGAATCCCGGGACGCGATCCCATCCCTGGGACTTGACCAGGGGCGCCACCACGTCGGGGTAGGGGGCGAGCATCAGCCAGGGCTTTTGGCCAGCGAGGCCAGCACGGGCGTCAGGCGGAGCGGCAGGTCGGCCTGAGCGGCCAGCCACACCCCGAAGCCCGGGCTTGTGAGCGCATTGCGCCTCGACGCAGGCAGGTGCGCGGCGGGATCCAGGCGCGCCCCGCGTCATCGGGCTCCCGCGAAAATCCCGCCCTTGGACGCAGGGTAACAAACAGCTGGCGTTTTGGTCCTCGTTTGACCCCTGGTGTGGTATAATATTCCTATGGAGC
>JAJYPH010000140.1 GCA_021795575.1 Bacillota bacterium
TGATGTCGGACGGCGCTCCCCTGGTCTGGGATGCCGGCGGCGTGGTGCCCGATTCGGTGAGTGCCCGCGTCGCCCTGGCCGCGTCACGGGCGTGGGAGAAGGGCTTGGCCGCGCCCGGCGGTCTCGACGTGTCGCTCGAGCCGGCGCGCTTGATACCGGGCGGGCTTTCGCCGCTGTACCGGGTGGAGGGGGCGGCGGGGGGCACGCTGGTGCTGGCGGCTCCCTCCCGTCCCGTGCCGCTGGACTTCCACCACCTGGACGCGCTGGGTGCGGTGGCGAACCAGATGCGCTGCCAGGCGGGCGACACCGGCACCACCGCCGTGCTGGTGGACCCGGTGAGTCGGCGCGTCGTCGGCTTTAGGCCGCACGGCGAGTGCTGGCGCGGACCGGCAGACGTGCTGGCAGCGGCCCTGGCTGCGGGCCGGGTAGAGGGCTGGGACCTTTCGGGCGACTGGGTCGGGTTCACGAACCTCGCCGTGTCGGTGCGTGCAGCGAGGGACGCCCAGTCAGCGCACCTGGCCGTGGCGGCCCACCTGGTGGCGCTGCGCCGCTTCTATGACGTCGCCGACGCGCTGTCCCCTTTTGTGCTGCGCTGACCGGCGGGGAACCGCGGGGGAACATTCTGCGGGGAATTTTAGGCTCGGGGGTCGATCCGCCGGCGGCCTTGTGATACAAACAGCCCAATTGGGGTCGTGAGGCCAAAAGGCAGGTGCCCGCATGCGGCGACGATTTCAGCAGCGCGTCATGGTCGTCTTGGTGCTCGCCGCACTCTGGGTGGCGTGGATCGGATGGCGCCTGGTGGATGTCCAGGTGGTGCAGTCAGCGCACCTGGCCAGTTTGGCGCGACAGGAGCACGTGCACACGTTCACGCTGGCCGCCCCCCGCGGGTCGATTCTGGACCGCAATGGTCGCGTGCTGGCCGTGGACGAGCCGTCCTACACGGTGACCGCGGCCCCGCGCACGATTGCCAACGCGGCCCAGCTCACCCGGGATCCCGGCCTGGTGCACCAGGAAGCGGTGCTGCTGGCCAAAACGCTGCCCTACACCGTATCCCAGCTGGCGTCGGCGCTGTCGGGCACGCTCTGGTACCGGCTCATCGACCCGTACCTGGCGCCAAGCCGGGCGCACGTGCTGCAGGCCGAGGCAAACCAGCTGCCGGGCATTACGCTGGTGCCCACGGAGCGGCGCGTATATCCCAACGGCACCCTGGCCGCTCCGGTGCTGGGGTTCGTCAATGCCGCCTCGCAGGGGCTCGCCGGGATTGAGTATCAGGACAACAAGATTTTGGCCGGCACCAACGGGCACTGGACCGTCGCCACGGACGTGAGCGGGGCGCCCCTGCCGTCCACCACCATCTCGCAGCAGGCGGCCAAACCGGGAAACAGCGTCGAGCTCACCATCGACAGCAACATCCAGTATGAGGTCCAGAAGCTTCTGGCCGCGCAGGTCAAGAAGTGGCATGCGCAGAACGGGACGGTCATCATCATGGACCCCAGCACCGGAGCGGTGCTGACGATGGCCAACTACCCCACGTTCAACCCCAACCTGTATTACCAGGCGAACCCCGCCACGCTGACCAACTGGGCCGTATCGGACCCGGTGCCGCCGGGGTCGATCTTCAAGCCGGTCACCGCGTCGGCCGGCCTGATGGACAACGTGGTCCAGCCGACCACGATGTTTGACACGGTCGGGTACCAATACGTGAACGGCGTCCGCATCGACGACTGGATGCCCAACGGCTGGGGGTGGATTTCGTTCACCCGCGGCCTGGAGCTGTCGTCCGACCAGGTGTTCATGGACGTGGCGTTAAAGCTGGGGGCGGCCCGCCTGTATGCCATGATGAAAAGCTATGGGTTTTTTCACGCCGCCCAAATTGGGCTGCCGGGCTCGAGCCCCGGTGTCTTCATTCCCCAGAGCCAGGTGAACGCCGTCGACCTGGCGACGATTGGGTTTGGGCAGGGGATGGCCGTGACGCCCATTCAAGAGGCCACGATGATCGCCGCCGTCGCCAATGGGGGGGAGCTGTACAAGCCCCGCATTCGGCGCGCCATTCTGGGACCCACGGGCCAGGTGGTGCAGCAGTTTCACCCGGTGCCGGAGGGGCGGCCCATCAACAGCACGGTGGCGCACGACCTGCACGTGATGATGGAGCGCGAGGTGGGCTACGGCACCGGGGTGCCGGTGCAGGTGCCGGGGTACACGTGGGCGGGAAAGACCGGCACGGCGCAGCAGATTGTCAACGGCAAGACGTCCAACAGCGTGTACGTGTCGTCGTACGCCGGGTACGGGCCCATGCCCAACCCCCGGTTTGCCATGATCGTGATGATCAACCACCCGATTGGCGGCATGTATGGGGCGCAGGTGGCGGCGCCCTTGTGGCGCGAGATTGCCAAATGGCTCATGGGGTACTGGCACATCGCGCCTTACGTGACCAACAACCTGCCCAACGGCGTTCCCCAAGGCAACTCTATCCCGCCCGCCTAAGTCAGCGGCTGCCGGCGTTGGGGAGGTGCGCGGTGAGCGTGTAGCCCACGCCGCGGACCGTGTGGATGGCGATCCGGCCGGCCGCCGGCAAAAGCTTCCGGCGCAGATACCCGATGTACACATCGACGGCGGCCGGCGACGCGGGGGCATCATAGCCCCATACCGCGTCCAGCGCCATCGGTCGGGTGACCGCGCGGTCGTGGTTGACCGCCAGATAATGCAGGAGGTCGAACTCGCGCAGGGTCAGCGCGACGCGCCCCCCATCCAGACGCATCTCGCGCCGCGCGAGCGAGAGCTCCAGGGGACCGACGCGCACCCAGTCCTCGGGCTCGGGTCGGTCGCGGGCGGGGGCCGGCCGCCGCCGGGTGAGCACCCGAAGCTCCGCGAGCACTTCCGGCCAGGCCGCGGGCATGCGGAGCACGCTGTCGGCGCCCCCGTTCAGCAGGTTCACCCGATCATCGGCGGTGTGCTGCGGTGAGCTCAGCACCAGCAGCGGTCGCCGCGAGACGGCCGCCAGCGCACGACAGCGTCCGGGCGCATCGGCCGGGGCGCCGCGGGTTTGGTCCCACACGATGATGTCAAAGAGCGCCGGGCCCGCGGCGGGGGACGCCAGCACCCGGATGCCTTCGCGCACGGTGCGGTAGCGCACGACGTCCCAGCCGGCGTCGCGCAGACGCTGCATGAGCGGCTTGGCGCTGGCGACCGATGCCGCCACCAGCAGCACGCGGCCGGCGAGGTCGGCGTCGGACCCGCCCTCCATCCCACCCGGAGTGCACGCGATGGCGCCCGGGCCCGCGGGGCTGTCGAAACGGCCATTAGACGGCTTCATACGCCACCTGGCTCACGGGATCAAAGACGTGAAGGTGCCGTGGATCAAAGGACACCCAGACCGGGATGTTGCTGTGGGGCCATCGGTCCGGGGTGCGGGCGACCAGTGTCAGGTCCGGGTCCAGATCCAGGTGCACCAGCGTCTCGTGGCCCATCGGCTCGACGAGGCGAATGCGGGCCTTCAAGCTCGGCGTGCCCGTCTCGGGCGCCGCGGCCACCCGCAGGTGTTCGGGCCGAACTCCCACGGTCGCCGCGTGGCTCACGGCCGACTCGGCGGCCCGCATCCAGGGCAGGCCTGGCGGCAGGGGAAGGCGCTGAGAGCCGACGATGGCCGCGAGGGCGCCGTCGACGCGACCCCAGAGCACCGGGAGCATGTTCATGCCCGGGGTGCCGATGAAGTGGGCGACAAACTGGTTCACCGGGCGGTCGTAGATGGCGTCCGGGGTGCCCACTTGCTGGATGACACCGCCGTTCATCACGACAATGCGGGTGGCCAGCGTCATCGCCTCCACCTGGTCGTGGGTCACGTACACGATGGTAGTGGCCAGCTGGGCGTGCAGGGCCTTCAGCTGCACACGGGTCTCCGCGCGTAGCGTGGCATCCAGGTTGGACAGCGGCTCGTCCATCAGGAAGGCCTGGGGCTGGCGCACCATGGCACGGCCCAAGGCGACCCGCTGCCGCTGGCCGCCCGACAGCTCGCGCGGCCGGCGGGCCAGCAGAGACTCCAGGCCCAGGCGGGCGGCGGCATCCTCCACCGCGCGGCGAACAGCCTGAGGGGAGGTTTTCCTGAGCTTCAAGCCAAACGCGAGGTTGTCGTAGACGGTCATATGCGGATACAGGGCATAGTTCTGAAACACCATGGCGAGATCGCGGTCACGGGGCTCCACGTGGGTGACGTCACGCTCCCCTAGCAGCAGCCGGCCGGACGTGGGGTCCTCGAGCCCGGCCGCCATGCGCAGGGTGGTGGTTTTGCCGCATCCCGACGGTCCTAGCAGCACTAAAAATTCATGGTCCCGGGCAACCAGGCTGATGTTGTGGACGGCGGCCACCGGACCGAACCACTTGCTCACGTGATCCCACTCAATTTGTGCCATGACGGGCCTCCCTCTTTCTGTGTCGGGGTACCGAAGCTTTCAACCGCGCACGCGCATCGGAGTCCGTCCCGCCGTGGCGGGTGCCGGTACGACGGGCAGGACGCTGACCGCCACGAGGCCGGCGGCCACGGCCCCCACATCCGTGGCGTCGTCGGGCGACGGCCGCCGCATCGCGCGCTCCATCGTGATGGTGACGGTCCCGCGGTCGTCGGGCGGGTGCGGCACCGGGCGTTCGATCAAGGTGTCCCAGGCGGGCGGCACCATGACACGGTGCTGTCCCGGGCCGTCGGGCCAGTTCACGTTGACCAGCGCCCCGCGCTGATCGAGGGCCAGCGCCAGCAAACTGGGAAGATGCCGTGCGACCGCCTCGGGGGAGGGCAGGGGTAGCGGGCCTGAGAGCGCCAGCGCTGGCCATGCCGCGAGCGCGGCTTCCCGGGTCGCTCCCACGGTGGCCGATCGATAAATCGAGGACCCGAGATTCGCCCCGAGGTTGATGCCGGCCACCACGAGGTCAGGCGCGGTGCCCAACAGGGCGGCCGCGATGCGGACGCAGTCGGCCGGCGAGCCATCGACGGCCCAGGCGGATGCCGTGGCCCAACCCCAGGCCGGTTCGGCATGCAGGACGCCCGTCATGCTGATGCTCTGACTCCGGCCGGACCAGTCGTGGTCCGGCGCCACCACGTGGACGAGGTGCCCGAGCTCTGTCAGCAGGTCGGCCACGAGCCGGAGCCCGGGGGACCCAATGCCGTCATCGTTGGTCAGTAAGATGTGCATAATCCTCCCGCTTTCTCGTGAGTGAGTGACATCCCTAGATCTGGGCACGGCCCGCCACCGACGAAATGAGATGGCGCTGGGTCAGTAGGAACACCACGAAGATGGGCGCCAGCGTGAGCAGCGAGGCTGCCGCGAGCTCGCGCCAGTGGCTGCCGTCGAATCCCTGCAGATAGGAGAGCGCTACCTCAACCGGCCGTGCCCCGTTTCCCTGCGTGATGATGAGGGGCCACTGGAACTGGCTCCACTGCGCGACAAACGTGAGCAGGGTGACGGTCATCACGACGGGGCGCGCCAGCGGGACGGCGATGTGGCGGAGGTACTGCCACCACCGGGCCCCGTCCATGCGGGACGCATCCCACAGCTCCACCGGCAGCGTTTTGAAGAACTGGCGAAACAAGAACACCGCGAACACGTTGGCGCCAAACGGCACGACCTGCCCGGCCAGCGAATTGAGCAGATGGAGATGATAGGCCACCACGTAGTTGGGGATGAGGATGGCTTCCGGCGGCACCATCAAACCCGCCAGCAGCACCCCCATGACCACCTCGCGGCCGCGGAACGGCACCTCGGCCAGGGCGTACCCGGCCAGCACCCCGGTCACCAGCACCGCGATGATGGTGGCCCCGGTGATAATCACGGAATGGAGGAAATACAACCCCCACGGTGCCAGGGTGAATACCCGCGCCCAACTGATGAAGTCCCACGACGGGACGAGGTCGGGCGGCATCGTGAACACGTTGGCGCGCGTGGCGACGGACAGGACCAATGCCCAGTAGAAGGGGAGGAGAAAGGCAGCAGCGACGACGGCCATGAGGGCGAAGCGGGCCCATCGGCGCACCAGCCGGCCCGAAGGGCGAGCCGCAGTGTTGGTCATGTTCGTGAGCACTCCTTTCGCAGCACGGTGTCACCGATAGAATGTGTGCCGCTCGCCGATTTTCTTTTGGGCCAGCGCCACCCCCAGCATCACCAGGAACAGCACCACGCCCACGGCCGCACCGTATCCGTAGTGAAAGTACACAAACGCCGACTTGTACAGATAAATTGCCGTCGTGGTGGTGGAGTTGAGCGGTCCGCCGCCACCCCCGAACTGGCCGCCGGTCATCTGGTAGATTGAGCCAAAGGTCTGCATCGCCTGGATGGTGCCCAGGATCACCGCCAGGAGCATGACCGGCGACAGGTGCGGTCGGATGATGTGCCAAAACGCCACGGCCCCGTTGGCCCCGTCCATCCACGCGGCTTCGACGACGTCCTGGGGGACGTTGCTCAGCGCGGCCAGGAACAGGATCACCATGAAGCCGACGTTGTGCCATAGGTTGTTGATCATCACCGCGGGGAGCGCCCAGGTGGTGCTGGTCAGCCAGCCCAGCGCCGGCAGATGGAGCGCGGACAGCACGGCATTGGCCAAGCCGAACTGTGGGTTGAAGATAAAGATCCAGATGATCGAGGTGGCGATCGCGGGCGTGATGTACGGCAGGAACACCGCGGAGCGGGTGAACGTTTCCCACGCAGTGAGGCGAGGGCCGCGGTTCTTGACCAGCCAGGCCAGGCCGAGACCCAGCGCAATGGAGAGGGGGACCATCATGCCCACGTAGTACGCCGTGACGGTGAGAGACTGCAGGAAGCCGGAGATGGGGTTCAAGAGCTGGGCGTAGTGCTGCAGCCCCACCCAGTGCGAGGAGCTAAACCCCGCCAGATTCCACTGGAAGAGGCTGATGGCGGCCACCAGCACCGCGGGCAGGTAGGTGAAGAGCGCTAGAAAGGCGAGCGCTGGCAGGACCAGCGCCCAGCCCAGATTGAAGGAACGTCGGCGGACGGGTGCCCGCGGGCCAATCGCCACGGGCGGCGGACTCGGTTGGGATGGGACGGTTTCCACCATCAGGAGCACCTCCTTCCGACGCTGTGGGCGGGGCTACTGCGCAGCATTGCCGGACAAGTACGCGAGCGCTTGGGACTCCATGTTGGCCAGCGCGGTCGACACCGACTCCTTGTGGGCGATCGCCGACTGGATCTGGTCCTGAATGACCGTGTCCACCTCGGTCTGCGCCGGTCCGAGGATCTTATGGATCACGTGGCCGCTTTGGAGTTCCTGTATGGCCACGCGGGTGCCGGCATACGGCCCGGGATTGGCGGTGTATTGACTGCCGGCCATCTGTTGGACGGCGGCCACGTCAGCTTGGCTGATGGGGGGCTCGCCGCCCACCGTGGACCAGACGGCTTGCTGGGCCGGGGCGTCGAAGTACTTGATGAACGTCCACGCCGCCTGCTGCTGAGCGGGTGTGGCCGACTTGAAGATCACGAACGACAAACCCTGATACAGGACGGCGGTGTGACCCGTGGTGCCCGGTGGCACGGGGAACACACCCACCGGGAACTTGCCCCCCACGTCTTCACGCACCATCTCGTACCCATCGGCGGTGTTTTCGAGGATGCCCAGCTTTCCTGCGGCAAAGTCCTCGAAACTGGTGTTGTAGGACAGGACTTTGGTGTACGGCGCGTTGTCGCGCGTGATGAGCTGCTGGATGGTGGTCGCCATCGCAGGAGTGTTCAGCGCGAGGTGGCTGCCGTGATAGTAAGTGCCGCCGTTGGAGTAAAACAGCGGCAGCCAGTCGTTGTGGTCGAGCCGGGCTCCGAGGCCGATGGCCCCGGTTTTCGCCTGCAGTACGGCGGCATCATGCTGCAACTGGCTCCACGTGGTGGGGGGGGCGGTGAGTCCGGCTTTCTTCCACAGCGTGGCGGTGTAGAAAAACTCGGCCACCTTGATGTCCACCGGGAAGAGGTACTGCTGATGGTTGGGGGTGTGCTCCGCCGCCCACACCGCGGGCCAAATGCCCTTCAGCTGGCTGGAGGGGAAGCCATTGGGGCCGTAGATGAACCCGTGGAGGTTGGCAAGCGCTCCCGCCCTTTCATAGGCATATTGGGGCAGGTGGCCAATCTCGGCCATGACGGGCGGGTCGCCCGCCTGCACGGCGGCCAGCGCTTTGGCGGAGGCGGGCGTCACCGTCTGCTCCACCCGGATTGTCGGATGGGTGCGGTTGAACGTGCTGATAATGCGCTGGATGGCGTGGCCCTGCTGGTTGACTGCAGCGTGCGAGTCCCAGAGGGTGACGACGGTGGGGTGGGCGGCGGTGGATTGGGCGGTGGTCTTGTGGTGGGACGGGGCGGCCGAGGGCGCCGATGCCCCGCATCCCACGGCGGCGGCCATCAGGCTGCCGGCGGCACTGACGTGGAGCATGCGCGTCCACACAGTCTTCATCGGGTGCCTCCTTGTACGCGGTGTACGCTGTCTTGTACGCTTTCGTCCTGTTGTGCTCCGAGTCTCGACGCTCGTCGGCACCGACGGGAGCCGATCCCAATAAACCGCCGCTGTCTAAGATCATGGCGAGACAATGGGGATCACCGCGTTACGCCGGGGTAAAGGTTGTGTGGATCCGTCGGGCCGGAGGACGGGGCGCGGCGTGGCGTCCCAAGCGCAAGAACGTGGGAACATCATTGGAGACCAGACGTGGCCGAGGCCCCCGTGTGCGGTGGGCAGGGACAGGAGGGCCTATGCGATTTCTGATAGCCGGCGCCAGCGGCTTCATCGGGACCGCCGTGCAGGTCGGGCTTTTGGCCGAGGGCCACCAGGTGCGCGCGGTGTCGCGGAGCGGGCGGGCCGCGCTGGGCGCCGACGGAGTGGCCTGCGATCTGCTGGACGGCGGCTGGGAGCAACTGCTGCACGGGATGGATGGCGTGCTGAACCTGGTGGGGGTGCTCCGGGAAGAGGCGTCGGCGGGCGTGACGTATCAGCGGGTGCACGTCGACTTGGCGCGGCAGCTGGCCGAGGCGGCGGTGTCGGCCCGGGTGCCGCGTTTCGTGCAGCTGTCGTCGCTCGGGGCGGCCGCGCGCGGGCCGAGTCGGTACTTTGCCAGCAAGCGACGGGCCGAGGCGGCCGTGCAGGCCGTGTATCCCCACGCGGTGGTGGTGCGGTCATCGATGGTGTTTGGCCCGGGCGCGGCGTTTTTGGAGGGGCTCGGGCGGGTGGCGCGGCTGCCAGTGGTGCCGGTGCCCGGCGATGGCCACACCCCGTTCGATCCGGTCGCCCGCGACGATCTGGCCGCATTGCTGGCGGGGGTGCTGGCGGAAGGCGGCCGCGATGATGAC
>JAJYPH010000141.1 GCA_021795575.1 Bacillota bacterium
ATGAGCGCGTGGATGGTGAGCGGCCTGGTGGGCCACGCGCTGGCGCCGCTGGCCGTGGTGGCGGCGTGGGAGTGGGGCGGACGCTGGGGGGTGAGCACCCTGGCGCTGCCGGGTTTACTGTCGGCCGTTGCCCTTTATGGGTCCGCCCGCCCGTTGACGCGTCGGACAGCCGGGCGCGCCCCGCGGGCGACCAACTGGCGGGACGTGTGGCGGCATGGGCGCCCATTCGTCGCGCTCATCGTGCTGCGCAACTGGGCCGCCATGAGCCTCTTGACGCTGTTGCCCCTGCTGTGGCGGCAGCGGGGGGGATCGCTGGCGGACACCGGTCTCCTCATCATGGTCGTATACGGGGCCGGCGCGGTCGGCAACCTGTTGGGCGGGAGGCTGTCGGATCGGTGGGGGGCGCGTGCGGTGCTGGTGGTGTCGGTCGTAGGGGCCGCCGGCGCGGCGCTCAGTTGGTCGGCAAATCTTGGTGCCGGCCCCTGGCTGTTTGCCGAGGTGGCGCTGTGGGGCTTCGCCATCAACGGGGCCGGCGCCGTCATTCTGGTTTATGGGCAGCAGCTGTTTCCCGGGCGCGCCGCGATGGGCGCCGGTCTCACCATGGGGATCGGCAACACCGTGGGGGCCCTGGGCGGATGGATCATCGGAATGGTCGCGGAGGCGGCCGGGCTGGTGCCGGCCGTGGAATGGGCCGCCGCCGTGATGGGGTTGGCTCTGCTGCCGGCGATGTTTCTCGGGCCCGCCACGGCAGACGGAAGCACCTCGTCGCCACCACTGGCGCGAGACGTATAAACTGCCGGTTCCCGCTGCACGACCCGCGGCCGTGATCCTCTCTGGGTTCGCCACGCACCGACACATGTCATTGAGGCCAGGAACCGCGTCACCGTGACCGCCGACCGCCGTGGGGCGGTCACTGTCGTGGAGGGATAGCCGACAGCCTCCGCCGCACACCGGACGGGCGGGGCCACTGTAGTGCCTGGCCGCTTGAGGTGGGCCGAAGGGTGCGCTGGGCAGGGCATAGAGACCCACGAGGGGGGTGCCGCGTGGGCACACAACTCACTCCCATCGATCGTGGTAGCGGGCGTCGCGCTGCCGCAAGCTAACCACAGACGTTGACCGGTCCCGTCAACCGGTGGCGACGGGTGGCGAGGGGTGGCGACGGATGGGAGGTGAGCTGCATGTCCCCCAGTTCGGGCAACTTCATCGTCGAGGGGCTGTTTTTGGTGACGTTTCTGGTTGGGGTGCTGTGGCCCACGCGGCACCGTGAGTGATCGCCGGCGAGCTGACCCGGCGGGCGGAGGAAAGGAGGGTTCGCGGTGGCGAACTGGACGGTGGCCTCAAAGCGCCTGCTCTCCGGTGTGATGTCGGCCGAGACCTGGCTGCCGACGGAGTTGCCGGAGTACGCCCGGGGATTCATGTACATGTTGGGATCGCTCACGGCATCAAGTTTTGCGGTGCTGGTGGCTTCGGGCATTGTGCTGGCGATGAATGGACCGGCGAGCTGGTCCTACAACGGGGCCATGCACTTCGTCGCGGCCACACACTTCTGGGCGGTGCAGGCGTTCTTTTTCTTCATGATGCTGCATCTGTGGCGGGTGTTTTTCACCGGCGCCTGGCGCGGAGGCCGGGGTCTCACGTGGCTCTTGGGAGCCATCGCGATGGCGGTGGCCATTCCGACCGCTTTTACCGGTTTTCTCATCAACGGCGACCTGTATTCGCAGTGGAATGCCGTTCAGGCCAAGGACGGGTTGAACGCGTTGGGGCTTGGCTGGGTGAACCTGACGAACGCGGGTCAGATGTTTGGCATGCACGTGGTGGTGCTGCCGCTGACGCTTACCGTGGTCATTGGGCTGCACATCACGCTGGTTCGCATGAAGAGTGTCGTGCCACCGTATCCCGAGGCCGACACGCCAGCGCTGACAAGGGGGGATGACGCATGACGCGCCAGGATGTGGCATCGGGCTACCGCCAGGTGCCCGAGGATTTCGTAAAGCACCTCCTGGGCACGCTGGGCATCGTGATGGGACTGGTGCTACTGGCATCGATTCTGTTCAGCTACCCGGAGAAGGCGCCGCTGACGATCCGGTCGTATGCGACCGCGCACCCCGTGGCCTTTGAGCAGGTGGTGCTGCGAGCGCTGGATGGCCAGGGTCAGCTCGCCCACTATGGCCCGCCATACAATCACGGCACGGGCAGCGTGCAAAGTTCCGTACAGTCGCTGGTCGGGGTGCTGCACCCGGTCAACGCTGCCAACGATTTTGTGCTGAAGCCGCTCAACATGGCCGCGTCCATCAATCCGGCGATCGGACCCGCCCTGAACGACTTTCGGCACGCGTCGGCGTCCCAGCAGACCCGGTGGGAGCAGGCGGCCACCATCGGCCTCGCGCGGGCGACGCTGCAGAAGGGCCAGGTGGTGATGCCCCGCGGACAATACGGGCCGCTGCCGGTGCTGCTCAATGCGGCGCTGGGCCTGGGGAAGAGCGGACTCATGTCGGGAGCCCTCACGCGGAACCCCGCCGTGTTCACGCACTTCAACACCCAGAACGACCTTTTGTTCCTGCAGGGGGCCCCCCTGCAGACCAACCCAGGCACCCAGACGCTGGCGGGACCCAACTGGGGCATCATTCACCCGGCCGTCAACGGCTACCCGGCCGCCTGGTGGATGACGATCCCCACCTGGATCTATCAGTGGCCGGCCGTCGCGAACTCCGCCGCCCCGGATGCCCTCGCGCTGATGATCGGGTTCGTGTTCTGGGCGATGGTGGCGTTCACGCCGTGGATCCCGCTGTGGAATCGCGTGCCGCGCTTTGTGGGGATTCACCGGCTCATCTGGCAGGAATACTATCGGACCCACCCTGGCCGCCGAGCGCGGGTGCTCCGGGAACGCGAGGTGCCCCGTGGGTAGGCCGCCGGCCGCTCCCCTGATCCGCCTCGTGGTGGGGTTGGTCTTGGGCGTGCTGGGGTTTGGCACGGTGAGCTTGGGCGTCGTGAACTTGAGCGAGGCCAGCATCGCCCTGGGTCTCGCAGAGATTGCGGCCGGAGGTTTTGTGGCACTCGGCGTGCTGACCCCGCTGAGGCGGTCCGGAGGCCGCCGCGGCCGAAGGTCAAATACCCCGTAGGCACCGCCGCCGCCGATCGCGATGGCACGCTGGCGCACCGGAGCCCCACGCGGGCTCCGGTGCGTCCCTGTCCGTCAGGGCCGGTATCGCTGCTTCAGCCGAGCCCGGTCCACCTTGCCGCTGCCGGTTTTCGGCAGTTCGTCCACCAGCTCGAGTCGGCGGGGGTGCTTGAACGCGGCCAGCGATGTGTTGGCCCGCAGAAAGGCCCGCAGTTCGTCAAGGGTGAGAGGGGTGGGCCCGTCCGTCACCAGCACCGCCGTCACCTGCTCGACCAGCCGATCATGCGGGGTCGGCACGACCGCCGCCTCCACCACAGCGGGGTGCCGCAGCAGCGCCGCCTCGACCTCGGCGGGGTAGACATTCTCGCCGCCCGTCACGATCATGTTGTCTGACCGATCCAGATAGGTCAGGTATCCGTCCCGCCCCACCTGCACGACGTCGCCCGTGCGCAGAAAGCGCCCCGCGTGGCGTGCGGCCGTCTCCTCGGGAGCGCCCCAGTACCCCGGTGTCACGATGTCGCCCGCCAGGACCAGTTCTCCCGTGGTGCCCGCTTGGAAGGGCGATACCGTGCCCTCCAGGCTCAGCACCGCCCCCTCGGCCACTTCGGTGCGGATCCGCCCCATGGACCCGCGCACCCGGGGTTCATCCGCGTCGTAGGTGGTGATGAGTCCGGTGGTTTCGGTCTGGCCGTACAGTTCGATGATGGGGGTGCCCAGCTGTGCCGCTAGGCGGTCCGGCACCTCAACGGGGGTGGCGGACCCCCCGAACACCACGAACCGCAGCGACACGGGTTTGGAGAAGGCGGCGCCCTGCGCCAGGTGACGGCTGGTATCGATGAGCATCGTCGTCACGAGCGCGGAGAAGGTGGGCTGAAAGCCATCAAGCGCCGCGATCCACGCCCGCGCGTCCCAGCGAGCCAAGAGTTGGGTATGTGCCCCGACCGCCAGGGCCGGCAGCGTGGTGCATTGAAGGCCACCGACATGAAACAGCGGCAGGGCCCCGAGCAGGCGGTCACGGCAGGACAGCTGCCACGCGTGGGACACCATGTCGATCGCCGCTGTATTGTTGCGGTGCGTCTGCCGAACGCCCTTGGGCCGCCCGGTGGTGCCGCTGGTGTACATCAACAGGCAGTCGTCGCCGTCGCGGCGATCGGCGAGAGGCGGTGCGGCGGGTGCGGCCGCCGGCACGTCAGCCAGGGCCACGGTGCGCATGCCGCGCGGCTCTGGCACCGCAGGCGCGTTGCCGGCGACCAGCACCTGGCGGACCGGCGTGTCGGCCAGCAGGGGCTCTATCCGCATGAGGTCGCGGGCCTCGATGACCAACACGCGGCTGCCGCTGTCCTGCAGGGCAAAGGTGAGGTCCCCGTCGCCGAAGCGGTAGTTGAGGGGCACCAGCACGCCCCCCGCCCACAGCACACCGTAGAGCACCACCAGATACTCGACGCTGTTGGGGAGAAACGCGGCGACCCGGTCTCCCGGTGCGACGCCGCTCTCGCGGAGAAAGCCGGCCACCGCTTGGGCTTTTTGGTCCCACTCTAGGTACGTGAGCGTGCCGGAGGCATCCGACAGCGCCGGCCGGTCGGGGAACTGACGGACGGCGCTTTGAAAGTGGGCTGCGAGGTTCATGGGGCATCCCTCCCTGTACGTTGGCGAACTGGAGTCGGGGCACGGGCACCAAAGGGTCGGACGGGATCAGACGGGATGGACGGCGTTGTGCTTGGCGGGCCAATCGCGGCGCTTGCCGCTGTATCCGGCGAAGCGTCCGATGAGGGCCCGCCGCAGGTCATCCGGGGCCACGATGTCGTCCACCACCAGTTCGGACGCCAGACGGAGGACATCGATGTCGCGGCGGTAGGCGTCGCGCTGCTCCTGAACAAACTGGGCACGAGCCTCGGGGTCGGCGAGGGCTTCAATGTCCCGGTAGTACACGGCGTTGACGGCGGCCTCCGGGCCCATCACCGCTATTTCGGCTCCGGGCAGGGCCAGCACGGCGTCCGACCCGAAGGCCGGGCCGGCCATGGCGTACAGGCCGGCCCCGTAGCACTTGCGCACCATCACCGCCACCTTGGGCACGGTGGCCTCCGAGACCGCGGCAATCATTTTGGCCCCGTGGCGAATGATCCCCTGTCGCTCCACGGCCGACCCGATCATGAACCCCGGCACGTCCGCCAAAAACAGCAGCGGCACGTTGAACGCGTTGGCGAGCCAGATGAACCGGGCTCCCTTGTCTGCGGAGTCCACGAACAGCGTGCCCCCCTTGACGAGGGGCTGGTTGGCGACAATGCCGATCACGCGTCCATCCAGCCGGGCAAAGCCGGTAACCAGTTCCGGCGCAAACAGCGCCTTCACCTCGTAGAACGACTCGGCATCCACCAGCGCGGCGATGAGGGCACGCATGTCAAACGGCTCCCGGCCCGGCGGCACGATGCTGGCGACGGACGGACCCGCCGCCGGGGGCACCGGGTCCCCGGAGGGTGGGGTCTCCTGAAAGTGGGCGGGAAGGTAACTGAGATATTGACGCACCAGGTCCAAGGCGTGGTCCTCGCTGTCGGCCAGCACATCGCCGAGGCCGCTGACGCGGCAGTGCATCCGTGCACCGCCCATGTCTTCGGCCGTGACGTGCTCGCCGATGGCCATGGCGGCCATCCGCGGGGATCCCAGATACGCGCTGGCGTGCCCATCCACCATGATGACGAGGTCGCTGAAGGCGGGGATGTACGCGGAGCCCGCGGGGGACGGGCCGAACAGCACCGCCACCTGCGGGATGACGCCCGAGAGCTGCACCTGCCGGTAGAAGATGCGGCCGCCGTGCTGCCGGCCCGGGAAGCTCCGCACCTGATCGTCGATGCGGGCCCCCGCGGAGTCCACCAAATACAGCAGCGGGACCCGCATCCGCTCGGCGGTGTCCTGGATGCGCAGAATCTTCTCGATGGATTTCGGGCCCATGGAGCCGGCCTTCACCGTGGAGTCGTTGGCCATAAACGCGACCGCCCGGCCACCAGCATCCAGGCGGCCCACGCCCGTCACCACCGCGTCGGCGGGCAGGTCTGGCCGCTGCGCCTCGGCATAGAGGCCGTCCTCCCACTCGATCCCGTCCGGGCCGAACAGCTTGGCCAAGCGGTCGCGCACGAAGGATTTGCCCTCCTGCTGCAGGCGGCGGTGATAGGTGGGCCGCCCTCCCTGGAGGATGCGCTCGCGCGCTGAGCGCCACGTCTCGTCAGGCATGCAAACCTCCCTCGTCGTCGGATGGGGCACCGGCTTCCGGCCCGTCTGCTGGTGATGACGGTGGCCACGGAATCTCGAGCCGCAGCAGCGCCGCCCCCAACGTCTTGCCCAAGTTGTCCGCGCGGGCCGAGCGGGCGGCGCCGCCGTCCAGAGCCGCCTCCACGACGAACTTGAGCGCGTGCAGGCGCGGCAGCTCGTAGCGGGTCACGGGACCGGCTGCCCACGAGGCCAGGTGGTCGCGGACCGCGTCGGCCGTCACGTGCCGCTGCAGGACGGCATAAACGGTGGCATCGGGCGCCATCAGGCTCAGGTCCAGGATGTTGCCTTTGTCCCCCGACCGACAGGCCGCCACGTCGGCCAGCTGTCTCATCGCTTGTCTCCTCAGTTGTCTCATGGTAGGTTGCTGCCTCCTCGTATCTCGGCGCCGCTCGCCAAAAAGGCCGGGGCCGGCCGCACGTCGACCCGGATGCCCCTGTCAAGGGCCGGCCGGGGAATCAGGCCGGTCCGCGACCGGAACAGCTCTCGCACCCGGTCGACACCCAAGAGGCCGCTGGCCGTGGGCGGGCCGGACAGCGCTAGGGGCGGAAAGAGGCGGGCGAAGGCGTCGGCGGCCTCCGGGGTGGCCGTGCGCAGCGTCATCCGCAGGTACACCTCGTTGACGCGGCTCCGATCCGGCGGCGTGGCCAAAGGACCGTGAAAGCTTGAGACCCCGAGGTACTCTGCGGTGGGAGCCGTCGCGGAGAGGCGGAGCGCCAGAGCCTGTCGCGCCAGGATGGCGGCCGCCGCCGCCGCCTTGTCCAGGGCATCGGGCCAGGAAAACCCGATGAGCCCCTGTCCCAAGAAGCCGTCGGGACAGCCCGCCAGCACCTTGTAGGCGTCTGGCCGACAATGCCCCCGCACGTCGCACACGTCCACGATATCGGGCCCCGCGTCGGCCAGCCACGTTTCGCTCACGTCTACCGTGACATCCGGGGTGAGATAGCGGCTCGGATCGTGCACCTCGTAGAGCAGCTGCTCGCGCACCGTGTCCCGGGTCACCCGGCCCCCGCTCCCGGGCACCTTGGTGATCCGGAGCGTGCCGGTGTCCGACACCTCGGCGATGGGATAGCCAATGCGGTCAAGATCGGGGATCGACTGCCAGTGGCCGCTGTGGTTTCCGCCCGTCACCTGGCCGGAGCACTCCAGCAGGTGGCCGGCCACGGCACCCACCGCCAGTTGGTTGCAGTTTTTAAATCCGGTGTCCGACAGATCCCAGTGCAGCGCATGCGCGATAGCGCCGAGGAACAGGGCGCTGTCGGCCACGCGGCCCGTGATGACGAGGTCGGCTCCCTGCTCCAGCGCGGATAAAATGGGTGCCGCGCCCACGTACGCGTTGGCAAAGACCGGCGCAGGCGCGGACGGATCCGAGTCGTCCCACTCCACCAGGTCGAGTCGTCCCCGAAGGTCGTCGCCGTGGACCACGCCGATGCGTGCGGAGAGGCCGAGATCGCGGGCCACCTGCGCCGCCGCCGCGCCGGCCGCCATCGGGTTGAGTCCGCCGGCATTGGAGATGAGGCGCACCCCTCCCTGGACGGCGGCGGGCCAGAGGAAGCGCAGCAGCGGCAGCAAGTCTCGGGCATAGCCCAGGGATGGATCGCGGCGGCGGTCCTTGGCCAGAATGGCCAGCGTCAGCTCGGCTAGATGGTCGAACGCCACATACTGCACGCGGCCCGCCTCGATAAGGTCTAAGGCCGGACGGTAGCTGTCGCCATAGAATCCGAGACCGCCACCCACCCGCACGGCGGTCACGACGGTGAACCCTTCGGTTCGTGGCCCGCAAGAAACCGGGAGGCGCGCTCCCGCAGATCGGGCGAGGACAGCGCCAAGTTCCGCAGCAGGACCAGGTGGTCCATCCGCGTGTCCATCGACCCCATGCTCGCCCGCGCCGCCTCGAGTCCGGTCCTCACCACGATGGGGCTCACCGCCGCCAGACGCTGGGCGAGGGCGAGCGCGTGGCCCAGCACCTGGGGTTCGGGCACCACGTCGTCCACCAAGCCCCAGGCGAGCGCCTCGTCGGCGCCCAGCGACCGGGCGGACAGCGCCAGGGCCAGCGCCCGCCGCTCTCCGACCGCCCGCACCAGCAGCGGGAACACGGTGTAGGGGAACAGGCCGCGCTCCATCTCCGGCAGACCGAAGCGCGTACTGGCGCCCGCCACCGCGAGGTGGGCCACCAGCAACAGGCCCATGCCCCCGCCCAGCACGTGGCCGTGGACGGCCGCGACGACGGGGGTGCCGAGTACGGCGGGCAGGCCAAACAGGCCAACCCCCGCACGACCCTGGTCATACAGCGCCGCGGGGTCCCGTTGGGACAGCTGATGGAACTCGGCCAGGTCACCGCCGGCGCAGAACGCTGGGCCGCGGGCGGCCAGCACGATGGCGCCGACGCTGGGGTCACGGTCGGCGGCCCGGAGCGCGGCTTCCACCGCGTCCGCCAGCTCCGCGGACAGGGCGTTCCGTTTGTCGGGGCGGTTTAAGAACACGAGCCGCACGCGTCCCTGGGTTTCCTGCTCCACGAAATTCACTCGGCACCTCCCAAACGCTGCTGAAGCACCCGCTTCAGCACCTTGCCTGCCGGATTCTTCGGAAGCTCGTCGACAACATGAACCTGCTTGGGCACTTTGAACGGCGCCAGCTCCCGCCGGCAGTGCTCGAGAATCGAGGAGCCGAGATCGTCCCCCTGATCAGCCGCCGCCACCACCACCGCCACCACCGCCTCCACCCAATACGGGTCGGGCAGGCTGATGACGCTGACCGCCTGCACCCCAGGGTGCCGGGCCACCACTTCTTCAACTTCCTGGGACGACACGTTTTCC
>JAJYPH010000142.1 GCA_021795575.1 Bacillota bacterium
CACACGGCCGTCCCCCTGTGGACGGGCCCGGCGTGTGGCGGCTACCGCCGCTGACCGACCGGGTCGGTGCCGCCCTGGACTCCGTCGCCCCCGCGCTCCGCGCGGGGGCTTTTTCGTTTGCCAAGGGGTTTTCACGGTTGCAGGAGGGTCGGGGCGCCTCGTCAGTAACGAGGCCGGATCTGGACATCGCGGGGGCCGGCCTTGGGACATCGCCCACGATTCGAGGCGAGAAGCGAGGCGGGCGCACTTGCTGAAGGGACGATGGCTCGCCACGCGGCTCTAGCGGTCGGCCCCGGTCACGCGGGCGGCTCGAAGCTCAGTGGCGTGGCGCGTCTACACAGTTCGTCCCTCTCGCGCGCTGCCTGCTAGGCGACTGATTCTGGCGGGGCCGGTTCCCGCAGGTACACGGGTCGGGACCCGCGCTAGGCGGGCCTAGCGGAGGGCGAGCCGGGTGGATGTGCCAAGACACTACCCGACCAGCGGCACCCGCGCGGCCGGTGCCGCTGGTCGTTTGCCGTGGGGCGGAGGACGGCGTGGTGCCCGTGGACGCCCATACCCGAACGGGCCTAGCGCTGCCGCTCCAATTGCGAACGATGGTGCGGAGTGACGCAGCGGCGGCAGGGGACGCCGAAACTCATGGTACGGGCATGTCGTCACTTCCCGTTCGTGAAGTCGGGGGCATTGGTGGGCGTGCGGCGGCCACCGCGACGCGCACGTTCGCTGACGGACGGCCAGAGAGAAACCAGCGGAGGCCGCTTCGACTTGCGCGCTGTCGCGCTCTTGAGTTCTTACGGCTAACGCCGGACCGGTCCAATGTAGCTGGCTGAGCGCCATCGTCATCAGTCACCGGCGTTGCACTGCGAATGCAGCGCCCGGAGCAGTGGCGCCGGCGCCATAGTCGGCATCTGGTCGCGAAGGTTGTAAGCTCGTGAACTGCTTTTGGGGTGAGGGCGGGTGAACTGGCCGCCCGGCATCGTTCCGGCTGCCGTGCTGGCAGCACCGGGTTGGCGTGCCCGCGCACACCGGGCAGGAAGATGCTCGACAGAAATACCGGAAGTGCGGCGGGGCGTAACGGCCAGCCCAGCGTCGCCGACCCGACACTCAACTCACCGATGCCGCGGACCGGCGTCCGCGGCGGGCCTCGAGTGGTCGCCGGTAGTGGGCCGTCAGAGACAGACGGCCCATCTCGACAGCGCGCGGCTGCGGGCCGGCGGCCCACAGGTGGACCCCAACCTGCGACTGCGGGCCGTGGCGGTGCTTCCCGGTGCCGCGGCTCACCCCCACCCAACGCCAGCGAACGCGGGTCGCGGGCGACCCCGACGCGCTGAGCGCGGTGGGGGGCCCCCTATCTGGCACGCCGGGCCACTGGCGCGGGACGGCAAGACCCGGCGCCCGTTGGCCGTGGCCCCGGCGGCCCCGCGGCACCTCTCGGGGGTGGTGCCGCATCGGCTCGGGCATGGGGTGACCCAGGCCGGTGGCGGCGAGAAAGAAAGCGCAAGCCCGGTGGCCCAGCGCTTGTGGGCCACCGGGCGCCTCGACGAGATCCGCGTCACCGCGGAGGCCTGGCCGACGCCGACCACCACGGCCCCGCTCCTGGGGAACCGGGGTGGAGAGTTTCGGCGGACCGTCAACGCCAACCCACCGCGTCTCCCCCAGCGGCTGGCGCGCCAGCCCGGGTCCATCGAGGCGATGCCTTCCCTCGAAGAGGGAAGGGCACGCCGACGGGAGCCCCATGCGCCCCGGGCCCGCCCACATCACCACGCGGCCCCGCGGGGCCTTAGCCCTCCTCCGGCCCCGTCATCGGGGGGCTCCGCCGGCCGGACCCCCCGGTCTGCCGCCGCTGGGCCCTCGCCGGGTCCCCGGGCCCCCCGCGCCGCGTGGGCCGCGATCCGAGGTCACGACGGCGGTTACCTCGCGGGGCGGGACCCCGATCCATGGTGTGGCGAGCGACTATGGGTCAATCCTGGGCATAGACTAGCCTTGACGCGCGCCCTTCGTGTAATATACAGAAACTATGTACGCTTCCCCGCAATCTCTATGGGCAGGTGGCGCGTGTGAGGACAACCCGGGTGGCACGGATTGACGAGGACCTGCCGGTGGTCGGCCAGGGTACCTGGCACATGGGTGAGCGGCCGGAGAACCGAACCCGCGAGGCGGACGCGCTGCGCCTGGGGGTGGAGTTGGGCATGACCCTCATTGACACCGCTGAGTACTACGCCGCGGGGCGGGCCGAGCTGGTGGTGGCCGACGCGCTCCGCGACATACGGGCGCAGGTGTTTTTGGTCGATAAAATCTTTCCGCACCATCCGACCCTGGAAGGCACGCGGCGCGCGGCCCGGGCGGCGCTCCGCCGCACCGGCGCCGGCTACTTTGACCTCCTGCTCATCCATTGGCCGACGGCGATGTTTCGCGTGCATCTGATGGCGCTGTCCATGATTTACGCGGAGGGTGTGGCGCGCTACATCGGGGTGAGCAACTTTGACCAGGCGTGGCTGGTGCGGGCGGCCCCGGGCCTGCCCAGCGATACGCCGGTCACGGCCAACCAGCTTCCCTACAATCTGGCCGACCGACGACTCGAGTTGGAGTTTCTGGGTGAGCTGCAGGCACGGGGCATCCTCGTGATGGCGTACAGTCCCCTGGGCCGGGGCCGCCTCCTGCGAGGACGTCACCTGGCGGTCTTGAACGGCGTGGCCCGTGAGGTGGGGGCGACGCCCAGTCAGGTGGCTCTGGCCTGGACGGTCCGGCATCCCGGGGTGGTCGCCATCCCTAAGGCCGTGGATCCGGCGCACGTCCGCGACAATGCGGCGGCCGCCGAACTGGTTTTCACGCCGGAGCAGCTGGCGCGTCTGGACGTCGCGTTCCCGGTAGGGGTGAAAACCTACGAACCGGACCTTCCCGCGTGGCAGACCGTGTTTCGCTGGGCCTACCAGTGGGAGGAGCGTCGCATGCGGAACAATCCGCCCGTGCGCTGAGTCACTCGGGGGGTCGGGCATCGAACAGGCGGTGAAACACGCGTTGTAGTCCCCACCCCAGGACCCAGCCCAGGATGAGGGCCAGCCCAATTTGGGCCGCCCAGGCCTTGCCGCCGTGCGGGGTCCAGTAGGCGTTTAACGCCAGGAACACCAAGAAGGGCAGCACGATAAATCCCAAGCTGAAGCTGCGGCGGACGCCGGGACTGAATCCGTATCCAAATATCCCCCACATGGTGCACCTCCCTCGCGCGCCCCGAGCGTCTTCATCATAGCAAACGGCCACCGCCTGGGCTCCCGCTTGGCCGGGAGGTCAGCCCTAAGGTATGATGGCTAGGCAGAATACGAAGGGCAGGGAACCCCGTGCGCATCCGCTGGTCCCACCGAAACCATCGCAACGCGATTCGCCACCGTCGGAGCGTGCTGTCGCGCTTGGCGACGGTGGATGCCCTGGATCCTACCATCTTTCCTGACCCGGCCACCGACGCCGTGCTGGCCAAGTATCAGGAGGCGTACGTGGGCCAGATGACCATTCCCGTGGGGGTGGTGGGACCGCTCGCCGTCTCATTGGGCCAATATACGCTGGATGAACCGGATGGCACGGTTCGCGAGGTGGGCCGGTCGACCGAGTCCGTCTTTCTCCCGTTGGGGCACACCGAGGGAGGCTTGTCCGCCTCCATGCTCCGGGGATTGACGGCCGCCAACGAAGCCGGGGGCGTTCAGGTGCGCCTGCTGAAGGATCAGATGACCCGGGACTCAGCGTATCAGTTTGACGATATGCAGCACGCGTTGGCCTTTCGGGACTGGATCCTGGCCGAGGAAGCGAATCTGAAAGCGTGGGTGCGCGACCCCGGCAACCCGGGTTACCAGTCGAAAACGCCCGGCAAGAAGCCGCTGCTCTCGCGCCACGCGCATCTATGGCGCATTGAGCCGCGCCTCGTGGGACCGGTGTGCCACCTGCTGTACCGCTTTTCGACGGGGGATGCCTGCGGGCCCAACATGATGACACGCAACGCCTACGCGCTCAACACGGAAATCGTTAATCGCTGGGCGCAGATCGGGCCGGCACCGCGTCGGCTGTTTCTCGAAGCGAACTTGGGAGGCGACAAGAAACCCAGTTGGGCCTATGTCGACGGCGGCCACGGCAAGACCGTGATGGCGTGGGTGGACTTTCCCGATGAGGTGCTGCGGCACCGGCTGCACATTGACCCGGAGGCGATTGGCGAGCTGGAGTGGGTGGGGCTGCATGGGGCCCACCACAGCGGGATGCAGTCGTTTGCGTTTACGCCGGCGTCCGCCGTCGCGGCCCTGTTTACCGTGACCGGTCAGGATCTGGGGATGGTGGGGACGAGCAGCATGGCGCAGGCCAGCGTATGGCGCCATGCGGGACGCACGTCGCTCGCCATCCAGTTTTCCGGCTTGGAGGTGGGCACCGTGGGCGGGGGCACGTCGCTCCCCCACGCCGAGACGTATCTTCGGCTCATGGGATGCAACCAGCCCGGGGGGGCGCAGCGGCTGGCGCAAATCGTGGCGGCCGCCGCCCTGTGTCTGGAGATTTCGGCCGCCGCCAGCATGGCGAGCCACGCCAGCGAAAATTTCATGCGGACGCACTTGGAGCGTGGAGGGCTCAGGAGCGAATGACTTCCCAATAAATAGACCGACGGCCGCATCGCGGGCCCGTCGGTCTATCGGCGCGCCCGCGGACTAGGCGGTGCCCAGGGTGCGCACCAAGCGGCTCTTGCACAAAAGCGCCATGAAGCACGTGTCGCAGTTGTCGTGCCCGGTGTCGGGCACCAGCATCTTCATGCTCTCACCCGCCGCGCCCAACGCGTCGCCGACCCCCTGCACCAGGCGGCGGACGCGACCCGACCGCTGGCTGCGACCGCCGTCGTCGTCCGGGTCGTCGTCCAGCCCGATACGGTTGGCCTTGTGGTGAATTTCTTCCGCCAGGTGGTCTAAGAACACCGGACCATCAATGCCCACGGCGTTCGCATCATCACGGAGCCGGGTGTACATGCGCTCCATGATTTTCAAAAGCTCGTCCCGCATGGTGCGCAACACGGCCAGGCGCTCGGGCGCCAGCGCCGGCAGTGCGTTCTTGAGGTAATGCTCCGCAAACGCCTGGTGGCGGGACTCGTCCACCAGGATGCGTCCCGACAACTTGCCGAATAGCGCGTCGGGCTGGGTCTTGGCAAACATCTGGTAAAAGTTCTTAGCAAAGATGTCGCTGATGAGAATGCCCCACACCCAGTCCACGCGGTCGCCCTGGCGCAGACGATTGTGATACTGCAGCATCTCGGGCATCTCGCGAATGGACAGGGGTCGGTACTCCAACCGGCGGTACAGTGTGGTGAGGGCTTCGAAGTGGCGCGCCTCATCCATCAGGAAGCTCGCCAAATACAGCTGCGCCGTGGTTTCGCCTGCCATGGCAATTTGCGGCATGGCCACGCTCGCCCCAATCATCGCGGACTGCTCCCCCAGATACACCGGGGTCAGGAGGCGCGCCAACGCAAGACTTTGCCGGGTCGAAAACTGCACAGGGCTGCTCCAGTCCACGTCCTCCACGGTCCACTGGGCCTTGACGCCCTTGTGGAAAAGGCGCAGGAGCAAATCGTCCTCGTCGAACTCCGGGTAAATCTTGATCATCGTCTCACCCCCCATCGCCGTCCCCATAAAGCCTAACCGTCGGCACCGATAGGCCGACGCAGGATAACGGTACGCGATTGGTGGCCCGGGGTCAATGCTTGGAATGGAAAATCACGCGAGGCGGGCGGCCGCTGTCAGCTACCGCCCGACGAGGGGCCCACGACGACGCTGGTGGCTTGCCACGCCGGCGTGCCCGTGGCGGGACGGACGAAAATGCGGAGCCCTGCGCCGGTCCTGAGGGCGGTCCACTGGCCGCCAGGCACGTAGAAGGCGGTGCGCGACGTGACGAGCACCGTCATCGGCTGGGCTTGACCGGGCACGCGAATGGTGAGACGGTGGCCCGAGAAGCCCACGAGGGTGCCCTCAATGGGAGGGTACGACACGCGGATGGTGTCGGCGACCCACTGGCCGGCGGCCACGCCGTGCGCGCGCACCATGACGCGCAGCCCTGGCGTCAGCGCGCGGCCGCTGGTGGTCGGGCCACCCGCGCTGGCGGAGGGCCAGATGATCCGGGTGCTGGCATCCAGCGCGACGGTGTGCTTGACCCCGGTGGGCTGGCCCTGCTGATCTTCGGCGGTAACGGTGATGGTACGGGCCGATACTTGGGCCACCTGGCCCCGCATCACCACGTACACGGCGGGGCGGCCCGCCGTCGCCGCCGTGACCGCGGGCGAGCCGGGGTCGACCAGGTGCAGGGTCAGCAGCGCCGCCGCCAGCAGCACCAGCACGGCGACGCTGCGACGGATCGCGCGAGCACTCGGGCGCATGGGCAACCCTCCTGCTAGCGACTATGCTTGGGCAGGAAAATCTAGACGCGACCCAGAACCTGCACCGGCAAGAGAGGGGGGGATGTCTATCGCGCGGGACCCATCGCCGCCTCTTCAGGAGCGGGCCGACGCGCGGCGGCCGCGGTTCGGCGCGCTGCCGCTCGGGTTCCTGGGCGTCCTGGTCGCCGTGGTGCTGGTGTGGCGGGCCATGACCATGACCGGCTTGTCGGGCGACGTGTTTTGGCAGTGGACGGCGGGCCAGTGGATGTGGGCCCACCATCGGCTCATGACGCGCGACGTGTTCAGCTACACGGTGTTTGGCCACCGGTGGGTCACCGAGGAGTGGGGTTACGAGGTTCTGCTGGCGGAGCTGGTGGCCTGGTGGGGACCCATAGCATTTTGGCTCCTGTCCGCGGGCGTGGCCACCATCACGGTGGTGGTGGTGGCGGCTCGCTTGAGGCGGCAGGGCAACAGCTGGACGTGGGTGGGCCTGCTGGCCCTGATCGTCGGAGTGGGCTTGGTGCTGTTCATCAAGGACCGGCCCCAGACGGTCAGCTACTTGTTTTTCGCGCTGGAGCTGTGGCTGTTGGACCGGGCCCGGCAGCGCCCGCGGACCCTCTATATCCTGCCTCCGCTGCTGCTGGTGTGGGCCAACGTGCACGGCAGCTTCCTGCTGGCCCTCCTGGTGCTCGTGCTGGAGGGCGTGTGGTCTCTGGTGCCGGTGCACTGGGGGCGCCTCCAGGTATCGCGCCCGCTGCCCCGCCGGGCCATCTGGCTCACGGTGGTGGCCAGCTTCGCGGCCACGCTGGTGAATCCCCACGGCCCCGGCCTCATTGCCTACGCCTACCACGTGTCGTCCAACCCCGAGATTGCCAACAACATCGCGGAGTGGCTCTCGCCCAACTTTCACTCCCTCGAGCAGATGCTGGTGGTGGCGGGGCCCATCCTGGTGACCGTCCTGGCCCTCGCCGTGCGCACGGGCACGGTCGAGTGGAGCGACATGGTGCTGGCGGGAGGGCTGCTGGTGGCCACGCTGCAGTCGGCCCGGTTCATGCCCTATTTTGATATCGCGTGGGTCGGATTCTACGGATGGCTGGACAAGCCGCTGGACTTAAACCGCACGCGTCCGACTCTATTGACGCCGGTGCTGGGGGCGCTGCTGGCCCTCTCGCTCCTGCATGGCCCCACCGTGCCCGCGGGGACGCCCACGCATGAGCCGGTGGCCGCCGCCAATTTTCTGAGCCATCAGCCGGGACGGGTGTTCACCCGGTATCGGTGGGGCGACTACATGATTCATCGGCACATCCTGGTGTTTATCGATGGGCGCACCGACCTTTATGTCGGCACAGGGATTTTTTCCACCTACCTGAAGCTCAAAAGCCTCAGCATCAACCCGGACCTGGTGTTTCAGAAGTATCACGTGGACTGGGTGGTGTGGCCCAGCGGCTGGGCCCTGTCCACGTTTTTGGAGCATGACCCCGCCTGGAAGCTGGTGATGGCCCGTCAGGGGGCGCTGGTGTTTGCGCGAGTCCCCGGGCAACCCCTCGTGGGTGGGCCGGCATGACCAGCCCGGGCCCACTGGCCGGGGCGCTGGCGGCGGCCGCAGCGCGGGAGCGCCTGCACATGCCGGGCCACTTTGGCCGGGTGCCGCCGGTCGCCGCCCCCTGGGCCGGGGCGGCGGCCGCCTGGGACCAGACCGAGAGCGGCGGCTTGGATGCGCTGTCCGAGCCCACCGGCGTGCTGGCAGAGCTGTCGGCCCGGGCCGCGACGGCCTATCAGGCGCCCGAGGCGTGGCTGTCCGTGCAGGGGGCCACCCTGCCGATGCTGGCCGGCGGCCTGGCCGCCGTACCCGTCGGCGGACGGGTGCTGGCCGACCGTCAGAGCCATCGTTCGGTCGTGGCGGCCGCCATTTTGGGGGGATGGTGGGTGGACTGGGTGTCGCCGGCGCGTGCCGGTGAGCCCCCCGATGCCGAGGACTGGCTGCGAAGCTTATCGGGGCCCCGCCCGGATGCGGTGGTGCCGCTGTACCCGTCGTACGACGGGCGGGGAATCGATCTGGGCCCGGTGGTGGCCGCGGCCCGCGCTCGCGGCAGCCGGGTGCTGGTGGACGCCGCGCATGGGGCGCATCTGGGCCGCGCGGCGGGACTGCCGCCGCATCCGCTGGCATGGGGCCCGGACCTGGTGGCGCATGGGCTGCACAAGACCGAACCCGTGCTGACCCAAACCGGCCTGCTGCTGGCGGGCACGGCGGGAGCCGGCCTCCCGGTGGGAGAGTGGATGCGGCGGCTCGGCACGTCGTCGCCGTCGTACCTGCTGTTGGCCAGCATCGAACAGTACATCGAGGAGCGCTTGGCGGGCGACGGGGGCTGGGGGGTGTTTGCGGAGCAGATGCGGGCCGTGTGGGACCGTCTGGCGGCCCGGGGATTTTCGATCCGCCAGCGGGACTGGGCGCGGGCTGGCCGCTGGGCCGACCCCGCCAAGCTGACGGTGCGGGGGAACGGACCCGTGCTGGCGGCCCGGCTCCGCGCCGCCGGATTTGAGCCGGAGCACGACGCAGCCGACGGTGTGACCCTGATTGTGGGGCCCGCCCTCGGCTATGATCTGCGCCAGTGGGATCGCGTGATCGCGGCACTGGGGGACCCCATGGCGCCGCCGGCGGACGAGCCCGCGTGGCCATCGCCGGGCGGGGCGGTGCTGTCGCCGGCGGTGGCGGTCGCGAGTCGTCGGCGCTTGCTGGCGTTGGGCGCTGCCGCCGGCCT
>JAJYPH010000143.1 GCA_021795575.1 Bacillota bacterium
GCCCACAAATGCATTGGGGTCGTGATTCGGCTTATCCTGTCCCAGTCCGCGCACTCCCTCGCCTGTCAAGTTCGGCGGCGTCAGCTGGCCCGCTCAATCGGACCCACCAGGTTCAACAGCTCCTCGGCTTCCAGGGTCTCTTTCTCAATCAGGGTCTGCGCGATCCGGTTCAGCACCTCGCGGTGCTTCTCCAGGATCCGCTTGGCCCGCTCAAACTGCTGCATCACGATACGGCGCGCCTCGCGGTCGATGGCCGCGGCGACCTCCTCACCGTAGTCGCGGTCCCGCATGAGGTCGCGGCCCAGAAACACCTGGTCGTGGCGCGTGCCGTACGTCATGGGCCCCAGTTCATCCGACATGCCGTACTCCGTGATCATCCGGCGCACCAGCTTGGAGACTTTCTCCAAGTCGTCCGAGGCGCCGGTCGAGATTTCGCCAAACACCAGCTCCTCGGCCGCCCGGCCCCCAAGCGCCATCGCCATCTGGTCAAGGATCTGATCCCGCGTCAACAGATACCGGTCCTCCTCTGGGAGCGGCAGCGTGTATCCCATGGCCATCCCGCGTGGGATGATGCTCACCTTGTGAATCGGGTCGCCGTGCGTCACCAGCATCCCCACCAGGGTGTGGCCCGATTCGTGGAACGCGACCGCGCGCTTCTCCTTGTCGCTGATGACGCGCGACTTCTTCTCGGGGCCACCCATTACCCGCTCGGCGGCCTCTTCGAAGTGCTCCATGTGAATGCGCTTGGCCCGCTTGCGCGCCGCCAGCAGCGCGGCCTCGTTGGCCAGGTTGGCCAGGTCCGCCCCGGTGAACCCGGGCGTGCGCTTGGCAATGGTCTCCAAGCTCACATCCTGGTCCAGCGGCTTGCCGCGGGTGTGCACTTCCAGAATGGCTATCCGGCCCTTGACGTCGGGACGGTGCACCACCACCTGGCGGTCAAACCGGCCCGGCCGCAGCAGGGCCGGGTCCAGCACGTCGGGTCGGTTGGTCGCGGCAATCACGATGATGCCCTCGTTGATGCCGAACCCGTCCATCTCCACCAGCAGTTGATTCAGCGTCTGTTCGCGCTCGTCATGGCCGCCACCGTAGCCGGCGCCTCGCATCCGGCCGACGGCGTCGATCTCATCGATAAACACGATGCAGGGAGAGTTTTTCTTGGCCTGGTCAAACAGGTCCCGCACGCGGGACGCGCCCACGCCCACGAACATTTCGACGAAGTCCGAGCCGCTGTCCGAAAAAAACGGCACGCCCGCCTCCCCGGCCACGGCGCGGGCCAACAGGGTTTTGCCGGTGCCGGGCTCGCCAAAGAGCAGGACGCCCTTGGGGATGCGCGCGCCCAGCTCCAGGTACTTCTTGGGATAGCGCAGGAAGTCGACAATCTCCGCCAGCTCCTGCTTTTCCTCTTCGACGCCGGCCACGTCGTCAAACGTGACGCGCCGGCGTTCTTCGGTATGCATGCGGGCGCGGCTCTTCCCAAACTGCATGACGCGGTTGCCGCCACCCTGCGTCTGGCTGAACAGGAGATAGAGAATCCCGGCCACAAACAACAGCGGCAGGAAGTTGCTCGCGAGCGACAACCAGAACGACGTCGTGGCCGGCGGCAGAATGTTCGTCGTGATGCCATCGGCCATCAAGGCGGTGCTGATCGACGTGGTGCCGCCCGAGTCATAGATGCTTTGGTACTTGGAGCCGTTTTGTTCTGTGACCGTGATGGTGCTGCTGGACGGATTCATCGTCACGGCGTGAATCTCACCCGCCTTGGCCATCGTCATCATCTGGCTGATGGGCCGGGTGGGAATCGTGGGCGTCTGGGAGCTGAACAACTCCATCAGCGTCGCCACAAACAGCACCACCAGGACAATGGTCACAATGCCCCTCAGCCAACGGCCGCCTGCCATGCCGCACCTCCCGTTAAAGACCGCGCCGCGCCCGCGCACAAGAAAACTGGCCGACCCGCGGTCGGCAACCGAATTATAGCATACCGCGACCGCGCCAACGGTACCGGACTCTGAGAGCCGGGCCAGAAGCTCCTCAGTGAAATTGGCCCCTGAGCCCCGGAGGGCTTGACGAACGGCGGTCCGCGAGGCGGGAAAAGGCCCCGGGCGACCGTTGTCCCAGGTTATGGAGGAGCCGCCGCGTGGGATCGCGAAACACCTCCCCAGATGCGTGTAAAGCCCAAGGAGGTGTTCCGCAATGCGCTCATTCCTGCGCGCTGCGACCAGAATATTCCGGATCGCGGCGTGGGTCAAGACCCTGCCGGTCGCCTTTCCCCAGAGTCCGTATGGCCCACAGGTGTGCGCGATGCGCTGGTGGGCCGGGGCGTTGCTGCGGGTCCCCAGCGCGGAAGCGCTGGAGCGGTGGGGCCGGGCGGGGCGGCTCCGCCGGCTCGCCCGCGGCCGCCCCAGTGCCGACACCCTCCGGCGGCATGCGGACGCGGTGCCGCCCCCGGTCTGGCACCGCTAGGTCCGCGCCCTGGCCCGGCGGCGGACCGACAATCGGGTGTGGGATCAGAGCCGCGTGGCGGGGTATCGGGTGGTGGCCGTCGACGGGGTGGAGTGGTTCGCCACCCGGGCGCAGAGTTGCGGGGACTGCACCCGGCGCGTGGTTCAAGGCATGACGGAATACGCCCATAAAAGTGTCGTTGCGAGCCTGGTCGGCGCGATCCCGATGGCGTTGGACTGGGAAACCCAGCGCCCCGCCGATGGCACGGCCAAGAGCGAGGCCGAGTGGCGCGCGGCCCAGCGCCTGCTGCCGCGGGTGGCCTCGACGTTCGGCCATCGGATCGATGTGGTCGTCGTGGACGCGGCCTACTGCACCCAGGTGTTTCTGGCGGCCGTGCGGGGATACGGCTGGGAGGCGGTGGTGCGCCTGAAGAATGAGCGCCTAACGGTCTGGCAGGATGCGCAGGGCTTGCTCCAGATCACGCCGCCGGTGCTGCACCGGGCGACGCGGCGCGAGACGCTAACGCTGTGGGATCTGCCGGACCTGACCTGGGGGCCGCTCACCGGGGGGCCAGTGGTGGTCTGGCCACGGTGGGACCGCCGGGCCGGGGATGACGGCTGAAGCCGTGTACCCGATCATGCGGCACCGCTGGGAGGAAGAAAACTGCATTTTCCGTCGGGGACAGGCGGGTTGGGCGCTGGGGCACTGCTTCGGGCACACGCCGGCCCTGATTGAAGCCCTGATTGGGTTGCAGCTGGGGGCCATGACGCTGTGGGCGTGGTGGAGCTACCGCCAGCGGGTCGCCCGCCCGGGTCCGTTGCCGCCCGAATGCGCCCGCCTTGAGGCGGCGCGGGAGGACCTGGCGCGGATGCGGACGGACTGGACCGCGCGGTTCGGCACCGCGTCCTAACGACGGCCGATCCCGGGCGACGTCTGTCCCGCACGCGGCAGCGCGTGGCCGTCGGTGTCGCGACGACGACGCTCTTGACGAATCGCGACGCCCGGGCGGCACCTCCACCGCCGTCGGGGCCGGCCACGCGTTCGCGTCGGCCCCCGCAAAAATCCCGTGAGGAGCTTCTGGAGCCGGGCTCCACCCGTCGACACCCGGCTGCAAGTGGACTAAACTAACCCCAGTCAGTGTTCTAGGGGGGATGGTCCATGCGAGTCGTCAACATTCATGAGGCCAAGACCCATCTGAGCCGCCTCGTGGAAGATGTGGCCACGCGGCGCGAGGCCATCGTGATTGCCAAGGCGGGCAAGCCTATGGCCCGCCTGGTCCCGGAACGTCCGCCGCGGGTGTTTGGCCTTTTGGCCGGGCAGATCCGGATCGCGGACGACTTTGATGCACCGTTGCCGGACGACATGCTGAAACACTTCGAAGGCTCAGAGCCGTGAACCTGCTGCTGGACACGCAGATATACCTTTGAGCCGTAAACAATTCTCCGCGGCTGCGCCCGCATGCCCCCCACGCCCCCCCCCCCGATGAGCCCCAACATGACGAAGAGAAAGGGCGCCACGCCCATGAAACCCTCCCGGGGTTATCCAGCCGGAGCCGGTCTGGCCACGGCTCTCGAAGGTGCCTCACTTCCAGGCACAACGTCCTGACGGATGAATCTCTAGGACGCGGCCAGCCAGCTTGTCCGCATACTCCTCGTACGTCGCGGCGATGGTCGCGGCCCAAAGATCCATGGGAATCTTTTCGGGGTAGACCCGAAGGAGAAGGACCCCCGGGGCCTGGATCGTTAGGCTCCTCAGTTGCGCGTCGTGGTCAAAGTCTCGGTCAAATGGATCAAGATGCGGTCGGCGGCCATGGCCTTGGCCATCACCAGTCGGTCCGGCTCGCGCCTATCAGGGCCGCGGAGCATCTCGCGGTCAATGTCCCAGTCATGGCCCCTGCACAGCGCATCAAGCAGTCGCCTATCCGCATTTCGGTCTGCATAAAACTTCATCGGTCAAAAAGGCACCTGCAAGCGCTCCAAGGGAATGGTCAGGAGGTAGGGCCACAGCTTTTCTAACAGGGGCCGCGAGAGATAGGGATACGCCTCCATGACATCATCCAGAGTCTCGCCGCCCTGGGCCATCGAAGCAACAATCCAGGCCGGAAGGTCAGTTCCGGGCACTACGGGACGCCCGCCCACAACCTCCGGGACGCTCTCTAGCATGTCTAGCAAGTCGCCTGTCTCCCTTCGAGTGGCGTAGGCCGATGTTGGAGAGGGGCCCGGCCGTGCAACGACCACCGGTGCCCCCCCGACGACTCCCCCCAGGACGACGACAGCGCCCAGCACGACGGAAATGGGTAGCAGCCATGGCGACAACGTGCCCGTCGGGACAACCGCGGCCCCATTCGCCGTGGGCGCCTCCGCCGTCACAGAGCTCATTCCCGGCCCCCCACTCGTACCGGGACTTCCCGGACATAGCGAGTCCCGTCCTCCAGAGTCACCGTAATCGCCAGGGGCGCCTCGTTGATAATCAGCACGGGCAACGCCATCGTCAGTTGCGCGGAGCGTCCCACTTGGCCTGCTCGCGTGGCGGGCACCACAAACGTATGGTGTCGGGGCGCACCCACGGCTCCCGATACTTCAACAGTGCCGGGTACGTCATGGTCCGTGGTAGGGCCAAGTTGCATCACGATGCCGAGGCTCAGAATGTCGGGAAGTTGGCTCGGGACCACGGCCGAGAAGATGCCTACCGCGATCGCCTTGTTTTGGTTGTCGACGGCTACGTAGTCGGCTGTGACCAAGTAGTCAACCTCCACGCCTTTGCTACCCCCTTTCGGATTCTCCGGTGGGCCACCTCATCCTTCGTGCGTAATTATATAAGATTTTCCTCCGTTCCCTCACCCCGTCTCCCGTGGCACCGCCCCCGCCAGCACCCGATGCGCCACGAGCAGCGCGCCATTCAGCGTCAGATGCCCCCCACGGGCCACCACCCACGATCACGGTCCAGAGCACGAGCGCCATCGGGTCGTCCTTTCTACGCCCGTCGCTGCGGGGAGGCCCTACGGCAGCGGGTTGGGAGAGCTTGGCTCCCATCGGCTGCCATCGTACTCGATGTGCAAGACGTGCGCCTCGAGGACCGGCCCTTATCGCTTCAGCAGGGCAAGCGGGGCCGGGCACGGTCGACGCCGCCGGCAACCGCCCCCCCACCCGCATGCCCGCAAGCTGGTCCAAGCTGCCGACGAAGTGTACGTCAGTGCCGCGTCCATTTGGGAAACCTGCATCAAGGTGATGCTCGGCAAGCTGGACGCGCCCATCGCGGGGCTGGTCCACAACATCACCGCGAGCGGGTTTGCCGAGCTGCCGGTGCTCGCCATCCACGCCATGGGGGTGGCGGAGCTTCCCCCGATCCATCGTGACCCCTTCGATCGCCTGCTCGTGGCTCAGGCTCAAGCCGCCGCGCTTCATCTGGTCACGGCCGACACCATCTTGGCCGACTACTCCCCCCGAGTGATCGTCGTACCGTCCTAGAGCGCGGCTCCCACCTCACAGGGGAGCCGCGGGCTTACCGGCGGGTGGTCGCACCCACGCCAGCGCCCAAGCTGCGTCGTGGCCCCGGGGCGTACGCCGGGCGGCCACCGCGAGTCCCGGCACGACCGCCACGCCGTCCGAGTCCACCACCACCGGCCACAAGGGCCTGAGCCGCCGCGGCACCCGCCCGTCGACAAACACATCCTGCAGCTTCTTCGTGCCCCCCGCGAGCGCAATGCGATCGCCAGCCTCCCACCCGCGCACCGCCAGCGAGGGGGTCCGGTCCACCAACCCCACGCCGAGCTGGTGCGGCGGCGGGTCAGGCGGGTGGGTCGCGTCACGGACGTCCGCCACCCACAGCTGGCCGTCCGGCAGCGGCGTCAGGCCCGGCAGGTGGACAGGCCGCTCGGCAAAGGCCACCGGGTCGAGCGGTGGGGCGGCAATCCACAGGTCCTCGCCGTGCCAGGCCACCTGGTGGCGGCGGGGCCACCCGGTCGCACCCTGGCGGGTGGCGCGCACCTGCACCTCGGTGAGGCCAAACCCGAGCGTTTGGGCCACCCGGCGCAGCACGCGGTCCAGAAGCGCCGGCGAAAGCGCGCGGGCCCCCGCCAGGCGTTGCTGGCCCGGTGCCACGTCCCGGTCCCAGTGGCCGCTGAGCCAGGCGGCCGCCTCTTGGTCGGCCCAGTCCTCCAGTTCGCCGGCGGACTGGGCCAGCCTCATCACGGCATCGGCCACCCTCGGATTGTAGGTCTCGGCCAGGTGGGGCAGCAGCTCATGACGGATGCGGTTGCGCACGGCTTGGCGCGACTGGTTGGTGGCATCGTCGCGGCAGGGAATGCCGGCGCCTTCGCGCCACGCCGCCAGATCTGCGCGCGACCATGGGAGCAGGGGCCGCACTACGGGGCCGGCCACGGGCCGCATGCCGGCCATGCCGGCCACGCCCGTGCCGCGCAGGATGCGGTACAGCACGGTCTCGACCTGGTCATCCCGGTGGTGGGCCAGCACCAGCCTGCCATCCGAGCCGGCATGGCGCAACAACGCGGTCCGGCGTACGTCGCGGGCGGCCATCTCCCACGATTCGCCGCCACGCGGGGCGACGGTGACCCGGTCGACCACACACGCGATGCCCAGGCCCGCACTCCAGCGGCGCACCAGGTCGGCATCGAGGTCGGCATCCTCGCCGCGGTGCCCGTGGTGCACGTGCACCACCGACAGGTCCCAGCCAAAAGACGGGGCGGAGCGCGCCAACAACCCCAACAGCGCCATGGAATCCGACCCGCCCGAGACACCCGCCACCACCCGCCCGCCGTAGGGCAGCCAGCCCTCGTGCTCGAGCGTGGTGTGAAAGTTTTCCCACAGCCCCGCGCTGCCCACACTCCTTCCGCTGTACCTCCGGTGTGCCTCCGGTGTACCTCCGACGCTCCACGACACCTCATCCCCGGGCTCCCGCCAGGTGCCGCGATGTGATTCGCCGCCACTCCCCGATAATCTGACCGCCGACGCGTTCCGGCATCGCCACCGGCGTCCCGCTGACCCGAATCACCATGACCAGCGCGTCGTCACGGGCCGCGCGTTCCTCGTCCAGGTCCAGCATGAGCGCCAACAGGGTCTCGGCCATCACGTCGGGCCGCTCCACCGTGACCGTCTCGAGGTAGCCCGCCAGCCGCTCCTCCCCGCTGGCGTCAGGAACCACCAGCGCGCCATCCGACACCATCACGACCACGTCACCGGCTTCTAATTTACGACAGACCGGCGTGACCTGCACCGAATCCAATATCCCGACCGGCAGGCTCTCTCCGCGAATCACCTCCACCTGGCTGCCACGCACCAAAAACGTCGGCGCCGCCGCCACTTTCAGGAGCTGCCCCTCGTGTTCATCCAGATCCACCACCATGACGTCCAGCGTGGCAAACCGTTCCGCCGGGTCGCGCACCAACAGCGCCGTGTTGACCGCGCGCACCGCCAAGGTTTCCGAAAACCCGGCACGCAGCATTTCTTCCAGGAGGGCCAGCGCGGCGGCCGACTCCCAGGCCGCCTCCTGGCCCACCCCCATGCCATCCGACAACCCAATCGCGACGCGCCCGGGCATCACTTCCTGCACCAGATGCGTGTCGCCGCTTACCACGGCCCCGCCGCGGGCCCGCTTCGCGACGCCCACGGAGAAGGCCAGTCGGCGCTGCACGGACTTGGGCCGTTTTAGTTGCGCGGTTTCGCGCGCCATGTCCTCTACCAGGTCGGCCATGGCGTTCAGCTGCCGACGCACCAGTTGGCGAGTGTCCCTCAACAGACGATCCCGCCGCTCCAGCCGGCCCTGCTCCACCCCCACCCGATTCACGGCCTCGGCCACGCGCTCGGGCTTGATGCATCGACCATCCAGTTCGGCGGCCACCAGGGCTGGTCCAACCGACTGCCGCCGAGATCGGTCCAACAGGGTCCTGACACCCGCCACGCTGGCGTCGCGCCGCATCTCCCAGCACTGGCCGTAGAGAGAGCAGCGTCGGCATACAGCGCTCACCACCGCGGGCACGGCGTCGGGCGGATGGTCCTCGGTCATGCCCTCAGCCGTTTGAAAAAGACGGGCCATCTCGCCCAGCACGCGCGCCAAATCCAAGATGCGTTCCTGGACGCCGGGCGGATCGCGGGGGGCGAGCTGGGTGGCCCGGGCACGGAGCCACCGCACCGCCGCCGTTGGCAGCAGGGAAAACGCCGCCGCCCCGAGGGCCATTGACATGAGCTCCGGGAAAAATAGCCGCGGCGACGACAAGAAGACGGCGTACGCCACGGTGGCCCCCACCAGCAGGACGCCGGCGGCCCTCTCAAACCGCCCCCGGGCCAACCCGGCGACAAACCCCGCCACCGCCAGCATGCCCACGCTGCCCAGGACGCCCGTGGCCCGGAGTACCGACACCACCCCCAGGGTGGCGCCCGCCAGCGCCCCGCCGGCTGGCCCGCCGACACTGGCCGCCAGCAGCACCGCCGCCGTCCCGACGGTGAATCCCGGGAGAAACCATCCCCAGTGAAATCCCTCCAGTCCGGAAAACATCGCCGCCGCGCAGTACAGGACCACGGCCAGCGGCACGGCCTCCCGCCCGCGAGGGACGCCCGCGGCCACCCAGGCGACGGCGGCGGACATGCTCAGCACGGCCGACACGCCCATGGCGGCCGCCAAGCCTGCCATGGGGGCGTCGGCGGCCGCCAGCAACCACCCCAGCACCACGAGCGGCACC
>JAJYPH010000144.1 GCA_021795575.1 Bacillota bacterium
CGACGCGTACGTAGCCGGCCTCGTGCACGACCTCGCGCGCGAGTGGGACGGTCCCGGGCTGGTACGGGAGGCAGAGCGGCTGGGCTGGTCGGTCGATGAGGCGGAGCGCCAGAGTCCCATCCTGCTGCACGGACCGGTGGCCGCCGCCTGGATGAGCGAGGCGGGGGTGGGCAGCGCGGCCATCGAGGCCGCAGTGCGCTATCATACGACCGCCGACCCGTCGCTGGATGCGTTGGGGCAGTTGGTGTTTATCGCGGACGCGCTCGAGCCGGGGCGCGCCTATGCGGGGGTGGAAGCCCTCCGCCGCGTAGCGGAGGCGGACGGGGCACAAGCCTACCGCGCGGTGCTGGCGTCGACGTGCAGTTACTTGGCGGCGCGGGGCCTCCGGATCCACCCGCGAACGGAAGCGGCGTGGGCCCTGGTGGCGGGAGAGGACAGATCCGAAGAGGAGGCACCCAGCTAGCGTGGCAGAGGGGGAAGCACAGGCTTGGGCGGCGTGCGCCGCGTCCGTGGCCGCGGATCACAAGGCGCAGGATGTTGTGGTGCTGGACATGGGCGCGGTGACGCTCCTGGCCGACTACTTCGTCATCATGACCGGCCAGAGCGTCCGACAGGTGGACACGCTGGCGGATCACATTGATACCGCGCTAGAAGCCGCCGGGGCGCGGCTGCGGCACCGTGAAGGGCGGAACCGCGCCCACTGGGTGCTGTTGGACTACGGCGATGTGGTGGTGCACATCTTCACACCGGACGAGCGCCACTACTACGACCTGGAGCGGCTGTGGGCGGACGCCCGCGTGGTGGGGGGCCCGGCAGCTACGTAACCAGCGTCGGGCCACCGGGCGGCGCCGGGGTCAAAAGGGTGCGGAACGCGTTGCCCACCTCGGCGGGGTTTTGAATGGGCGGGCTGCACACGGTGGCGCGGCACAGATACAGGGCCGGCGCAATCTCCTCATCGTAGCCAGCGGCCTCGGCCTCGGGCGCCATGATGTCCATGGCCGTGAGGGTGGTGTTGAGCGAGTACAGCTGATACAGCGCCCGCCGGTAAGGCAGCACGGCATGGGGGTCGTCGTCGGTGACAACCACCCCGTCCAGGGCGGGCGCATTCAAGGCCGTGTAGGCCATCCCCCAGGACGCGCCAAACAGGCCGAACCGGCTGGCAACCTCCGCGAAGGCGCCCAACAGGCCCCGCGCCCTCGTCACCAGATCGGGGCGTTCGGTGGTTCGGCCGAGGCGAAACAGCAAGTGCGCCGCTTCAGCATTGGCCGCGAGCGGCTTCTGGCGGATGGCAAGTCGACCCAGTTCGTCGGCCGCTGGCCGGTCGAAGTAGCCGGGGTGGTTGCCGTCCGCGAGATCGCGTTCCATGAGCGCGACCAGGCTTTCGGCACGGGCCAGATGTTCAGGGTCCCCGGTGAGCAGGTGCGCGTCGAGGCAGGCATGGCCGACGCTCGTCAGGTCCGCGAGCCAGTTCACCATGGATCGCTCTCGGTCGTCGTGCGCGAGACCCTGTTCGGGTTCGTACAGCTCCGTGAACAGCGCCTCCAGCGCGGTGAGTCCTTCGGCGCGCCACCGGTCGTCGATGACCGCCGACGCCAACAGCAGCGCAGACACCATGAGCCCGTTGGGCCCCGCGTACGCGGTGGGATCGACATAGGGCGCCGGCCGGTTCTGACGCTCGGCCGGGTTCAGCCGATAGTACGCTTCGTCGGCGTCCTGCGACCCCCCGAAAAAGCCGGCCGGCTGCTGCAGCGCGGTGCGCGCCCAGTTGAGCGTCCGCTGGGCGACGTCTCGATAAAGCTCGTCGCCCATCACCTGGTATCCGTGCAGATAGAGGCTGGCCAGCCGCGCGTTGTCCTCCAGCATTTTCTCGAAGTGGGGCACGGTCCATTCGCGCGTGGTCGAATAGCGAAAAAATCCGCCCGCGGCCGCATCATGCAGCGCGCTCCCAGCCATGGCGTCCATGGTGCGCACCGCCATGCCGGCGGCCCATCCCTGGCCTTCATGGACAAAGCGGGCCAGCGCCAACTCCCACACCTCGGGCTGAGGGAACTTCGTGGTGCTCCCCACGCCGCCATACGCGCGGTCGAATTCCTGGCGCAGGGCCTGGTCCACCGCCTCCAGCGGCGCGGGCGTGGGATCCAGGGGCTTGTCGGCGGGCGCGACGGTGTCCACGTCCGACACCTGCGTCTCCAACTCGTCCGCATGTTCGGCGTAGTACGCCCGCACCTGCTCCAGCAGAGGCCGCATCTGCTCCACCGGGACATAGGTGGAGCCCGTGATGACCTCGCCCGCCACCGTCAGGAACGCGGTGGACGGCCAGCCACCCATGTTGTAGCGCAGGTTGATGTCGGGACGGGTGTCGTTGTCGACGCGCACCGGGATGAAGTGCTGGTTTACCGCGGCAATCACCTGCGGGTCGGAATAGGTGGTCTCGTCCATGACGTGGCACCAGTGGCACCAGACAGCGGACAGCGAAAGCAGGAGGGGCTTCCTTTCCTGACGGGCCGCCTCGAACGCCTCGACCCCCCAGGGCCGCCAAAGAATTTCATGAGCGCGGTTGGGGCGTGGGGAAAACCGAAAGACAACACCTTGTTCCATGGGTTCACTCTCTTCCTGATGAATGTGGAGCCCGCGACCCGCAGGCTTCTGAGGTTCGCTATGCCAGTGTTCCCATGCTAGCAGGTTTCCTGTTCCGCGAGTAGGTGCCGGGCCATGCGCAAGCGGCCCCAAGCTTGGGCACGGGCCCGGTGCCCGAATCAGGACTGGGCCGCGGGCCCGCCGAGGCTCCCATAGTACTGTGGGGGCGCGGTCGGCGCGGCCAGGCCCGGTGCGGGTTCCCGGGTGATGCCGGCCGCCGTGACGCCACGGAAGTTTCGTTGGGAGCGGACCCACATCGAGAGGCGTCCCCCGGGTCCTGGGCGGAAGATGGCCGCCCGGACGTGCTGAGCCCCGTGGATCCACCACAGTTCGTACACGGTCCCGGCTGGAAGGGGCGGCAGCGTGTTGGAGGTGATGAGCGCCCACCCGCTCAGCGGATCCCAGCGCAGGTGCACAGCGCCGCGGGGCGCTTGGACCGCCCTGAGCGTCACGGCCCGCCCCATCGTCAGGACGGACAGCGCCTGCGGCCCCCATGGGGCCGGGCCGCCTGCCAATTTGGGACCCCAGGCGCCCAGCACCAGCATCAAGGCCAGAGTCGCCCACGCGGCGCGGCGGACGGTGGTCCGCCGCGGGGCCGCTCCCAGGCGGTTTTCCACCGGGGACCAGCGGGGCGGCTCGATGACCGGGGCGGCTGACGGCATCATCGCCGCGACGTCACGGGCCCGTGCGCGGCACACCGGGCAGGTGGCCACGTGCCGCACCAGCGGATCGGTCGTCGGGCGAAGGCCCGAGGCGGCCGCCATCAGGTCTAGGTCGCTCGGATGTTTCACGAGCTGGGTCGCCTCCTTCGGTTTGTGCGCGACGGTCCACGGCTGTCCGGCTATGGGTCGTCTGCCACCTCATCGGTTACGGCCCGCCGCATCTTTTGGAGCGCCCGACGCGACCAGGTTTTGACCGTGCCCAGCGGCACTCCCCAGAGCTGAGCGATTTCTCGCTGACTGAATCCGGAGTAATACGCCAACTCCACCAAGCGCCGCTCTCGGGGATCGAGCGCCGAGAGTCCGGCTTGCACCACCAGGCGGTCATCGGGGTCGGGGAGCGGCGTCCCCTCGTCCTGCCATTCGTCCACGGGATGGTGCCGGCGCAAAAAATCAATGGTGCGATGCCGCGCGATTTGAGTCATCCAGGCGCCGGCGGAGCCGCGCCGAGCGTCAAAGCGCCCGGCGTGCCGCCATATCTCGACAAACACCCCCTGCAGCACATCCGGGATGTCGGCCGCCGGAATGCCCGCCGTCCGCATCAGGGCGGCGAGGCGCGGCGCCCAGCGCGCGTACAGCTCCGCCATGCCGTCCGGTTCCCGCAGGACGGCGGTCAGCAGCGTCTCGTCGTCCCGAGCAGGCGCCATGGCTTTACCATCACTCTCTTGCACCTATTCGCACCAACGCCCGCATTGGATTCAAACCGCCGAGGGAGACGCGGCGGAGACGCCGCCACATCGAGCGGCACGGGGTCGAAGCCGGGGGTGGACGGAGTGATTATCCAAACGGGGGTGGCTGGTGTCAATGCGTTCCGGGCTGGGCGCGGGCCCGCCGACCGGACCATCCGCGTCGAAAACCGGCAGCGCCGCTAAAACCGATCCGGCCCGCGCCCCGAATAGCCGAATGGTGACGTTCCAGCCGGTCTGCGTGGAGACCAGTTGCGTGGGAAAGACGTGAGGAGGCAGTTGATGCAGTTGATGCAGGGGACGAGAAGGCGGAATCGGCGTCCGTGGGTTGTGGGATCGATGGTCCTGTTGGCCGCCATGGGAGCCCTGAGCGTGTCGAGGGGGGCTTCGGCCGCGCACGCCGCGCCAGCGCCCCGGGCGCGGTCGGGCATCGGTGCCCTGCACCAGATTGACGTGGTGGCCAGCACCGTTAATCCCGCCAATGGCGACACGAATCCCTATGGCGTGGTGTGGGACACCTTCGCCGGCACGGCGACGAGTCCCAATCCATATTATGGCGACCTGCTGGTGTCGAACTTTAACAATCGGGCGGGCGAGAACGGGGCCGGGTCCACCATCGAGGCGATCAACCCCCAGACCGGGGCCGTCTCGACCTGGACCACCGCGGCCGCCGGCCCGGTGGCCCTGGCTGTGAGTCCCAAAGGACCCGTGTGGATCGCAAACTTCGGGACCGAGGGCACCAACGGCAACGTGATGGTCCTGACCCCCCAGGGGCAGGCGTTTCCCAATGGCGGGAGTGTGATTGCGCGTTCGCCGTTCGACGGGCCCTGGGGCCAGGTGTTTGTGCCCAACCCGACGGCACCGGCTTTCCTGGTGACCAACGGGTTGTCAGGGACCATCGACGCGATGTACGGGTTCTCGCCGCCGTCGTTCAGTACAGACACCGAGGTCGCGGTCATCGGATCGGGTCTGGCCCACGCGGGCAACACGGCTGGGACCGTCATGGGGCCCCAGGGCATGGTGTACGACCCCGCGACGCACATGGTGTACGTGACGGACGCGGCCGACAACTCTATTCGCGCGTTCTACTGGAACGGGCCCACCACCCCGAACCAGGGACAGGGCCGCCTCGTGTACCAGGGCGGCGCCCTAAAAGCGCCGGCGGGCATCACGATTGACCCGCTGAACGGGGACCTGTTGGTTGTCAACCAGGGCAACAACCACTTGGTGGAATTGCGCCTCGGTCGGGACCGCGCCCGGGTGGTGGGCCAGAAGGTTTTGGACCGAACGCCGGTCAATCCCCGCACCGGGGCGGGGTCGGCGCTGTTCGGCGTGGCAGCCGCCGTGTCCGACGGGCACCTTCAGGTGTTCTTCACCAACGACAATACCAACACCGTCGACGTCCTGAAGTAGATCGGGTCCGGCGGATCGCGGAGTGGTGTTCAGCGGTCTTGCCCCCAAGGACGGCGCCCGGGCCTCGCCCGGCGCCGTTCCTTGGCGTCGAGCCCGCGCCGCCTCGGGAGCCCGGCTGGGTGCTCGGCCACCCGTCCCGCCGCCGGCAGGCTGCCTTCCGGTGCGGCGCGGAGATTTTGCTACACTAGCCAACAGCGGACCGCCGACGACGTGTCCCGGGAACCGAAGTGACGAGACGGGACGACCGGGGTGGAGCACGCGTCCCCGTGGCGCACCATCGGCGGTCCGCCATCACGCGCGGACGAGCCGCCTCGGCATCGAGGCTAAGGGGGCGAATGGTGCCGCACCAACCCGCGGATTTACTCAGGGACGCTGCCTGGCTGGTGCTGACCGGGGCCACCAGCGCCGTCGGCCAGGCCGTGGCTGCGGCGTGGCGCGAGGCGGGCGGCCCGGTGCTGGGCGTGTCGCGCATGGCGGAGGGATCCGGTTGCGACGACTGGGTGGTGGGGGACCTCCGGTCGCCGTGGAGCGTGGCCGACCGTGTTCGGACGGCGGTGGCCAACCGCCCCGTGGGGGCTCTGGTCCATGCCGCGGGCCTGGTGTACGCCGACGCCGCCGTTCGCACGACCCCGGACGAGTGGGATCAGACAATGGCCGTGAACCTCACCGCCGCATTTGCGTTGGCCCGGACCCTCGCCCCACTGCTCACCGCCCCTCAGGGCGTGGTGCTGGTGGGCAGCATCGACGCCCACTGGGCCCCGCGGGATGGACCCGACGCCGCCTACGGAGCGGCCAAGGCCGGGCTGTTGGGTCTGGTGCGGCACCTGGCCGTGGAGTGGGGGCCAGCCGGCCTTCGGGTCAACGTCGTCCTGCCGGGCCCGATGACGTCCGGCATGGGCGTCTCCGCGGAGATGGCCGCCGCGCGGGGGGCGGGCGCGGTGGACGGCCAGTGGACCAGTCCCGCGGAGGTGGCCGCCGCCGTGTTCTTTTTGCTCACGGCCCGCGGCATCACGGGACAGGCCCTGGCGGTGGACCATGGGTGGCAGCTGGGCTACTGACGGCTACCGCATCGCCGTGACAAGCCGGGGAAGGCGTACGACCACAAGGAGGCGTGTCGATGCCTGGCAGACCGTTTCGCTTTCTGCATGCCGCTGATTTGCACTTGGACAGCCCGTTTCGCGGCTTGGGGCGCGTCGCACCCTGGCTCCGCCCCGTGCTGCAGGACGCAAGCCTCGAAGCTTTTCGACGCCTGCTGGATTTGGCGGTGGACGAGTCGGTGGATCTGGTCGTGTGGGCCGGCGATGTCTTTGACCACACCGCTCCGAGTCTGCGGGCGCAGTTCGCCCTGCGCGATGGCATCGCGCGTTTGGGTGACCACGGCATCCCGGTGTTTTGGGCACACGGCAACCACGACCCGTTTGACGCGCTCGCCGTGGACATAGACTGGCCGGCCAACCTGACCCGTTTCCCCGCGGGACGCGTGGAGCACGTGGTGGTGCCGGACCCCGCCGACCCGGCGCACCCGCTGTGCGCGGTGTACGGCATTTCGTATCCCGAGGCCCGCGTCCTCGAGTCGTACGCCGAGCAATTTCTGCGGGACGACGAGGCGCCTTGGGCCATGGCGGTCCTGCACGGCAATGTGGGCGGCCAGCCGGGCCACGACAACTATGCCCCCGCGCGCCTGATGGATTTGACGACGCGGGGCTTTGACTACTGGGCGCTGGGCCACATCCACCACCGGGCCGTGCTGTCGGAATCGCCGTGGGTCGTATACCCCGGCAATCTGCAGGGGCGGCATCCCCGGGAGGACGGCGCCAAGGGCGCGATGGTGGCCCATGTGGACGAGTGGGGCGCGGCGCGGGTGGTGTTTCATTCGCTCGCTCCGGTGGTGTGGCGCACGCTGGCGCTGGACGTGACGGGGGAAGCGTACGCGGACCGTGTCGAGGAGCGCCTCGGGGATGCCCTGGCCGCTGCCGGCGGGAGCGCACAGGGGGACGATGGGACCCTGGTGCGGGTCGAACTGACCGGCCGATCGCCTTTGGCACGGCTCGCGCCCGACGACTGGCTGGTAATGGCGGAGCGGTTGTCGGACCGCGCGCCGCGCCCGGGCTTCGTGTTTGTAGAATCCATTGTGTCGCATCTGGGGCGGCCCCTCGCCCCGGACCCGCCCGACGGCCTGTTGTCGCGGGCGCTGGCGGAAGTGGACCGCCTGGCGCTGCCGTCCGACTGGAACGCCGTCTGGCCCTTTCCCGACGCGTGGGGGCGTCCTCTCGCGCAGCAGGTGCGGCAGCGTGTGCAGGACCGGCTCAGAGCTGCGCTGGGCGACGAGCTCGGGGAGGAGGACCCGTAGCATGTGGATTCGCCAGGTGTTCGTGGACCGGTTTGGGCCGCTGGAACGGCGGGCGCTCCGGCTGCCGGCCAAAGGCCTCACCACCATCGAGGGCCCCAACGAAGCCGGCAAGTCATCCCTCCTGGAACTGCTGCGCGTGCTGTTGTTTGGTCCGGCGCGGGGGATGATGCCCAAAGAGCGGGGTTGGGGTGGCCGCGCCGAGCTGGTGAGCGAGGACGGGCACGCGCTGTGGGTGGAACGGAGCTATCAAGGCACGAGCATCCGGGACGATAGGGGCCAGGGGCTGGACGCGGCCGCGCTCGACACGATGCTGGCGGGCACCACCCGCGGCCTCTACCACAACGTTTACGCCTTTGGTCTCACGGAACTGCAGGAAATCGGGTCGCTCAAGGGCGACCAGGTGGGCGCGCAGCTGTTGTCGGCCGGCCTGGGGGCGGGCTTAAACCTCCAGCAGCTGTTGGCTTCGCTCAAAAAGGCCCGGGACGAAATTTACCTGCCGCGGGGTCAGAAACCTGCCCTCAACCAGGCGCACCGGGCGTACCGCGAGGCCACCGAGGCGGTGAACCGGGCCGAGCGCGCCGAAGCCACCTGGCATCGCCTAAAGCAAGACGAGCGGCGGGCTGGGGAAGCGGCCGAGCGGCTGGCGGCCGCGGACCGCGAACTGGCCGGCGAGCAGGAGCGCCTCGATCGGCTGACGGCGCTGTGGCCGGACTGGGTCCAGTGGCAGCAGCACATGGCGGCCGTGGTGGGCGACCCCGACGTGGCTGGATGGCCTCCCGATGCCGAAGAGCGGGCACGCGACGCGGCCCACGCCTTAAACGCCGCTCGTCAGGCGGTGGAAGCCGCCGAGGTCCGGCTGGCCGACGTACTGCGGGCGCTGCCGGAGCCGCCCGTAGTGGCGGCGCTGCAAGACCCGGCCTGGCAGGCGCTGGTGGACCGCTGGCCAGCCGTCCAGCGCCGGCAGGAGGAGGCCGAGCGGGCATCGGAGGCGCAGGGACAGGCGCGTCAGCAGCTCGCCGTGTTGGCCAAGCAGGTCGGCGTGGATCCGACCGACGACTGGCCAGCGCGAGCGCTGCAGCTTTCAGACGGGGTCGACGCGTTTGGCTCGGCGGTGGAAGTGGCGGAGGGGGCGCGGCGCGAGGCCGAACAGCGGCTCACGGCGGCCGACGAGGCGTGGCGGCGGACGCTCATTGCCGCGGAGCATGCCCGCGCGACCCGCACCCAGGAGCTGACGCGCGTGCCGCTGCTGGCCGTCGCCGCGTCGGTGCTG
>JAJYPH010000145.1 GCA_021795575.1 Bacillota bacterium
GGTCAGGCTTGGCCTCCCGCTGCTTCAATGCTGCCGCGGCCATAAGGCCGCGGAAACCTCGCGCCTGGAAACCATTGCGTGGCGCGGGCTCTGGAGGCCTTGTGCACACACCTCGGGTAGTGTGCCTGGAAACGCGGTACCTGTCAAGGACCTCTTCGTGGAAAGCTTGCTGGGCGCGGGTTTGCGGCTGCACACACCTCCCAGGGCCTTGCGAGGTACGGCGGTGCGTGCAACGTGTGACGTCATATCACGTACCACCGCGGGGGCGCGTCTAAGGCCGTCCGTGCCTTGCCCATGAGAACGAGTTTTTCGCTGACGGCCACAGCGTTCGCGCCCAGCTCTGCAAACAGAAGCCGGTCTTCCTTTAGGTTCAGCATCGTGGTGAGGGACTCTTCCATCAGCTTACGCTCGGTGAGAGAAAGCCAGCACACAAAGATTGAGAGCTGCAGGGGATCGCCATGCCCCATGAGGAGCCGGTAAACACGCCTCCACCGCTTGGGTTCAGCGATGTCGTAGGCCACCAGATACGCCGCGCGCATTAGCGCATCCTCAGTACGGGCAGCGTGGTCAGCTCGCCCTGCACATAGCGGCCCAGCAGGCGCGCGTCAATCTCCATGGCGCGCCGATAGCTGACCTGGTAGCCAAACAGCGGATGCTCGAACAACGAATCCATGCGCCGCTCATAGCTTTCGACGACGGCACGGCGTGGTCCATCCTTGATCGCGACGCCCCGGCTGCTGACGACAAAGTCATCTCGCGTGACCATGTGGCGATTTAACATCCCCAAGACCGTCGAGTCGCCAACGACCGGACGATATGCCTCCATCAAGTCCAACGCCAGCGCAGGCTTGCCATAGCCTGTGCTGTGCAGTAGTCCTACGTATGGGTCGAGTCCGACCGAGTAGGCGGCGGCCAGGCAGTCCTTGAGCAAAAGGGCGTATACGTACGAGAGCAGGGAGTTGACCGGGTCCCGCGGCGGCCGGCGATTGCGCGACTCCCAGGCGAATTCCTTCTGGTCAGGCAGGAGTGACCCGAATGCCTCAAAGTACAGGCGCGCCGCCTGTCCCTCGAGACCGAGGAGGGAATCGGTCGACGTGGCCCCGCGAGCCCCCTTGGAGGCGCGTGCGAGTGCGGGTAGCGCGGGGTGATTAGCGGCGTTGCGCCGAATCACCAACCTCTGGTTGTGAATCTTGGCCGAGATGATCCAGCCTCCCGCGCGCAGGCGCTGGTCGGGGTCCAAGCTGGCTCCGTACTGTGCCTGGCGCATAGGCGCGTTCTGCGCCAGCGCGCCGGAGGTCATCCCACGGAACCAGCCACCGTATGAGAAGTAGAGGATGGGGATGCCCGCCGCCAACATCGCGGCAGCGGCCGGGGTGCTGACCTCCACGTTGCCGAACACCGACACGGCGCTCACGTCTGCCACCCGCGCTTCGATCAAGGTGTCGGTTCCCTTGGTGACGCGGAGCCGGTCGCCCGTCTTTCGGATGACGGCGCCCTGAGTCGTCACATACAGAGGCACCTGCTCGGGCCGTGCCACCAGCAGCCGGCGGATTTGGTCCTTGCGCAGCGACGGGGGCGTACTCGACGTGGACGCCTGCAGCTCTACCACCTCGTCCGGCAGGCAGATGCCGACCATGCTGCAGCGAGGACACTTCGGGCTATCCACCAGGGGTGGCGGTGGAACGGGGCGCTCGGCATCGGCCCAAAGCGCGTCTCGGAGTGCGAGCACGGTGTTGACGCGGTCATCCGTCACGGGAATGGGCACCTTGGATCGCGAGGCCACGTAATAGACGGCGCCCTCATCACAGCGATACCCGGAGGCGCGCAACAGCAAGGCTTGTGCAACGACCTGCACGACGTCCGCATCCCAGGCCCCGCCAGTCGGTGGACCGTTGCCCACCTTGTATTCTATGGGCGTCGCCACGCCGTCGTGCAGGTCCAGCAGGTCCAGCCGCCCCGTCAGTCCCAGCCCGTCGTTCGACAACGCCAGCGAGCGGACTGACCGGGGTACGTCGGAATTGACGGAGGGGTCGGCGAGCTCTTGGTCGGGCCGGTCCACGCCTCGGTGAGCCTGCCGCCCCTCCACCGTATCGGGGCTCTCGGCCCAGGTGCCCTCGACCCACATCAGGTACATGACGCGTGGACAGTACGCATACTCCGACAGCATGCGGACGGGGATAAGGGGGCGCGCTTCTTCTGGCACCTACCGCACCTCCAGAGGTCGAAACTGGCCAAGTCCAATATGTGCCCAACGTCCCAGCACGCAGGGCCCCCTCACCGGCTCCGAAAACCTGAGAGTGACAGTGTAGGCGGCCGAAGGCGCTCCCCTAGAGCCGGCGTGAGCGCGCGGTGCTCGAAAGAACGACGCCGTGCTTGTGCGCTCAACGACCACGTCGGAGGGGACGGGCCATCCGCGACGGTTCAGTTCCAGGATCACTTCGTCGCGCGCCGTGTCGGACCAACGCACACTGCCGTCGGGGTTGCGCCGTCGGTGCGGATGGCGAGAGGGCAAGAACGGGGTAACAGAGATCCAGCTGTCGGTGGAGGGGTACATCGCCGCAAATTCTTCACGGGACCGAAGACCTTGGAGCGCTACGGTGAGCGGAGCCAAGCGAGTATAGGTTGGGAAATACACCCGCTCGATGCGTGCCAAAGCCGCCAGGTCTGCGGTCGTAAACCCGTCGGGAGCCCATACCAACACGTGGTCCAGTCGACCAAGGTCACCCGACTCGGCAGTCGGAAGGTAGTGGGCATGCCCGTGGCCCGGTCGAATGCTGGCTCCCTCGTGTCCAGACAAAATGGGCGAGGTGGCCATATCGTGGAGTCGGCCGTACTGTGATTCGGCCGCCGCGCGGAACCCCTCCGCTACCGGGGCCGTATCGAGCAACCGGGGTAGGCTGGCGCTCTGCAGAATGTAGTGGGCGGCCACGACCTCGGTGAGCGATCCTCGGGGTTGGGCCGGGAGCGGCAGGGTGACCATGGTGGCCAAGGACTCGACGCGTGGGTAGCTCACAAAGCGGGTAGCTGGCGGACGGGAACGATGATGGCTGCCACGCACCTCGTCCTTCGTCATGGTGAGATCACCCACCGTGGCATCGGCCGTCGGGGTCAAGAGGCGGACGACATCGGTGGAACCCAGGGCGTGAGGGAGGAGGGTGGTTGTGCCACTATCCCACTGGGGCTCTTGGTCGAGCAATGTAACGGCGCATTCATTGCCGCGAGGCCCGAGATTTCTAACCCGGCGGAGCACGGTGGTCAACCAGCCGACCTCCATGGCGGATAAGACGGCGTCAGGCCACTCGACATAGAGCGGCCGGTCTCCCCCGACAAGCACCATGGGGCTCGTACTTCGATGGGCTTGCTCAGCGGGCCACTGCGCTACTGTGACCGGCGGTGTGCGGTAAATCGGGGGCTGCTGGGCCGCCTGCCTCACGACGGTATTCAGGTGGTCCCAGCGGGGCTCGCGCGCCGAAAGTCCCGCGGCCACGATGGCACGCAGAATGTGCCATGGCGACGGGGGCCACTCCAACCCTCCCCCGTTCACGTTCTCATCCCACGGCTGGCTGTGGAAGCGTCCCGTCACGAACCGGATGCAAAGTATGAGCATCTCTTTCACCCTCGCCACTCGGGTGGCCCCCGTGCGCGTGAGCAATGGCGCGATGGTAATCGCAGCCTCTGCCTATTGCGTTGTTACCATGCTCGGCCGTTCCGTGCAAATCCTTGCGGGCATATACTTTCCAGTGGGTGAATATACTTGTCCGCCGCTTGGGCCTACACGTGTGCGATGGACAAGATGGCGGCCGCCAGTGTGATGATGGCAATCGCAAAAGTGACGGTCGAGGTCCGCAACCGACGCGCCAGTCCCAGCACTGCGTTGATCGCGCCGAACGACACGATGCAGGCCACGACCAGCATGACGACCGTGGTGCTGACACCCAGCGACGACACCGCGGCACGGCCCCCTTGGCCGATGAGCAGTGGCACGATGCCGGCGCCCACCAGGGCCAGAACATCCAGCATGAACGACAGGCGAATCGCCTCGTCGCCTTCAAAGCCCATCCACAAAAGTGGCGTGATGGTCATGCCTGACCGACTGATACCGGGCAGGGCCGCGAGTCCCTGCATGGCGCCGGTCAAGATGGCGTGGCCGGGGGTGGGTTCCTTGGGCACCCGGGGTTTATCGGTCTGCTGCGCCATCAACTGTTCCTTGCGGCGCGCGATGACACCGGTGCCCAGCAGCAGCACCCCGATGATGGCCATGGCGATGGAACCGCCCACCAGGGTGAAGGTGTGCCGCACGGCGACGTAGATGGGGATCCCGATGATACCCGTGGCCACCGTGCCCACAAAGAGAAACCGCAGCAGCTTCGCATAGGGTTCATCCGAGAACGGGTGCTTCAGCGCGCGGAGCACGCCGCCCACTTCACGGCGGAAATAATACAGCGCCGCGAAGAACGACCCGAAGTTGGCGATGAGCCCCAGCGAGTACGCGTTCTGGACCTTCAGTCCGATGAGCGTGAAGTAGATGGTGATCATGGTTTTGCTGCTGACCGGCAGCCATTCCACGATGCCCTGCAGGAAGCCGGCCACGATGGCCGGGACCAGATAATGATGCGGCAACACTGTTCCTCCCGATCGTCCCCCTGGAGCTGAACAACGGCCAAAAAATGGGTCCGCTGTGCGATGAAGCTACCCTGGCGACATGATGCCATCACTATACCGGGTTTCGGGCCGCACGTCCTAAGAGCCCGCTCAGGGTCCACGGTCACGTCAAAGCTTCAGGCGGTTTGCCGCGGATAAGACGGCGAGACGCGCTGCACGAAGCGAGGAGGAGCCTCTCGCGGTGTGCCGGGCCGTCCGGGCCCGGCACGAAGCCGCCTCCGGGCCATCAGGCGGGACGCCCTTCCCAAGCGGGGGTCCGGTCGGGGCCGAGCGCGCTAGACGCCGCGGAGCGCGTCCGCCCCGTGGTCCGGATGACGAGGGAGGTAGTGCGCCACCGGTTCGAGATTGGGGACCCGCAACCGGTGGAACAGGCTAAGCGCGGTGTGGCGGCAGCTCGCCATGACCCGGGGCCCCTGCCCCGTCCGGATCGGCGAGCGGTCCTCGTCGTACACCCCGTCGCGTTCCCCGTGCTGCGGCATGTCAATGCCCAAGCCCGCGGACCCACGCCGGCCGTGGCGCCCCGTTGGCCTCGGCGGGCGCGAGGTCGGTGAGACCGAACCCCACCTCGGTGCGGGAGTGGGATCCGTCCCACGCCGTCACCGCGGTCAACCCGAACCACTTGCCCCAGGGGCGACCACGCCAGGTAGTTATTCAGGGCGGTCGTCGTGCGCACCGTGCGCGCGGCCATCCGTCCGGGACGGCGTCGATCGTGGGCCCTCGAAGGAGGGAATAGTCGTCGCGGTCGAGGGTTGCGTCAGCGTTCTGGACGCGGGGTGGGTGGCCGTTGACCATCATCACCGCATCGACCGGTTTCTCCGCCATGAAGACACGGGCGGTGGCGGTTGGGGTACGAAGCGCGTCGGGGCTGACCATGTGGCCGGTGATGTCCCGGGGGGCCAACCCGTCGCGGGCCTCATGGGTTTTCCCGTCGACGTCCCCTGGGCCGAGGAGTACCCCCGGCGACGGAGCATCCCGACCACCGCCGCCCGATCGCTCGTCCCGGGGAACCGCGTCAAACCTGAAGGATTGCGCCACCAGGACCGGGTGGCCGTAGACCGCCCTCCCCGTCCGCGCGGAGGCGCTGGGTGGTGGAGGTCTGCATCGTACACACCCCATGCGGCCCGTGTACGCGCGGGAGAATCAAGAAGCGGGCACTATTCACGACGAACTATACGCGGGTCCCTTGTGGGGCGCGACTTCACCCGATCCCCGGGTCGCCGGCCTGCACCATCCAGGCCGCGGCCGCTCACCCCACCAAGCCACCCAGTCCGCCTCGACCGTCCGGGCGTATCACAGCGACTTCCCGAGGAAGCCGCGAAAGCCTAAGTGCTGGTGGCGCGTCATCACTGTTTGCCAGGCCGGGCATTCGGCGGGGCGCACCGGCCGCCTTTCCAAGCCGTGGCCCACTGGGGCACGACCCGGCCGCGAACCGTCCGCGTGTCCGTATGCAGGCCGCGACCCGACCAGACGGCCGCCCACACGTCCAGGGGCATCGAGCTTCTGGCGCCGATCCACCGTGTCCGCAACTATGATGCGACCGTGGCTTAGGGTCTCCGCCGGCGACCTTACAGGCGCGACAGGCGTCGGGATGGGTAATCGCGGTACCTGGTTGTCGGGTTGTCACCCGAGCCGTGGTGAGCTAGCGCTGGCGGTGTTGATCCCCGTTGACTTGCCTTGCCTGTTGCACTACACTGGCCCTAGCGCGGAAGTAGTTCAGTTGGTAGAACGTCGGCTTCCCAAGCCGAAGGTCGCGGGTTCGAGACCCGTCTTCCGCTCCAAGTTTTGTGCGGCCGCCCTGCTTGTGGGGGTGGTCGCCGTTGTGTGCGGGGATGAACGCTCATCCACGCGCATAAGTCGGGTGCATGGACATCGGGGGACGAGAGTGGACGCACCGCCTGATGGTGGTGGCCAGCAGTTTTTTCATGGTGACCGGGCTGGTGGTGCTGACGTGGTCGTTTCGTGACCTGCGCGCGACGGCATTGCCCGGTTGGATGACCTGGGAATTGGTGCTGTGGCCGGCACTGGCCTTCTTCGCCCTCGATGGCTCGCGGTGGATGACCGGCCTCTCTGCTGGCGGGCGCTGGGTGACAGACTGGTTGCGTCTGGCGTTTCATGCGTTGCCCGCGCTCGCCATCACGGTCTTGCCGGTGGGATTCTTCACCGCGCTGTTCGGGTCAGCGTCCGCCTTTGCGCTGCTGGACTTTCCCACCGCCAAAGTCATGGCGGCACTGTGGTTCGCGGCCAGCTTAATGGGCAGCATCGAGGTCGTGCGATGACGCTGGTGTGGAGCCGCATGGCCCGGTGGGTCAATGTTCTCGCCGTCCTGGCCATTGTAGGCATCCCCGCGTATTGGCTCGGCGCCTGGACGCCTCACCTGGCCCATGCGAAAAACCCGTATCGGATTGTCATTGACGTGCCCACGCGGAGCCTCACCCTGTACCGGGACGATCAGCCGTGGCTTCGCTACCCGGTGGCGGTGGGCACACGCATCAACCGAACGCCTCGCGGGGAGTTCGAAATCATTCAAAAGGCCGTGTGGGGCGACGGGTTTGGCACGCGGTGGATGCGCTTCTCGGCACCCTGGGGCATCTATGGGATTCACGGCACCAACAAGCCTTGGTCGGTGGGGACGGTGGCCTCCCACGGTTGCATTCGCATGCTCAACCGCGACGTGGAGCAACTCTACGCCATCGTGCCCCTGGGGACGCCGGTCAACCTCATTGGGCCGACGCCCTATGCCCGCATGATCCGACCCCTGGCCCCCGAAGTCTTCGGTCAAGATGTCGTGGAACTGCAGCGGATGCTACGGCTGGGCAAGTGGTACGACGGCCCACTGAACGGCGTGTACACGCCGGCGGTCACAGAGTCCGTCCGGCGCTTTCAGCAGTCGCGCCATTTGACGCCCAATGGCGTCGCTAGCCTGGCCGTGATTCATGCGCTGCAACACGCCACGGGCCAGGCCGGCTTGAAGCCTCGCTATCTGGACCCGGCCCAGAACTTACCGGTGGGCTGACGCCCAGGCGTCGCGGATCGCGTGGCCGCCGTCCATTGCACGATAGTAGCGCCGCATGATAAACTTTGACGGCAACCGAGGTGCTGGCGTAGCTCAGTGGTAGAGCAGTCGATTCGTAATCGACCGGTCGGCCGTTCAAATCGGCCCGCCAGCCCCACCAAGATTTGAAGCCCCGCAAGGCATGCGGGGTGTTTCTTTGTCCGCCCGCAGGAGCTCAGGGAGCCTCGTGGCATCAGATGGGCCATCGCGCGCGCACCGAGCGCGTGCCAGCGGTCCAATAGCAGGTCCGAACGCGGGTGAAAGGCGCCGCGCCCTTGGCGAGTAGTTGAACATTAAGAATGGGAAAAACACCACATTCCCAATCCGCGACCCTGGACCTCTAGGGTAGTCAGGTGATCGAGTGTCAGGACGGGGTGCAGACCGGTGGGTGGGCCGCCTCGGACTCCTTCCTGGCGTGGATTGCGTGGCAAGCGGGACGTTGGACTGTGCAAGCTCGGGCTGGCTAGAGGCCCAGACCGAGGATTCGGCAGTACGGCCAGAATCCCGACCACGACAGTACACGTTGCGGCGGGGGCGGGAGTCGTAGCACCCATTACACGTGGTATCCAGTTGGAATCGGCTGGGAAGTGCTACCGTGGCGTCACCTTAAGGGATGCGCCGCCACTGAGCTCCCGAATCGGCGGTGCGATACTGCACGACGACGCCACCGGAAGTCAGCTCAAATAAGGATGCATCGGTGGGCGACGTGGAAATCAGGTCCAGGAGATGCCACATCGAGGTGAGAGGAACGGGGTTGACATGGCCCCAGGTCACCCCTCCTGTCGTTGTTGTGGCCGTGATCCACCGTGCGCTGCCAGGGACGTTGGCCAGCGACCAGCCCTCCGTCGCCGATGTCCAGCGCGTGTCAGCGAGGGCGAGATGAGCTTGTTCCCATATTGGTGACCAGGTGGTCATATGGGACGAGCGGTACAACGTGGCGAACTCACGATACGTGAGGATGCCTTTGGTGTCCACGGGCACCAGCAGAGTACCCGGGAGCATTGCGGTGCTGGTCCCGGGTACCGACAGTGGCGGGGTGCTCAGTTGTAGGCTGGGTTGGAGCCTGGCGTTGGACGACGCGGCAGAGCCGGGCAGGCTGGGTACGGGCAGAGCAACAGGAGACCACTGTCTGCCCCCATCTTGGGTGTAATACAACACGGTCGTGTTGTCGGGAACCGCATCGGAACTCGTTGTCATCCATCCTTGCTGCGGTGACTGCCAGCTGGCCGCCAGGAAGTTGCCGTTTGCTGTCGAATAAACAGGAGCGGTCGTCAGTTGGTTGCCGTCAATCCGCCATAGGGCTTGTGGCCCCGTTGGAAGCCCGACCGGGCCGG
>JAJYPH010000146.1 GCA_021795575.1 Bacillota bacterium
GCGCCAAGGCCAAGACGTAGTACACCATGACGCGGGCCGGCAGGAGCCGGTGCCGTTGCTCCTGCCGGCCCGTCGCCGCCACCACCGCGTCCACCAGGGCGGGCGGCACGGTCTGGGTCAGCACGCCCAAGGCCACATGATCGGTTAACCGGGCGCCCGGCGGCGGTTTACGCCATCCCCTCCGCGGCATCATGATCCCCTCCCAGGATCATCCTACCACCAACCACGACGCTAAGTAAACGGTATTGAGCCTAGGCCTTCTGATGGTTCTCGTGGGCGCTACGACCGCGTATGCGTACGACGGCAACGCGGCGGCCGCGTATGCCGATCAGTGGGCCCTATAATCAACTCCATCGTTTGCGGCCTTCGCCTCTGACTACACGAACTTCGGGTCACAGGCGTTAAACTCGGGTGAATTGGGCCAAGTAGTTTATTATAACCTTCATTTCGGGGTTCCCGAATCGACATCAGATCCGTATTATTGGTTCTACCGGGGCTCAAGTACTTATTCGTGGTCCTGGACGGTGGCATCGAACCTCTACACCCATTTGCTTGATTATGCAGGCGCCACGTATGATGGGAGCGTATCCGGAACAAGTGAATATCCGTGGACCGGAATGGTTAAGGGCGACGTCCTGTTTTATGACTGGGGCGGACAAAACGGTTGCGCCACCGGTATTTCCCACTCTTCGTTGCAGGCGGGATTTGGATACTCGTTGCACGGACACTACGGAACCTTCGTTGATGCTCACACTAACGACAGATATCACGCTTGTTGGACTCTGGTATATTACAATAAGTTGTGTTCACCATGGACTACCGTTTACAAAGTTCACATTCCGTAATCAATGCGAACGACGGAACGTTGTTAGAAAGGGAACGGGGGGCGTGCTTGATGAGTAAGTTACGAGGGCTATCTGGTCTTGGTGGCTTGGCGATCATCGCAGCGCTCGCCTTGTTGGGCCCGCTCGCCCCACGAGCGCAAGCAAGCGTGCCACAAGCCGAAGGTTTGGCCATTCGACAGGCGGTGAGTAACGCGTTCCTGTCAATGGATGTCACTTTGCCCAAGCCAGGTAGCCACTTCGGGGATCTGCCGTGAGTCAACAAGCATTGAGTGCTCAAGCTGCGACGCTGTCAAATGTATTTGTACCTGGAACCGCGGTGTACAACAACGTGTTGCGAGTACGGCGTCACGAAGCTCTCTCTCCCACTACTTGGCGCATGACAAAGAACCAGATTTTGTCGGTTGTATTGACAGCCGTCAGTGTTTCTGGAACCAGTGCGACCGCACAGTGGCGCATTACTGACTACTCCGTGGTGTACATCCTGCCGTGGCCGTGCAAGCCTGGAACATGGATACGCAACGCACAGACGACGACCATGACCGGCCGGGCAACCCTAAAAAACGTCAGCGGCAAGTGGCTAGTCTCGGCTTACCAGGCCCAGTTTAGCCCTGGGTCGGGCCCCTAACGTGATGATTTTGGTGCACTGTGGCACGGCCTCCCGGGATCGGGCGTAGCCCGTAGTCGTCCTTGTTCCTCCCTGGTCGGCTGGCCGGACGACCACAAAGCTGGGACACGCAACACGTGAACAGCGGTCGCGATTACGGGCGATGGGTTCGCGTCTTTGAATGCCACCAATTTCCGCTCGGCCGTCTGGCCGGTGGCGTGAGCCACTTCGTCAGCGGTCGGTGGCGCGGATACCTGATCCCAGGTTGGCTGGGCGTTTGTCGCCCTGGTAGCGCTGGGCCGTGTGGAAGTCCTCCACGGTCGTGGTGGGACACATCTTGTCGGCCGGCTCCCGCATCGCTGGCCGGACGGGGGCGGTCAGCCAGTCCTAGACCGCCCGGTCCACCACTGTAAGCGCCTATTGGAGGGGGGCAGTAGGGAGGGCACCATCGAGATTTAGTGGCTGTGGGTGGCACGGTCGGCATCGATGTGGCGGGCCGCGAGCGTGCCGTGGCCGCGGCCCTTTTTGTGGTCGCCCTGCCGCGCCGCGTCGATGGTGGCCGCCGTTTCTTCCATGGACAGCCCTATGCGATCCTGCGCGTAAATTGCCCAACCCAGGTCGGCCCGGCCTTTGTCGCGGCCAGATTTGGGGTCGGCATAGAACTCCTCGATGGTCTTTGGGGGGGACGTCTTCCCAAACGGGGTGGGCTTCCGCCCCACGGGTCGCACCGGCTCCGCCCGCTCTGGTTCGGCGGCCACGCGGGCGATCAACTGATTCAGCGCCGCCCGGTCGGCCACGGCCCCGGACGCTTCGAGCAGTGGCACGGGAGGATGATCGGGATGACTGGGCTTGCGGTTGGCGTAGCCGGGCACGCGCCCGGCGTGCCGGGCCTGCTTCGCGCCCGCGTCAAGCCCCAATTCATCGGCGCTGCAACCGCTTCACCTCCGGCTCCGGCAGACCGGGCGGGGGGAAGCGGATCCACGCCTGGTACCGGCCAGGGCTCGTCTCCACCACGGCGGCGGGCTCGATCCCGAGGGCGCTCAAGCGGTCGGGGGTAACATCGGCCAGGTCTACGCAACACTGCCCCAAGGGCGAATCCGGGTGGTCCTTGGGGTGGTACGGGCGCACGTGCAATCCGTCGGCAGGCATCATTTTCTCGCGGGCGTGGCCCCAGGCCGCACGGCGGGTGCTCGTGCCAAACGTCCAGGCGACGGGCCGCCAGTTGGCGCGGCCTTGGGTGTCATCGGCGGCACTCAGGCTCAGCGGGCCGTCACCGAGGGCTTCCAGGAACCGGACGGCGTCTTCCCGACCATCTTCTTCTGTGATGCGGATCTCCTCCTTCGTAATGAAGAAGCCCCGCCAGGGGCGCGGGGCCTGCTTCCAGGGGTTACGCCGGCCGTGCCGTCTTCCCCTTGTAGCGCCGCACGGACCGCCACCATCCCGCCGTCGCGGTCAGCCCCACGCCGGCCAGGACGACCCACCACCACGGCGGCGGGCGCCATTGGCGATGCGGCCAGATTTCCTGGTTGCGTTCGGCGCCTAAGCCGGGATGGGTCAACACCTGCTGCGCCCAGCGGGACAAGTCCGCCAGAGGCTGTATCGAGGTCCAGCGGCCCACCAGATCGGTCGTAGCCAAATGCGAATCCATCAAGTAAACATCGTCCGAACCCATCCCGGCGGGCTGAGCGGGCGTCCACAACACGCCGTGGCCCTGCGGCCCGGTGATAGTGCCACGCAAAAGAGGGGTTGTGAGCGCTGCGAGGGAATGACTTGCGGTCCATCCGTGAGGCACGGCGTTGACCGTCGGCGCGGGGTGCCAGTGGTTGGCGATCGCGTAAGTTCCTGTAAATGGCACCTGTTCCGCAGGTACAGCCAAGGCCAGGGATTGCGTAGCATGGTGCCAGCGGTTCATCAAAAAAAGCGGCTCCGCAATCCACTCCACTTCGTGCCAACCCGCTTCGGGCGGCAACGCGACGGTCGTGGACACCAGCACCTGTTGCGTGACCCGATTCTTAACCTGCACCTGTTCTTGGTGGGTTCCGGCTGCGGGTTGCAGCACGACCTGCAAGGGGGTTCCGGGCGCAATGGGGCCGGATTGTTGATTGAGCCAAAGGTGGGGATTCCAGGCCTGAATCCACACATTATCGGGCACTGTCGTTCCTCAAGTTTCCGTAGACCCGCCGGCCTGGAGAAAGTTCGCAACCTCCCCCAACCCGACCCAATAACAGGCGCCCGTCTGCCCTCCGCCGGTCGTGGTCGGCCGCGGGGCCGACAAGCTCATTTGCGCGCCCTGGATGACCACACCGGGCGGGGTTTTCAAGACCACACCGCCCCACGGGTTCGGCGCATAATACGGTTGGCCCGACGCGTTGCCGACCATGCCATGGTGGGCCACGACGATTGGCCCAATGACCGGCGTGATCGTGGTGCCCGTGCTGACCGTCAGCGCCGCCAGCAAGGCCGTCGCGCCGACGGCCGGCACGGCGGGCAGGGCCTTCTTTGTCATCTTGGGTTGCTCCTTTTATCCTCTGAACAAGGCGACTCGTCGGGAACCTCCTTCGCAAAAAAGAAGAAGGCCCGCCAGGGGCGCGGGGCTTCTCGGCACTGGGGATCAGTGGCCCTGCTCGGGCGGGCGGTCCTTGGGGATCACCGCCCGCACGCTCATATCCACGATGCGGACGGAGGGCGCGTCCGGCAAGGGGTGGACGGGGGGTTGCGGCTCGGGTCGCGCACTCACGTCGTGATGCGCGACCTCCGCAATGATCACCCCGTCGGGCGTCGCAATGGTGTAATCTTCCTCCTTCTGGGAAGCTTGCACCTTCTCCTTCTTCTCGTCGCCGGACGCGCCCTCGAACAGCGCGTCCAGCAACTGATCGTCGGTCAGCGCACGGATCGCGGCCAAGTCGGCGAGCCTCTTGTCGTAGTCCTTCCTGTGTTTTCACCCCCCTTCGGAGGAACCCTTTCACAAAAAGAGAAGCCCCACCAGGGGCGCGGGGCTTCGGGGATGCGGGTTACGCGAGCGGCGGGTCCTCCGGGGGGATGGACAGCACGTCATCGCGCCGTGCCGCCTTCCCCTTCCGACGCCGCACGGACCGCCACCATCCCGCCGTCGCGGTCAGCTGTAAAACGTACCCTCAAAATACCCAGGATCGGCAAGGGGAATTCCCCATCGTCACCATCGGGAATTCCCCGTTTTCATCACGGGTCCTGGGCAAATACGACCCCCGGCTCTACGGTGGAGCTGGCGTGCCGACCGCACGCCCACGAGAGGGCGATCGACCGGAGGAATGTTACGGATGGAACAACAACGACGGGTGAAGGAGTTGCAGGCCGCGGGGGTTGGCCCCAGTGCCACTGCGTCCCAGCTAGGGGTGGATCGGAAGACGGTGCGCAAGTATCTGGCCCAGGACGACTTTTCCCCGCCCCCGCCCGTGATGCACACGGGCCCCTCGAAACTGGACCCCTACGGCCCCGTGATTCAGCAGTAGCTGGCGGATGACCAGCGGACGTTCCACAAGCAGCATCACACCGCGCAACGGATTTGGGAGCGGTTGCGGGCCGGTCAAGTACTAAAAGTGGTGTAAAGGCGGCCACCCCCCTGGGCTGGGCGACTGGGGTTAACTCACCGCCGCCGTCTCGGCAGCCGGCCGCTGAGCGACCTCAGGGCTGGCGGCCGTCCACGACGCGGGGAAGCTCGTCGGGTTCAGGTAGCGCCGCCCCGTCGCCCATTGCTCATGGATCTCCAGCAACACGGCCCCCAACAGCCGGAGGGCCGAGGCATCGTGGGGGAAGATGCGGATGACCCGCTCCCGCCGCCGAATCTCCTCGTCGGGCAGCAATCCCTTTACCCTCTATCCGGTGCTGATCGCGTCCAGCCATCTGGCGCGGCGTCCCGAGTACCAGCGCCGGGTGCTGGAGGCCGGGCCGTTTGATCTACTGGTGGTGGATGAGGCCCACCACGCCCGCCGCCAGCACCTAAACGACCCGCGCTATCGTCCGAGCCGGATGCTCCAGCTGCTGGATGCCGTTCAACAGCAGGGTGCCGCGCGGGCCCAGTGGCTGCTCACGGCCACGCCCATGCAAATCAGTCCAGTGGAGCTCGCCGACCTGACGCGGCTGGTGGGGCTGTCCGGCCCGCTGACGGACCCCGACCACTTTGAGCACTACTTCCGGGAGGTGGCCAAAGCGGACGACACGGCGACCGAGTGGGCCTGGCTGCGCGCGACACTGCAGGCCACACCGCGCCTGCCGTCGAGTCCGGCCGAGTCGGCCGTGCTGGCCCGCATCCACGCGCAACTTGGGCCTGTCGCGGCCGTGCGGATCGCCCGGTTTGGCACGGGCGACGAGGAGGGGGCACTTGACGCCCTCCTCGCGGACCTCTGCGCGGAGGGACGTCAAAGCCTTCGGCTCTGGCTGCGCACCCTGAGTCCGGTGAGCCAGTACGTCACCCGGCACTCGCGCGAAACCTTGAAGCAGTACCACGCCCGGGGCCTCATCACCGACAACCTGGCGGAGCGGGATGTGGAGCCGGTCCTGATTCCGTTCAGCGCCGCGGAGCAAGCCCTCTACGACGGTCTCGACGCGCTCATTGATCGCCTGCTGGCCGCGCACGGCAGCCGACGCGGCGCAGGATTTGTGCTGACGGTGTACCGCCGCCGGCTGACGTCCTCCTGGGCGGCCATTCGACGAACACTGACCAAGCGCCTGACCGCGGAACAGACGGACTGGGAGGATGACCTGCTGGAAGAGGCGGAGGAATTCGCGGCGGAGAGCCCCGCGGACACCGGCAACGGACGCAGTATCGACGAGGTGCAAGCCGTTCCCCTCACCGCCAGCGAACTGGCCGAGATTCAGCGCTATGCCGACGCCATGGGCACCGTGCCGGACTCCAAACTGGACCGCCTGCGTGCCGATCTGGATGCGGCGCGCTCGGCGGGTCATTCCACCATCGTATTTACGCAGTTCACCGATACGCTCGACTATCTCCGGGATGCCCTGGGCTATGTGTATCGGTCGCAGCTGGCCACCTTCACCGGAGACGGGGGACGCCTCTTCCGGGAGACCGAGGGTTGGGTGCCGATCCCCAAGCGCGACTTGGTGGAGGCGGTCCGGGCCGGTCAGGTCACCGTGCTGCTGGCTACGGACGCCGCGAGTGAGGGCTTAAATCTCCAGGCCGCCAGCTATCTCATCAACTACGACATGCCCTGGAACCCGATGCGCGTGGAACAGCGGATCGGCCGCATCGACCGGCTGGGGCAGGTGCGCGACGTCGTGTACATCCGGCATTACTTCATCCCCGGAACGGTCGAGGAAAGCGTCTACAACGCCTTGGCCGGCCGCATCGACGACATCGGAAGCCTGCTCGGCATCCTCCAGCCCATCCTGGGGGCCACAGAGCAGGCGTTTAAGACCATCTTCCACGCCCCACGCACCGAGCGGCTTGACGCCCAGAACACGGTTATTAGGAACCTCATGGCACAGATCGATGATCTGAAACAGTCCGGCCTGGACGTGTCGGGGGAAGACCCGTGGCCCGTCCCGGAACCTGGTCCCACCCCGGTCACCCTCAGTCAACTGCGCGACGTGGTCCAGGGTCGCTTGGGCGCGGCCCTGGACGAACCGGGTCGCGCGGCGACGTGGGACCCCACCCGGGCATCGCGCGACGCGGAGGGGTGGGCGGCGTTGGCCACCTACGGGCACCCAAGACTGCTCGGCGTGCTGCATCGCCACGGAGCGCGACAGCATCCCGAGGGTTCCGCGGCCATCTTCGCCGGCGACAATCCCATCATCGCGGTGCGCGCCGACCGTAGCCCCCCGGAACGCCTCACCGCGCTGGACCAGGTGGAGACACTCGACCAACCCGTGGCCCGTGGCGAGGCGGAGACGTGGGCACGCCGCTTGGCAACCGAGGCAGCCCAGGCTCGCCGCGACCGCCATCTCGCCATGGAACGCCTCCGCCAAGGTCAGTGGGAATCCGGGATCCGAACTCGATTTATTCAACTCGTCCATTCCGTCCTGGCAGGCGGATGCGCGGCGGCCCGTTACGAAGGCACCGCAATCGACCCCCATGCCGTGTGGCTGGGGTTGCGGGATGAAGAGACCACCGGTCTCCGCTACGCTGAGGCGTTTCAGCAGCGCCTGGGCATCCCGCTCGCAGATCTCACTCCCGAAGATCTGGAGTTCCGGCGCGAACCGATCCGTCGAGACCAATGGGCCGAGGAGCAAAGGAACCTGGCTCCACAATTGTTGGCCATGATGGCGGAATACCACCAGCACCACGCGCGATAGGAGATAGTACGTAGTGGAGCATCCCGATACCCCCGAACAATACGCTGAGGGCGCGAGGCTCGCTCGCAACAATGCCTCGGCGTGGCTGGACGATGCAGAGTGCCTCGCCAACCGGAGTCCGGACAGCCACGCGCTCGCCGCCGCGATTATGGGATGCGAGGAGTCCTCCAAAGCCTACACGTGGATCATGTGCAGTTGGATGGATCATAGCGACGCCGTTGCCTTTGAGGATGTGATCAGAAAGAGATCGGACCGCCACTACCTTCAGATGTTTCTTGCCGTTTTTATCGGTTCGATTTCACCCCATGTTCTTTCATCACGAAGTTCATCGAATAGAACAGCGCACGATTTCCCGAGCGACCCTATGCAGCAAGGTTTTCGCGCTCTTGGCGAAGTTGTGCGAGAACTTCCGGACAAATTGTCCGCGCTGTTTCGTTCAATACCACGTCTGGGCGATATCCGCGGATCGGCTTTCTATGTCGATTGGAAACAAGCTGAACACGGCTTCCGAACACCGAGCGACTCTTCCCCAGGAGACGCCTCCACGTACATCGGGGCTGGCAGAGGACTGATCAAGTTACTTGATTATATACTGCCGCGGTGGGACGAGGCGAGTCTCGAACAGCGTGAGCAGATGGGTGCTGCGTGGAAGCCCGTCGTGCGGATGCTAACCAGCAAGGACGTCACTGCTTTGGAGCCCATATTGACTGAGCTGGGCGCAGGCGTCGCGGGGAGCCGTCTCTTGCCTGGGACCCCGTCGAGCGCTCCCTGACCAGACTCAAGCCGACACGCGCGCCGGGGCGCACGCTTGAAGCCTTCGCCGGATAGCTCCATGCGGGCCGTGCGCGGCGTCGCGCAGTTCGCCGGACTCACAGGAAGGAGCTCTTAGTCCACGGCGTCACGCCCGATGGATGTTGGAGTGGTCCCACCATGTGCCGCGCCCACGTTGTGCGGTCAGCACGCCTGCGGGTCACGAATCCACGGCAACCGTGCGTTCGCCTCGGTCGCTTTTTGGGGTTTCGAATCGGGGCAGGCCATTAGGTCCTCGGCAACGGCCAGCAAACATCGGGTGGCCGTCTGGTCCGCCGCAATGTCGCACCTTTCCCGTCCCAGCACGTATGCACCCCACGGCCATCGGGCTTGCATCTTGGCACACTTCGCACACCATCCGCACACCAAAACGGCCGGGCACCCTGAACGGGCGTCCGACCGATATGCTGAAACCCTTGTGGCTAGCCAATAATCTTGGTGGGCGTGGCAGGGATCGAACCCGCGACACGCT
>JAJYPH010000147.1 GCA_021795575.1 Bacillota bacterium
CTTCTTTCGGTCTTTCTTTCTTGCCTCGGCCTGACCAATGGACCCACGGGCCCACCCCCCGGCGCCCCGTTGCTGGCCGCGGGTCCCAAGCCCGCCGCCACGATGCCCACCCGCATGCAACCGACGGGCACGGCCGGACGTTCATCAGACAGCATCGGACCGAATGAGCCAAAATCCGATGGGTGGCAGTTTTTGCACCCCCGAGGACGATTGCTGTCGATTATACTAAGCCTAAAATCTGTGGCGCAGGCTGCGGACAGGCAAGCGGGGTGACCGAATGCGCTTTGCGGGCGTGACGCGCGTGCTGTTGCCCGTGATCGACGTGGTGCTGCTGAACGCGGTGACCACCTTGGCGTTTTTGTTGCGGTTCGGCCACTTTCCGCCCGCCTACAACTGGGACGCCTACTTGAGCCTGTTTTGGTGGGACGCGCTGGCGCTCGTGATTATTTTTGGCATCTATGGGTTGTACCGGCCTTACCGCCAGCCCGCCCAAGACTTGTCTCAGGCCGTGGGGACCGCGGTCTTGGTGAACGCCTTTGTCACGCTGGCCATTACGTTTTTGGCCACCACCATCGGGTTCCCCCGATCCGTGTTTCTCATCTCCGCCGTCCTGCAGGTGCCCACGTTTCTCGTGTGGCGCCGGCTGCACCGATCGCTCACGCTCCGGGACGCCCCCACCATCCAGGTGCTGGCCGTCTCCCCGCCCGCCGAAAACGACCTCATGACGCGGCGCGCAGGCCAGTATCTGCCGCGCATCGCGGTCGAACACCGGACGTTTGCCGCGGCGCCCGGCCACCTGGGCAGCTACGGCCTGGTCCTTCTGAGCCGGGACGTGCCCTTGGCCTTGAAAGAGCAATACTTCATTGCCTGCCTGAAGCATGACGTCCCCTGCCTATGGACGCCCAATCAATACGACTTGCTGGCCGCTGGCGCGGAGCTTACCGCCTTGGCCGGCACGCCCTTTTTGGAACTGCCGCCGGTGCGCATGACGCGCGGCTCGCTGGTGGTAAAGCGCCTCGCGGACATTGTGCTGGCCGGGTTGGGGCTGGTGGTGCTGTCCCCCCTGATGGCGGTCATCGCCCTCATGGTGCGCACCACGTCCCCTGGTCCCGTGTTGTACTGGCAGGAGCGCGTCACCGTCGGCGGACGCGTGTTTCGGCTGGTCAAGTTTCGCACCATGCGGGGAGACGCCGAGATCCAGTCCGGGCCCGTCCTGGCCGGCTTGGACGATCCCCGGGTGACGCCGCTGGGGCGTGTGCTGCGGGCGAGCCATTTGGACGAACTGCCCCAGCTGTGGAACATTGTGCGCGGCGAGATGTCCCTGGTGGGCCCACGCCCCGAGCGTCCCGCGTTCGTCAACCAGTTTCGGACGGACATTCCGTACTATGACCTGCGCCACGAGCTGCCGGCCGGCCTCACCGGGGCCGCCCAGATGCTGGGAGACTACTACACCCCGCCGGAACACAAGGCCGCCTTTGACCTTTACTACGCCAAACGCCACAACCTGCTGCAGGACCTCGTCCTCATGGTGCGCACGGCGCTGGGCGGCGGGCCGCGCCAACCCGGCCAAGGGGCATAAATGGGCCGACCGCGCCTCACCGTCGGGTTGGATGCCCGCCTGCTGATGTCCGAGGGCCAGCCCACCGGTGTGGGGTACTACGCCCGCGAGCTGACGCGGCACTTGGCCCCGCTGGTCAATCTTCACCTCTACACCGAGAGCACCCGGGTGCCTGCGGCCAGCGCCCTGGTCGCAGCGGAACACGTGACGGTGCATCGGGAACGGCGCTGGCCCGGGCTGCCTTGGCAGCAGACGGCGCTGGTGGCGGGTCTCTGGCGCCAGCGTCCGCAACTGTACCACTCGCCCACATTTACACTTCCCCGGTGGGCCCCCTGCCCCACCGTGGTGACCATTCACGATTTGGCGGCGCTGACGATGCCTGAGTGGGCCAATGCCCAAAACCGCCGCTACCTGGAGCGCATGCTGCCGTCGGCCGTCCGCCATGCGGACCGCGTCATCGCGGTGTCGGCCCGCGTGCGGCAGGAAATCGTGACCCACTTTGGGCTGTCGGGGGCGGACGCACGGCGCGTCGTGGCGGTCGGGCTGGGGGTGGACGCCGCCCGGTTTCGTCCCCAGCCCCCCCCCGTGTTGGACGCCTGGCGTCGGCGGCGCGGGATCGTCGATCCCTATCTGGTGTTCGTGGGCACCCGCGAGCCGCGCAAGAACCTGGTGCGCCTGGTGACGGCCTTTAACATCGCCCGCCGCCAGCATGCGCGCGCCACGCTGCTGCTGGTCGGGGCGGCGGGGTTTGGCACCGCGGCCTTGGACCAGGTGGTGGCGCGCACGCCAGGTGTGCAGGTGCTGGACTATGTGCCCGCGGACGAGGTACCGCTGCTGCTGCAGGGGGCCGCTGCGCTGTGCTACGTGTCCCTCTATGAGGGATTTGGCCTGCCGGTGCTGGAGGCGATGGCGCTGGGCACGCCCGTGGTCACGTCCGCCAACACCGTCATGGAAGACACGACCGGCGGCCATGCGCTGTACGTCAACCCGGTGGACACGGACAGCATCGCCGCCACGCTGTCGCGCGTCCTCGCTGACCCGCCGGCCTTTCGCCAGGTGGCCGCCGAGCACGTGGCGTATGCGCGCGCGCTCTCGTGGAACCGCACGGCCCGCGAAACCGTGGTGGTGTACCAGGACGCGTGCCGGACGTGACCGGCTGACATGCTGCGTATCGGTTTGGACGCCCGCTACGGCGTGCTGACGCATCGGCGGGGGATTGGCGTGTACGTCCACCAGCTGCTGACCGCGTGGCACACGGCGCCCCCAGACGACTTCACCTGCGTCGCGTTTGTGGACGGCCGCGCCGATCCTGACGTGGTGCGGTCGCTGGCGGGACCACGGCTCACGTTCGTCTCCCTGTCGGCCCGGCCTTTTGCGGTCTGGGAACAGCGGGCCTGGCCGCAGGCCGTGAGGGCCCATCACTGCGATTTGGTGCATGGGACCGCCAACATCGGCCCACCCACGGGGGAGCGGCCGCTGGTGCTGACGCTGCACGACGTCATTGAGTGGCACCGCGGCGAAGCCTTTGCCGATCGGCTGACGCCGCGGCACCGGATGTCCCGGCTGTACCGCATGCGGGCGATGGCCGCCTCGGCCCGGGCGGCCGCGGCCATCGTCACGGTGTCCGAGCACGCGCGGCGGGACATTGCCGCCACGCTCGCCATCCCCCCGGATCGGATTGCGGTGGTGCCGCTGGCGGCCACGCCCCCCGGCGGCACGCCTGACCTGTCGGCCGCCGGGGCGCTGGGCGTGGGACGCCCGTATGCCTTTGCGCTGGGGGCCGCGGACGCCCGGAAGAACGTCGATTTGCTGTGGCGCGTGTTCGAAGCGCCCGCGCCGGCGGCGTTGGCGCTGGTGGGATTCGAGCCCCAAGCCTTGCGCCGGGCGGCAGTGGCGGCGAGCCACCAGCCCCAGGTGGTGGTGGCCGGTTTCGTCAGCGACGCGGTTCGCCAAGGGCTCCTGGCGGGCAGCCGCGCCTTTCTCTATCCGTCGCTGTACGAAGGATTTGGACTGCCCGCCCTCGATGCCATGGCGGCGGGAATTCCGACCCTCGTGGCGAAAGGCACGTCGACCGCCGAGGTGACGGCCGGCGGCGCATGGCCCCTCGACCCGCACGACCCGGCCGAATGGCGTGCCGCCCTCGAACGGCTGCTGAGCGACCCGAGCTGGGCCGCCGACCTCGCGGCCCGAGGGCAGCGGGCAGCCGCGCAATATACCTGGCCACACACCATCGAGGCCACCTGGGCGGTCTACCGCCACGTGGCAGCCGCTGGCGCGCTGCCTAGCGATATCCGTGGAGGGTGAGGCGGGTGCGTGCTACAATCGGCACGCATCACCCCGATTCGCACCGGCCCGCAAAGCATGCGAATCCTGGGGAGTCTTTGGCCATTGATGTCGACGGCGATCCCTCATCCAGGGAATGGCGGTGGGAACCCCCGGGGGCGCGGGCGCGTCGTCGCCGCGCCGCTGTGCCTTGCCCGCCAACGGTCACGGACCGTCACGCGACCGGGTGACGGGGAAAGGGGGAGAAGGCATGGTGCCGCCCGAGGAATACCAGGGCTCGGCCGCCTGGCGTGTGGTCGTGGCGGTGGCCGTGGCGGCCCTGACCGGCCTGGTGTCGCTCGTGCGCTACGAGCTGTTCCGCAGCGGCGCCACGCTGCCCTACTACGTGCAGGCGCTTTACGCGCTGACTCAGCGGGGGCCCTGGGCCATCTCCTCCTGGTCCGGCCAGCCGATTTTAGGGCTGCACGGCCCCTTGATCCTGTTGCCCATGGCTTACGTCATGGCGTTTGGCGGACTGGGCCTGGTGCTGGTGCTGCAGGCGGTGGCGGTGGGCATCGGGTTTGTCTACCTCGACGACTGGCTCGTCGCCCAGGCCGTGCCCTGGCCGCGTCGGCGCATCGTGGGGTGGGCCTATCTGCTGTCCACGCTGCTGTGGGGCATGGTGGCGCAAGACCTGCACCCCATGGTGCTGGCCGTGCCCGCGCTGATGGCCGCGGCCACCCTGCTGGACCGGGGACGCGTGGCCGCCGGCCTGGTGGCGCTTACGGCAGGGCTCCTGTGCGGCTACGCCGTGCTGCCCGTGGCGCTGCTGTTGGGGCTGGTGCTGGCGCTCGGCCGGAAGCCCACCGCTGGTGCGGCCGCTGCCGCCTGGGCCGTGGCCGCCGCGCTCGTGGCGCGGTCAGCGACGGGCGTGGGGCTGTCCGGTCTTCTGGGGTTGCCGTCCCATCCGTTTTCGGTAGCCGCGGCGGGCAGCCACGCCCTGCTGTACCTCGGCTATCTGTTGGTCCCCGTGCTGGTGTTCGGGGTGTCGCGCGGTACCGTGTGGCTGGTGCCTGCGCTGGGTGTGATGGCGCTGAACCTGTGGGTGGGCACCGCGGCCGCCACCTCCCCGTTTGCCGTCGGCAGCGCGATGGCGGCGCCGTTTTTGCTCATGGCGCTGGCGGCCACGGTGGCCGAGGGGCGGTTCCTGCGCTGGTCGCGCCTGTCGCTGGCCGTGTATGTGCTGATGTTCCTCGTCTTTCTGGGCCACGAGGCGGGGCTCCGCCACGACGGACCCCCACTGGGCCAACTCACCGCGGTGGCGGACGCGCTGGCCGTGGTCCCCCCGCACGCGCCGGTGGTGGCCGTGCCGTACACCGCCGCCCACCTGGCGGATCGGGGGCGGGTGCTGCCGTTCATCACGGCGCGGGTCTGGCCGCGCGGCAGCTACGTCGTCGTGGACAGCACCTACACGGCGTCCATTCCGGCCGGCGCCCTGCCGCCCGTGCTGGCGCGCTTGAAGCGCGAGGCCAAGATCAAGTATGCCTATGAGGGCATGTGGGTGTTTTACCTGCCGCATCAAGAGAGGGGGCTCTAACATGGCCGTGGCCACGGCGGGAGACCGGCTGACCGTGTTGGAGCGCGTGTTGCCGCACGACATCCTGCGGTGGGTGGAACTCATTCGCAATCTGGCCGTGCGCGACGTCGAAACCCGGTACAAGCATTCGCTCCTGGGCCTGTACTGGACGCTGATCAACCCGCTGGTGACGGCGCTGATCTTTTCCTTCGTGTTTCAGGACATCTTTCATGCGACATCCAAGCCGATCCCGTACGTGGTGTTTCTCCTGTCCGGGCTCACGTTCTGGAATTTTTTCAACAACGGCGTGTACTCGGCCACCACCAGCGTGACCGGCAATGCGCAGCTTTTGGCCAAGCTGTATTTTCCCCGGGTGGTGCTGCCGACCGCGGCCGTGCTGGCCCGCATGATCGACTTCGCGTTCGGCCTGGTGATCCTGCTGGTGTTTTTTGCGCTGTACCGGGTGCCGCTGCACTGGACCGGCTTTCTGCTCATCGCGCCCATCCTGCTGCTGCAGGTGGTGTTCACGATGGGCATCGCGTTTATCACGTCGGCGTTAAACGTGCTGTATCGGGACATGAGCCAGCTCATTGGCCTGTTGCTGATGGTGTGGATGTACATGTCGCCCGTGATGTTTCATCCCTCCAGCGCCCCGGCGGAACTGCGGCTGGTGTTTTACGTCAACCCGATTGGTGCGATGATCTCAGCGGAGAAGGACCTGCTGTTCACCGGGCAGATCGGCCATCCGCTGTATCTGTGGTTTGCGGTGCTGTGGACCGTCTTGGTGTACGCCGCGGGCCTGCGCCTGTTCAAGCGGATCGAGCCGCTGTTCGCGGAGGTGATGTGACATGGGCGAGGTCGCCGTCACCTGCAACCACGTGTCCAAGCGCTTTCAGCTCAAGAAAGATCGCGCCGACAGCGTCGGCCAACTGCTCTATCGCATGATTCCCTTTCGCGGGGGCCAGCGAGCCACCACGGAGCCGTTCTGGGCCTTGAACGACGTGTCGTTTGAGCTCCGGGTCGGGGAGAGCCTCGGCATCATCGGGCACAACGGGGCGGGCAAAAGCACGCTGTTGAAAATCTTGACCCGCACCATGTATCCGACCATGGGCTCGCTGAGCTTAAAGGGCAAGGTGTCAGCGCTCATCGAGCTGGGGGCGGGATTCCATCCCGACTTCACCGGGCGCGAGAACATCTATCTCAACGCCTCGATCCTGGGGCTCACGCGGCGCGAGATTGCCGGCAAGATCCCCGAGATTGTCGACTTCTCGGAGCTCGAAGACTTTATTGACACCCCGGTCAAGTACTACTCGTCCGGGATGAACGCCCGCCTCGGTTTTGCCGTGGCCACCTCGGTGCGGCCGGAGATTCTCATCGTCGACGAGGTGCTGGCCGTGGGGGACGAAGGCTTTCAGAAGAAGTGCATGGAGAAAATTCTGTCCATCAAGCAGGAGGGCGTGAGCATTCTTTTGGTGTCCCACGCCCTCAACACCATTGCCAACCTGATGGACCACGCGCTCTGGATCGACCACGGCGAAGTGCAGCACTATGGGGACCCGGTGGAGGTGGTCAAGGCGTACCGGGCCGCGGAGGCCCGCGAAGAAACCACCATCGAAACCGATCTGCGGCGGGTGCTGGCCTCAGACCGCCGCTAATCCGGGCGCAGAAACAGATCGTTGGCCTCGTCATACGGCAGAGCGTCACCACCCAGCCCCGAAAACGTCCCCGCGGCCTGCCATTCGCCGGCGAGCCGCCGAAGGAGCCCCATCACGGACCGCACCGGGCCCGATCCCGTGCTGACCCGCGCCACACCCAGGACCGCCAACTGCGCCACATCGGGCGTCCGCGGTGTGGCCAGCACGTTCAGCGGACCCGAGAACCCGGCGGCCAACGCACGCATCGTGGCTTCGTCGGTGACGCCGGGCACAAACACACCGTCGGCGCCCGCCCCTAAATAGGCGGCGCCGCGGCGGAGCGCTTCGGCCAGCCGGGTGTCTGGCGATCCCACCCGATGCCAGTACACATCGGTCCGCGCATTGAGATAAAGAGGCACACCGGCCCGCTCCGCGGCGGTGCGGCATGCGGCTAGCCGCTCCACCTGGTCCCCGAGCGTCAACAGGCCCCCCGACCGGGAGTCCTCGAGATTAATGCCCGCCACCCCCACGTCCACCACGCGCCGCACCAGCTCGGCCACGCGAGCGGCAGACGAGCCATACCCCGCCTCCAGGTCCGCGCTCACCGGCACCCGCACCGTCCGCACGATGCGGCTCAAGCTGGCCAGCAGCTCGTCGACGGGCATGTGCTCCCCATCGGCATGGCCGAGCTGAAACGCCATGCCGGCGCTCGTCGTGCCCACGGCGGCAAAACCGGCCGCCTCGAAGACCCGCGCCGACATTGCATCCCACGCATTGGGCAGCACCAGCGGAGCCGTCCCCTGATGCAAGCGGGCAAACGCCCGCGCCTGGTCACCCGCTGTCATCGCGATTCCTCCCCTCCCGTGGGGGCGTCCGTGCCCGAGTGGGTCGGTGAAGACGCGGTGAGGAAGCTTCCCACGACGCGCCAGAGCCGATGCCGGCCCGATTCCAGGTGCATGACGTGGGTACCCCCGCTCAGCACCACGTGGTCGACCGACGCCGCGCCCGTGAGCGCCTCCACCAGCCCCGCGGTGTCGGCCAAGCCCGCGAGCGTGTCCCAGGCTCCGCGCACCACCAGCACCGGGGCACGAATCGCTGCCGGCTCATAGAAGACGTGGCCGGCATGCGCGGCGGCAATATCACAAAACGGACCCGCCGGCACGCGGACGGCCGGCGGGCTCCGGCGGCCACTGCCCGGGTCCGTCGCCAGGTACGCTGCGGCCCAGGGGTCGAACGCGTCATGCGGGAACACCGGCGGAACCCCTTCCGGTACCTCCGATTGGAACCGGTCCCACTGCTGACGGATGGAGATGTCCCGCGTGGGCGACGGGTCTAGGGCGGCAGGCTCGCCACGGCGCCGCGCGATGGGGCCAAACAGCACCAGCCGCTGCACTTGCTCCGGCCATTGACTGGCAAATTGCCCCGCCACCAGCGTCCCCCACGAGTGGGCCAGCAACGACACGGCCGTCGACTCGGTCTCGGCACGCACGGCGGCCACCACGGCCTCCAGCGCACCGACGGCGTGGTTCACCCGACCCAGCGGGCGCCCACCCCCGTTCTGCCAACGGTCTGACGCGCCATACCCAAGAAAATCAAACCCATACACGTCCAGTCCCCACCCCACCAGGTTCTCCATCCAATTTTCCAGCCGTGACCCGACGCCGTTACCGCTACCGTCGCCAAAGCGCCACCCGACCGACAGCGCGGTGGGAAACGTCGCGCCATGCACGTAAATCACAGGCGACCCCGGTCCCTTCCGGTGGAACAGCGCGACACGTCCTTCCGGAGTCTCGACGCCGGATGGGGCCCGTCCTGTTTCGCGCCCACCAGCAGGTCCGATTCCACTCATGCTCATATCTCATCACCTCGCGGCGATGGTAACCTGTCGTCATTTGTGGCAGCATCAAAATATGAAAGACAGCACACAGGCTGACAAAGACGGTTC
>JAJYPH010000148.1 GCA_021795575.1 Bacillota bacterium
CCGGACGAGGCGCGCCTGTTTCTTCGGGAGCTGGTATCAACCCTCTCGTATCTGAATGTGTCGGACCTTCGCATGGAAGAGGGCTCAATACGCTGCGACGCGAACCTGTCGCTCAAACCCTCGGGTTTCACGGGCGCCCTGGAGTCGCTGGCGCGGGTGGAAGTCAAAAACGTCAACTCCATCCGCAACGTGGTGGCCGCCCTGGAGTCCGAGGTGCGCCGCCAGCGGGCCGTCTTGGACGCGGGGGGGCGGGTGGTCCGTGAGACCCGCGGTTTTGACGAGGCCACGGGCAGCACGCTGCCCCAGCGCAGCAAAGAAGCGGCGAACGACTATCGCTACTTTCCCGAGCCGGACCTGCCGTGGCTGTCTGTGGACCCGGCGGTCATCGAAGACGAGCGGGGACGGTTGCCGCTGCTGCCGGCCGCCCGGCGCCGCCAGCTGCGGGAACAGGGGCTCACGCCCAAAGACGCCGCCGTCATTGCGGCCGAGCCGGCGGCCGCGCGGTACTTCGACGGGCTCAGGGAGCAGGGCGCCGACACGCGGCTCGCCGTGACCTGGATGCTGGGCGACCTGGCCCGCCTGCTGAATGAGACCCGTCGCGGCTACGACGAGAGTCCGGTGGCCCCGGGCGGGCTGGCTGAGCTTTTGGCCCTCATGGCCGGGGGGACGCTCTCGGGGCGGATGGCCAAGGAGGTCCTGGATAAAATGTTCGAGACGGGGCAATCGGCGGCGGTCGTGGTGGCGGAGGCGGGGCTCACGCAGATTTCCGACCAGGACGTCCTGGCGGAGGCCGTGGGCCGCGCGCTGGCGCAGCACGCCACCGCCGTGGCGGACTACCGCGCGGGGAAGGCCCAGGCCCTCGGCTTTTTGGTCGGTCAGGTCATGAAGGCCACGCGTGGCCAGGCCAGTCCCGAGGTGGTGAATCGCCTGCTCCGGGAGCGGTTGGCCGCCGACTCGGCCGTTTGAGCGTGGACCGCGGCGCACAGGTGGTCGTGGACGTCACGGCCATGGGTCAGGCGGGTGACGGCGTGGCGAAGGGGCCCGACGGCCGCACGTTGTTTGTGCGGGGCGCGCTTCCCGGCGAACGGGTGCGGGCCACGGTCACCGAGCTGCACACCCACTTCGTCCGGGGCCGCCTCGACCAGGTGCTGCAGGCGTCGGATGAGCGAGTATCCCCGCCGTGTCCCGTCTTTGGCCGCTGCGGTGGATGCGCGTTTCAGCATTGGAGCTACGACGCGGAGCTTCGCCACAAGCAGGATCGGCTGGTGCAGGCCTTAAGACGCATCGGCGGCTTTGAGGCGCCGCCCGTGGAGCCCGTGGTGCCGGCGCCCGACCCCTACGGATACCGCGCCAAAGCCAGCTTTGCCTATGCGGGCACGGTGGACCATCCGGTGCTGGGGTTCTACGCCGCAGGCAGCCACCGGGTGGTGCCACTGGCGCACTGCGCCATTCAGGATGACCCCATCAACGAGGTGCTGGCGGCCGCGCTGCCGGCGGCCGCCGGCCTCGCCCTCGCGCCGTACCAGGAAAAGACGGGCCACGGCTTGCTGCGGCACCTGGTGGTGCGCGCGAGCCGCTGGCAGCGGACCACGGCCGCCATGATAGTGGCCACGGCGCCCGACCCGCGCCTCACGGTGTGGGCCGAGCGTCTTATGGCGCGCGTTCCGGCGCTGGCCGGGGTGGCGGTCAATGTGAATCCTGACCGCACGAATCGGATTGAGGGGCCGGTGACTCGCACCCTGGCAGGGGATCCGGTGCTCCAGGAACAGATACTCGGCGTGCCATTTCGCGTGGCCCCGGATGCATTCTTTCAGGTGAATCCGGTGCAGGTGGAGCGCCTGTACGCTCTGGCCCTCACCGGCATGGGCCCGGACGGTGTTGGGACGGCTTGGGACCTGTATGCCGGCGTAGGGACGCTGGCGCGGCTTATGGCGCACCGCGCCCGCTGGGTTGACGCCGTGGAAATGAACGCGAGGGCCGTGGCTGAAGGCCGGCAGAATACCGCCGGGTACCCGGTTCGGTTTCACGTCGGGGGGGTCGAAGATGTGCTGGCGGAACTCCTGGACGGCGGATCGGTGCCGGATGTCGTGGTGATGGACCCGCCACGCACGGGCGTCCGCCCGGCGGTGGTGGCGGCCCTGCTGAAGGCGCGGCCGCGGCGCATCGTGTACGTCAGCTGTCGGCCGGAAACCCTGGCGCGCGACCTGGGGCTCTTAAGCCAGCGCTACACCCTCCGTTCCGTGGAAGCCGTGGACATGTTTCCACGGTCGGACCACGTGGAATCCGTAGCGGTGCTTACGGCGAACCAGGGCTGACCCGCCGCTCGCCGGCTACACCGGCTGCCGGACACGGGGCCACGAGACCCAACGACACGGGACCGTGGATCAGACCACCGGTCCGGCGTATACTGGAAACACACGGCGCGGAGGGTGGGTGCGGCGCGTGGAGCTGTTGGACCCTCGAAACGACTTTCTATTCAAAAAGATCTTTGCGGCCGACGAAAATCGCGACCTCTTGATTCACCTGCTGAACGCCGTCTTTGTCGATGCGGGCCAGCCGCGGGTGGCCGAGGTGGAACTGTTGAACCCCGCGATCGACCCGACGTTGCTCACGGACAAGATGACGATGTTGGACCTCAAGGCGCGAACGGAGACCGGCGTCCTCATTGATGTGGAGATGCAGCTGACCAACGAGGGGGACATGGCGGCGCGAACGCTCTACTACTGGGCCAAGTTGTTTGACCAGCAGTTGGAACCCGGCGCATTGTATCAGGCGTTGCACAAGACGGTGACCATCAACCTGTTGAATTTCAAATACCTCGCCTCGGCGGAGGCGCACAGTACGTTTCACCTGCGTGAGGATCGCCGGGGGGACCTGTTGACCGACTGGTGCGAGATACACTTCGTGGAGTTGCCGAAGGTGCGGCGAATCGGAAGGGCGGAGACGACGAGCCTCGCCCTGGAACGGTGGGCGTTGTATTTCACCCTGGACACGTTGGCCCAGCGGGAGGTGTTGGCGGTGGGAGATCCGGTGATGCAAAAGGGGCTAAACGTCTTGGAGTTTCTGAGTCAGGACCGGCAGGTCCGCGAGCAGTACGAGGCCCGGCAGAAGGGCGAGCGGGACTTCTGGTCATCGATGGCGGCGGCGCGCGACAAGGGCCGGGAAGAGGGCCGGGAAGAGGGCCGGAAAGAGATCCGGGAAGAGGACCGCCAGAACCTGCTTGCCGCCGCCCGCGAGTTGTTGGCCATGGGCGCGTCCCGAGAGCAGGTGGCGCGGACCACGCACTTGTCCATAGCCGAGCTGGAGGCGCTGGAACGGGCTTAGGGAAGGCCGGGCAGCCATGGCGTCCAGCCGGTGTCTGGGACGGTGTACCTGCCGTCGGCGCGCATAGAGCATTTCACCTGGCTGAGGGTCGGCGCGGGGCCCTGGTGACCGACAGATGCGAGGAGCACTTCATGGAGTTGTTGCGGGCAGATGGGCTGCGCGCGAGCCGTCTGGCAGTGGAGCGGAGAGTTGTGCTTCACCCGGGGGGAGATGTGGACAGTGGGGGAGCCTGTTGGTTCCCAGGCCGTGAACGTGTTGCAGCGTCTGAAAGGGGACCGTGCGATTCGCGAACAGAACGAGGCCCGGGAAAAGGGCGAGCGGGACTTCTGGTCATCGATGGCGGCGGCGCGCGACAAGGGCCGGGAAGAGGGCCGGAGAGAGATCCGGGAACAGGGTCGCCAGCACCTGCTTGCCGCCGCCCGCGAATTGTTGGCCATGGGCGCGTCCCGAGAGCAGGTGGCGCGGACCACGCACCCGTCTATGGCCGAGCTGGAGGCGCTGGAACGGGTTTAGCGACGGCCGGGCAGCCATGGCGTCCAGCCGCTGTCTGGGACGGTGTACCGCCGTCGGCGCGCACAGAGCAGTTCACCTGGCTGAGGATCGGCGCGGGGCTCTGGCGACCGACAGATGCAAGTTGCACTTCATGGAGTGTTTGCGGGCCGAGAAGCCGGATGCGGGCCGTCAGATCGTTTGCGGCCCCCGGCCATGGACGCGTTGGAGGTTCTGAAGCAGGACCGAGCGATTCGCGAACAGAATGAGGCCGGGGAAAAAGGGCGAGCGGGACTTCTGGTCACAGATAGAGAGGGCGCGCGTCGAAAAGTGGAACGAAGGCTGGGAAGAGGGCCGGAAGGAGGGCCGGGAAGACGGCTGGGATGCGGCCCGCCTGCACCTGCTCGCTGTAGCCCGCGCGTTGTTGGCCATGGGCGTTGCCCGAGAGTAGGGCGCTCGGGCGACGCACGGGTCGATAGAGGAGGTCGAGGCACTGCGGCGTCCGTAAGAAGACGCCTGGCCAGTGTCGCACAGCCCGCGATTGTGCCAGACATGTGTGATGGTGCGTGCCATCGGCCGATGGGCCCGCGGGCTATGGAAGGCCGTGGGTTGGGGCCGCCCGCTGAAAGATCTTTGTCACAGCCGCGAGTGCGACGTCGTGAGGTGCGGACGCACAAATAAGTAGGCGATGCCGACGGCGACGATGAATGCCGCGGCCAACTCGAGGCCCATGCGCTCACTGGTGGCAAAAAACGCGCCCCCCATGCCTACGGCCACCACCAGGAGGGTGAGATACGTGGTCCACGGATAGAAAAAGAGCTTCAGCGTGAGACGGTCGGGCTTCTTCTCCTGGAGATACCGCCGATACCTGAGGTGCGTCAGCAGCACCACCAGCCAGATGAACATCGCCTGGAATCCGGTGGCCGTAACCAAGTACGTGTAGGCAGTCTTCGGCAGCAGATAGGCCAGCAGGATCGTCAGGGCCAAGAGTCCGGCTGACCACCAGATAGCCATGGCCGGCAGCCCCTTCTGATTCAGCCGGCCGACGGATCGGGGCGCCTGCCGATGCTGGCCCAAGTCGTACAAGACGCGGCTGTTGCTGTACAGCGCGGCGTTCATGGTGGACAGGACGGCGAAAATCAAGACGAGGTTCATCACGTGGCCGATGACCGGGATGCCCGTCAGCGTGAGGGCTTGGACGAACGGACTCGTGTGGGTGACGATGTGGCTGGCGGGGACCAGCGCCAGGATGGCCACCACGGAACCTAGATACAACATCACGACCAGAGGAATCGTGAGCGCAAGCGAGCCGGCGATGGTTTTGCCGGGATGCTTGGTTTCCCCCGCGGCGAGCCCCAGCACGCCGGTGCCCGCAAACGCAAACAGCACCAGCACCAGCGAGGCCAGCGTCCCGATGCCGCCGTGCGGCCACCAGGCGGCGTTGGACAGGTGATACAAGAAGGGCGCCGACGTTGGCCGGCCAGGCAGCACACCGCCCAGCACCGCCGCGGCTATGAAGATGAACAGCGACACCGCCGCCACCTTGACGCCGGCCATCGCTCCTTCGATTTCCCCGAACCCACGCACGGAGATGAAGTTGATGGCCACGATGGCCACCGAATATACCAGTGACCAGACCCACAGCGCCAGGCCAGGAAACCAGCTGTGGGTAAACAGGGCGGCCGCGGTCACTTCGGTCGCCATGGTGAGGACGCTCGAGAACCAGAACACCCAGCCCCCGATAAAGCTCATGCCCGGCCCGTATACCCGCTCGGCGTAAACCAGAAACGACCCCGGCGCGGGGTCGGCCGCCGACATCTCGGCCAGCGCGGTGATCTCGAGTCCCATGGCCAGCGCCGCGATGGCAAACAACCAAAGGGCGCTGGCCCCCGAGTGGGCGATCACGAGGCCAGTGGCCAAAAATAGTCCGGACCCCATGATGCCCCCCACCGTCAACAGGGTGAGTGGCGCCACGCCCAAGTCGCGTTGAAACGCCTGATGCTGCTTGACCGGGTGGTGGGCCCTGGTGCGGGGATGCCCAGATTTAACGCTCATGGGCGGTAGGGTACACTCATCAGGCGGGGTTATGCGCCCAGGCGCGCCACCAGGAAAGGGCGAGACATGATGGCATCGGTCTCAGGCAAGACGGTCGCCCAGAGCGTGACCGAGATGACGGAATTGGTGCTGCCGAACGACTCCAACATGCTGGGCAACATCTTGGGCGGGCGCGTGATGCATTTTATTGACTTGGCGGCGGCCATTACGTGTGCGCGCCACGCCGGCCACGTGGCGGTCACCGCCTCCATGGACAGTGTGGACTTCCGCCATCCCATCCGCGTGGGGCAGGTGATCGAGCTGCAGGCGCGGCTCAACTGGGCGGGCTCGACGTCGATGGAGGTGGAGGTGCAGGTGTTCTGCCAGGACCTCAGAGCTGGCACGCGGGTGCTGACCAGCACGGCCTTTCTGACCTTCGTCGCCCTGGATGACGAAGGGCACCCGGTGCGGGTGCCCCCGCTGGTGCTCACCACCCCCGAGGAGGAGCGTCGCTTTCGGGAGGCCGAGGAGCGCCGCGCCGAGCGGTTGCGCCGGCGGAGCTAGCACGGCTCGGCGCGGTACCGGGGGCCGTGCCACGCGGTACACCCGCGTCCCGGATCGGCACGGCATCCCGGCCTGGTCCCGATCCTGGCTGTCTATCCCTCACCTTTGCCGAGGTCTCTGGGTTGCCCTGGGTCCGTGGGCCAATGCCGCTGGACCGTCCGTGCGCGCCCTGGGTCATCCGGGGCGCCGCCGTAGCGCACCTCTTCATACAGAGACGCCAGTGCCCCGGTCGGCACTCCGTAGACGCGCCCCAGCCACTCCCGCACGGTCTCGCCGCGGCCTGGGCCCGCCCGCCGGCGTTCGGCGTGTCGCATCCGCGACTGGACTACCCGCCGCGTCAGCACGGCCCGCACCCCGTACATCCGGTGCCCTCGCGCCGGATCCATGGCCTCACGCTCGACCCGGCCCTCGTCGCTCGTGCCCGGGGCGCGTCGGCGCGGGGGCACGACCCGGCGAAGCGCCACGACCGCCAGCACGACGGCCCCAACCGCCAGCACCACGGCTCCTACAAACACCCAGAGCGGGGTCGCGGGCGCATGCGTGGTAGACGTCGGGTGGCCGGCCCGCCCGGCATATACGTTTTGCAAGTGGACGCGCCCGCGGCCGTGGTTCACAGCGGACACAAGAAACGCGACGACGTGGCCAATCCCGTCGAGGAGGGCGCGCACTAGCGGAAAGACTGCGCTCAGCGGCAACAGCGCCACGAAGCCGACGACCACCACGCCGGCCGCCGCGCCCACCAGGGCCAGCGTCCCCGCCACGCGCAGCTGGGCGGTCCGGTCTGTGGCGGGGTCGTGGTTCAGGTCCAGTGCCGCCACCAGACCCAGCGCCACGGCCGTTGGCAGGGTCCACGCCCAGGCGGCGGCCACAATCGCCAGCGGCGCGGCGCCGATGAGCGCAATGGCCACGCGTTCGTACACCGCCGGCTGATCCCGATGCGGAGGCGAGGCGCCGCGCCACAGGGCCGTCAGCACCAAGAACACACCCCACCACCCACCGGTCAGCGCGCCGGCGGCCATCCCCAGAATCCAGGCCGGCACCGCCCAGGCCCCGTGCGGGCGCACCTGGGCCGCCGCGATGGCCGCCAGCGGCATCACCGCCACGTCCCACCCGGCGCCGAAGTGCAGCGCCCAGGCCGCGAGCCAGCCCACCTCCAGCACCCACAGGAGGGCGCGCCCCATCATGGCGCCCCCTCCCCGGGCGTCCAGGGATGCACGCGGACCCCCGCCAGCTGCGGCGCACCGGCGTCGGGGCCCACGGGCACGAACGTGATGGGCACCCCGCGCTGCACCAAGTGGCGCAGCGGCGTGTCCCAGCCCGGCCGATGAAAGCACGCCAGCACCACCAGCTGGGCCCCGGGGCGGAGCCGCCGCGCCAACCCCGCGAGCGTCGGCGTGAGGTCGTGGCCCTGGCCGCCGCCGGGTTGCACCCACGCCAGCGCGGTCATCACGCGCGCCCACTGTTGGGCGCCGCGCGCCGGTGCCAGGTGCACTCCCCGCGGTGCGCCATACACGGACCCCACCAGCGACAACCCCACCGCCGACCCCTCGCGGAGATGTCGATCCGCCACGGACGCTGCTGCGGACACCAACGCCTCAAACAATGCGGGGTCGATCCCTTCCCAGAGAAACGGCGCCGAGGCGGCCAGCGCCACCAGCTCCACCGCCGCGTCGCCTTCGGGCTCTAGGCGCTTCACCTGCAGCGTGCCGGTGCGGGCGGTCGCGTGGGGGTGGATCAGGCGCGGGGGGTCGCCCGGGTGATACGGGCGGATGGCCGCCACGCGCAGGGGATCGGGAGGATTCCACGGCGGGCCCCGGCGCTCGCCCTGAGGCCGGGTGGACGCCACCAGTCCCGGCGGGACAGGGTACCGACGGGGATAGACCGTGACCACGGCCCGGTCGACGCTGTGCTGTTCAAACCGCGCCCACCCCAGGGGGTCCCCACTCCACACGCGGGCGGGGCCGATCTGCCAGCGGCCGCGGGCGGCCCCGGACACCGTGAGCCGGTAGCGCACCCGTTCGTGGGTCCCGACAAAGAGGGCCCCCGACACCATGCTGCCGTGGATCAGGCGCTGCCACCCCGGCGGCACCGGGGCCGCCACCTGGAGTCCCTCGGGCACGAACTCCTCGAAGTGCACGGCGGGCAGAGGCCACGGCTCCGGGTTCTCGACTGTGAGCCACACGTCGGCGGTGTCTCCTAAGACCACGCCGGCTCGGCCCACGTGATACGACAGGGCCAGGGTCGCGTAGCTGCGTCGCGCCATCCAGTCCGCGGCCAACGCGAGCATCAGCAGCACGGCGGCGGATCCTGCCAACAGGGGCGCACCGGCCCAGAGGCCCACGACCAGCGCCACGATAAAAAACTCGAGGATCCAGCGCCGTTGGGGAATCACAGCGACTCCGTCGGCGCGGGCACCACCTCCAGCACCCGCCGCACCGCGTCGGCGCCGCTGTCGCCCAGCACTTCCGCGTCCGCCGCCATCAGGAGCCGATGCCCCAACACCGGCACCGCCATCGCCTTCACGTCGTCGGGCAGCACGTAGGCGCGGCCGT
>JAJYPH010000149.1 GCA_021795575.1 Bacillota bacterium
TGATGACGACGGGCGGCACCGGCCGAGCGGTGCGACCCTGCCAGCGCGCCACCACCCGGACCACGTTGGCGGGTAGGTCAGTACCGGCCGGCCGCGCGGGAAGCGGCACGTCGGTGACCCAGTAGGCCACCACGCTGTGACGGGGTCCGGCCGGGATCCAGGCCACGGTGATGGACAGGGTCGACTCGGCCAGGCGAGGAGCAAACATCAGGGAATGCACCTCGGGACCGGCCGCCGTGGACGTCATCCCGGAGCCTGCGCGGTGGTAGCCCAGCGTGGCCATGTGCTGGATGAGCCACGCGACGAGGCGTCCCGTGGGCAGGGGGACCGTGTCCTCCACCTGGCCCACCTCGAGCGGCCACGCCATGGGCGTACCGAACGCATCCGCCGGGAAGGCGGCCAGGGTGGGTGCCGCTCCGCGAGGCACCGCCACGGGCACCGTCAGGCTGGAGGGGACAAAACGACCGAACAGGGGCGGGAGCCACGACCCGTGGAGCCGCACGGTGGTCACGTCGTGGTGCGCCGTGGGCTGCCCCGTCCAGGCCGCCACCAGCAGGACCGCGGCCAACCCGGCCGCCCAACGCCACCGCCGCCGCACGGGAACCCCTCCCCCCGCCTGAGACAACGCCTCCGCGTGCCCGTTGGTCGCAGCACCCGATTGTGTCAGGACGTGGTCCCGTCGGCCGCCAGCACGAATTGGTCGACGCGAATGCGGATGACCTTGCGCCGAAGTGGCCAGGTGTGAGGCACGTGCAGGGCCGGGTCGAGAAAGTCCCGCATCAGGGGCGGATGGGGACCCAGCAGGAGTGCTGGGTCCAAATGCGACGGCAGCTGCCACGGCTCGGCATGCTCGGTCAGTAGGCAGGGCAGGGTGGCCGCCCCTTGAGCCAGGAGGCCCACCGCCCGGTGGGTGCCGTCCGTGAGGATCAGGTGGGTGCCCACCTGTACCACCTGGCAGAACACGGAGGTGCGGCTGACGCGAAACGAGACTTCGACTCCATGAAGGGTGTCCAGACGTGCCTCGGTAACGGCCAGGTTCAAGTCAGGGGTCGTGACGGTGAACGCCAGGTCGTCCCGGTCTTCGCTGATGCCGCCCTGAACGGAGATGGGTTCGGGGTCTGCCGACAGGCAGACGGACAGAGCGGTCCCGGGCTCGGCCGCGCGCTGTTGGGCGTACGCAAAGTGGACGTGTGGCTGGATGGGGATCAAATCCGCCAGCCCCACCTCAGCGATGCGGACGCCCGCCCGGTCAAACAGCTGCTGGAACAGGGGCCGCTGTTCCAGACGAGAGATGTGGGCCATCCAGCTCGCGGGCGGGGTGGCGACGGTGGGTGGGCGGTACGACCGCGCCCGCCGGATCGCCTGAGCGGTCGTGTGTTGCCGTGCCAGATGGGCAGGATCCCACTCCGACGGGCTGTGCTGCCCGAGAAACCGCATGGTGTCGTGCAGGGGCTCAATGCCCAGCAGGTAGCGGGCGCCTTGGGTGTCGTCCGGCATGGGATCCTCCTTGTGCGGCGTGCGTCCGTCATCCCCTTGTACGGGGAGAGTCGGGGTGGCCGGGCCCTCACCCGGCCACTGGCCAGGGAGGCGGGCGTCCGCCTCCTGTAAGATCACTTGTCGGTGACCGCGTTGATGTGCCGGACGGGAATGTAGACGATGTTGGGCCGCGAGCCGCCGCTGCCGCTCACCGTGGCCAGGGTCAGATAGCAGGTGGCCACATCAGCCAGGCGTCCGGAGAAGGACGAATGGTTCGTGTGGACGCGGACCGTCTCCCCCAGCAGGCGGTGCAGCACCCGTCGAAATCCGGTGCCGTGACCGCCCCCGCCGCCGTGCATGTCGCTGAACTCGCTCATGGTGTCCCCTTTCTCGTGTCGCGTGGTTGGGATGTGTCAGCGGCTGAGCCGCCAGGCACAGCACAGGATATGGCAAGGATTCCAGGTTGGTGCCATTCAGAGCGGTTATGTGGTTGAACTGGGAGCGGGGGGCGGCGCGGCAGACGGCGGCGAAGGAGGAAAGCCGATGACCACGCCGGCCGCCCCGTGACGCTAGTGACCGGGGGGAGCCGCGGCATGACGGCGCGTGCCGTGGAGGCGAGGCCCTCAGGGGGACGCTGGAGCGGTCCGGCAAGATTCACAGCCTCGTGATCCGCGCGGGCGTCGCGTGTGTCGATGCTCCGGGCACATCGCGTCCTCTGGGTCGGTGAGCGTGGGCACGCCCGGGGCGCCACGCCGCTGGCTGCCAGCCAGGCGGCGGTAGCGGCCATGGTCCAGAATCTGGCCCGCGATCTGGGACGGCGGGGCATCACCATCCACGCGGTGGCCCCGGGTCGGTCATGACAGACATGGCCAGGGAAACCACCGGGGAGTACCTCCAGGACTACCCAGGGTGGGCTCTCGAGGATGTGATCCGGCCAAGGTGCCCGCGGGACGGCTGGCCAGACCCGAAGCTGTCGCGCACGTCATAGCTTATTGGGTGTCGAACGAGCCCGTGGGATCACGGGCCATACGCGCCACGTGGCCGGCGGCACCCCCGTGGCGCTTCGCCTTAACCCGGCGGCACCGTCCACCGGAGCGGCGGCGCTGGCGTGGGCGGTGTGCCCTGCGAGGGTGGAGCGGACAAGGGATCCGGCGGGGCGTCCGGGACGGCCGAGGGTGCCTGGGGACCAACCTGGGGAGGCTCCGGGGCATCCTCGGGGTCGTCGGGCGTCTCCAGGAGGTTGATCAGGGCGGGATCCTGGGTTTCGGCGAGCGCGGCGGGGTCGGGGGGGAGCTTGTCACGGGGGCGGTCGCTATCGCGGTGGGCCAGCACGAGCATCACCACCATGTCCCCATCCGGCCGAGGCCTGAGCTCGATCCCACTGGCGGCATCGACCCACAGCATCACGCCGCCTTGGAGCGACAGCAGCGCATGGCCCCAGGTCATCTCGCCCTCGCCGCGCAGGACCAAGAGCCACAGATCATGGGCCGGTGCGAGCCGGGTGGCGCCGGAGACCAGCAGCAGCTGGCATCCCGGCCACGCGTCCTTCACGTCGTGGCCCTGATCGTCCCGATGCCATGCGAGGCCGTTCAAATCACGTATGATCATGGGGATGCCCCCTTCGTGTGCAGCGCATCGGCCGCGAGGTGGATGCTGGCCTCGACGGTCCGGATTACCCTATGCTGGGGGACCGGCGGCCATGCGGCGACGAGTAGGGAGGCGGACGGTTGACGGCGACTGACGAGCGGCGCACCAGTCTTCAGCTGCTGGTGATTGTCATAGGGACCCTCATTGCGGCGGTGGACACGACGATCGTGATTCTGGCGCTGCCCGTCATGCGGACGAACCTGCACGTAGGATTTTCGGCCGTGGTGTGGGTGGTGCTGGGGTATCTCTTGGTCATCACCCTCCTGGCCACGCAGGTGGGGCGACTGGGGGACATGTTTGGCCGCGTGCGTATGTACGAGGCGGGCTTTTTGGTTTTCATCGTGGGATCCGCGCTGTGTGCGCTGTCCTGGAACGAAGCCTCGATTGTGGCCTTCCGGATTTTGCAGGGCGTAGGCGGCGCCTTTATTTCTGCCAACAGCGGGGCCGTCATCGCCGACATCTTCCCCAAGGAGCGGCGGGGGCGGGCGTATGGCTTCACCGCCATCGGCTGGAACATCGGCGCCGTGCTGGGCATTCTCGCAGGCGGGGCGCTCATCACCCTGCTGTCCTGGCGCTGGATCTTTTGGATCAATGTTCCTATCGGCGGGGCCGCCCTGATTTTGTCGCTGTACGTGCTGGACGCACGCGCCGAGCGCCAGCCCCGGCGCCTGGATGTGCTCGGGATGCTGCTGTTGGGCGCGGGCCTCATGTCCATCCTGTGGGGCTTGGTGCAGATGACGTCGGTGCCGTTTTCCGCCACGCTGGCGGCGTATCTGGCGGCCGGGGTGCTGATGCTGGTGGCCTTCACCCTCGTGGAGGCCCGGACAGCCGATCCCATGATCCACCTGGATCTGTTTAAAGTCCCGACACTGACGCCGTCGTTTTCGGCCAGCTTCTTTCAGGCGCTGGCCAACTTCGCCGTCCTGTTTCTCATTACCATGTACCTGCAGGGCGTGCGGCAGCTGACTCCGCTGGATGCCGCCCTGTGGCTGGTGCCGGGATATATATTGGGAAGCATCATGGCCCCCTGGTCCGGACGGCTGGCCGACCGGCTGTCGCCGGCCGTGCCGGCCACGGTGGGGCTGGGGATTCAGTGCATCGCGCTGATTCTCTATGCCGGTCTGGGGCTCGCAAGCCCGCTCTGGACCGTGAGCGCGGTCAGCATGGTCAATGGGCTCGGCAGCGCTGGCTTTTTCCCCAGCAACAACGCCGCCGTCATGAAGGCGTCGCCCGCCGGGTCGTTCGGGGTGGCGTCGGGCCTGTTGCGCACGATCTCCAACCTGGGGATGGTGCTGTCGTTTTCGATGGCGCTGGTCGTGGCGGCCAATGCCATCAATCGCCAGCTCGCTTTTGCGATTTTTGTCGGCAGCGCACGTCTGTCGGTCGCGACGGGCGCCGCCTTCCTGCACGGCATCCACGTGGCGTTCTACACCGCGGTCGGTGCGCTGGTGGTGGCGGCCGTCATGTCGGCGCTGCGCGGCCACCCTGGGCGCCAGACCGGGGCGCGTCACTCGGAGGCCCGGGGATGAGGCAAGGGTCTCTGGCTCTGACTGTATTTATAATGGGGGAAAGAGCCGACGGAGGTTCGTCCACGTGATGACGCACGACCAGAGCCGCATCCGGAACTTCTGCATCATTGCGCACGTCGACCACGGCAAGTCGACGCTGGCCGACCGCCTGCTGGAGGCCACGGGCACGGTGGCACCCCGCGACATGGCGCCGCAGCTTTTGGACCAGATGGAGCTGGAGCGCGAGCGGGGCATCACCATCAAGGCGCAGGCCGTGCGCATGGCGTACACGGCGTCGGACGGCGAGACCTATCAGCTCAACCTGATCGACACACCTGGCCACGTAGACTTCGCCTACGAGGTGTCGCGCAGCTTGAAAGCTTGCGAAGGGGCGCTCCTGGTCGTCGACGCCAGCCAGGGGGTGGAGGCGCAGACCCTGGCCAACCTGTACCTGGCGCTGGAGCACGATCTGGCCATTGTGCCGGTCATCAACAAGATTGACCTGCCCAGCGCGGACCCCGAGGCGGCGGTGCGCCAGCTGGAGGAGGTGGGCTTGGACCGTCCCCCGCTCTTGGTGTCGGCTAAGGCCGGGGTGGGCATTGCCGATGTGCTGGAGGCGGTGGTGCGCGAGGTGCCGGCGCCGACCGGGGATGCGGCGGCGCCGCTCCGTGCCCTGGTGTTTGATGCGCGCTACGACACTTACCAGGGCGTGTTGGTGTACATCCGGGTGATGGACGGCGGGGTCGAGGCCGGGGACGCTGTCTCATTCATGGCCGGTGGCGGACAGTTCCAGGTGGACCAGGTGGGGGTGTTTCGACCCGCCCGGGAGCCCGTCGCCCGACTGGGCCCGGGCGCGGTGGGCTACTTCGCGGCGTCGATTCGGAGCGTGCACGAAACCCGCGTGGGCGACACGGTCACCGGCACCGAGCGGCCAGCCGCCCTGGCGCTGCCCGGGTATCGTCCGGCGCAGCCGATGGTGTTTTCCGGCCTGTATCCGGTGGCGGCCGAAGACTACGGGCGCCTTAGGGAAGCTTTGGAGAAGCTTTTGCTGAACGACGCCGCGCTGACGTTTGAGCCGGAAACGTCGGCGGCCCTGGGTTTTGGCTTTCGGGCGGGGTTTTTGGGCCTCTTGCACCTGGATGTGATTCAGGAGCGGCTGGAGCGGGAGTACGGATTGGCGCTGATCACCACGGCGCCCAACGTCGTGTGGCAGGTGCACTATACGGACGGTCGGATGGAGCGGGTGGACAACCCGGCCCGCGTCCCCATGGGCAGCGAGCTCGCGTATCTCGAGGAGCCCATGGTGGATGCGGAGATGCTCACCCCGCAGGGGTCCATCGGGGCGGTCATGGAGCTGGCGCAGGAGCGGCGCGGCGTGTACCGCGACCTGGAATACCTGGAGGGGGGGCGGGCGCGCGTCTCGTATCGGCTGCCGCTCGGCGAAATCATGTACGACTTTTTTGATGCGCTGAAAAGTCGGACGCGCGGGTACGCGTCGCTGGATTATCAGGTGGCCGGGTACCAGCGGTCGGACCTGGTGCGCCTCGACGTGCTGCTGAACGGGGAGACGGTGGACGCGCTGTCGGTCGTCGTCCACCGCGACTTTGCCTACACGCGCGGGCGCGCGCTGGCGCAGAAGCTGCGCGAGGTGATTCCGCGCCAGATGTTTGAGGTGCCGATCCAGGCGGCCATCGGGGGCCGGGTGGTGGCGCGGGAGACGGTGCGGGCCATGCGCAAAGACGTGTTGGCCAAGTGCTACGGCGGCGACATCACACGCAAGCGCAAGCTGTTGGAGAAACAAAAAGAGGGCAAGCGCCGCATGAAGACGGTGGGCATCATCGAGGTGCCGCAGGAGGCGTTCATGGCCATCTTGCGGCTGGACCCCGAATGAGCGCGGCTACGGCGGCCGACGACGGCGGGCAGCCGGGCGGGTTTGCGGTGTACGTGCACGTCCCGTTCTGCGTGCGCCGGTGCACGTACTGCGACTTCCCGATCGTCGTCGGGATGGATGCGGCCGCCCGCTCCCGCTATATAGACGCCGTGGTGGCCGAGTGGACGCGCGAAGCCCTGCCGCCGGGCCCGATTACCAGCGTGTACTTCGGCGGCGGGACCCCCTCGCTGGCGGAACCTCGCGACATTGGCCGCGTGCTGGAGGCGCTGGCGGCGCGCGTGCCCCTTGGCCCCGGCGCTGAGGTGACGCTGGAAGCCAACCCTGGCACGGTAACCGCGAGCCAGCTGGCCGATTTTCGCCAGGCGGGCGTCAACCGGGTCTCACTGGGCGTGCAGGCGGCGCAGGTCCACCACCTTCGACGGCTGCACCGCGAGCACGATGTGGCCGAGGCGCACCGAGCCTTGCGCCAGCTGCGCCGCGCCCACTTCGACAATGTGTCGGTCGATGCGATTTACGGCCTGCCGGACCAAACGCTGGCCGAGTGGCACGAGACGATTCGGTGCCTCACCAACTGGGAGCCCGAGCACGTGTCGCTGTATGCGCTCCAGGTGGAAGAGGGCACGCCGCTGGCCCGATCGGTCGGGCGGGGGACGTCGACCCTGCCGGACGAGGACCTGGTGGGGGACATGGCGGACCTAGCCGAGACGTCGCTGCCTGCGATGGGCTACCGACGCTACGAGCTGTCCAATTTTTCGCGGCCGGGGTGGGAGTCGCGGCACAACCGGGCGTACTGGCGCCACCACCCGTACATTGGGGTCGGGGCCGGCGCACACAGCTTTTCCGGCCCCGCGGGCGCCCGCCGCTGGTGGAACGGCCGCCACGTGCGCGCGTACATGACCGAGGCGCTGGCGGGCCGCGACCCCACCGCAGGCGAGGAACGGCTGTCGATGGCCCAGCTGGCCGGCGAAGCCGTCTGGCTCGGTCTCCGAGAGGCGCCGGGCGTCTCGCTGTCAGCTTTCCGCGAGCGGTTTGGGATCCCCCTGGACCAGGCGTTTCCAGGGGTGGTGGGTCCGTTGGAAGCCGCACACCTGCTGAGGTGCACGCCCGACGCGATTCAACTGACCCGGCGGGGCATGGCGGTGGGCAACCAGGTGTTCACCCGGTTCCTGACGGCGGTGGTTCCCTCCGCTGAGTGAGGTCCGACTCGGTGAGCACACCTTCCGCCCACACACGGTGTGAACGTGGGGGTGGTTCAGTCCCGGCCGACCCGGTCCTGACGCAAATCCACTGATCGCCGGGAAAGTGGTAGCGGTCAGCACCCCGTCGTACGTACCGTGGGCTTGGGGCACGCGCTCGTCGTGGCTCGACGGGTCGGCGGCGCCCCCCCCCGCTATATAGGCGTCCATGTGGCCTTGCGCCACCTCGCGGAGATTGGCGGCGGCCCGGTAGCCCGCCTCGGCCAGCAACGGCGCGGGCTCCGTCGTGTCCCCCGCGTGGGCCAACACCGCCAGCCCGGCGGTCAAGCCCGCCGTGACATGGACGAGCATCTGCCTGTTGTAGGTCTGCTGTACGCCTTGGTTATTGGTCACCCAGATGGCTGACGCCGGGTCCGTGACGCGTGGGACGGCGTTCCCGGCGCCGGCGCGGGCGCCGGAGCAGAAGCCGGAGGCGGAGCCGTTGATGGCCTTCGGGACTACGCGCGCGGAGGATGTCCCACGGGACGTCGAACTGGGGTGACGGCTCCGAGCCGCTGAGCTTTGCGGCGACCCACCTGGACAGGCTCGTGTCTGCGGGCCGCTGGTAGTCTGGCCCGGGTCACCGTGGCCAGCTGGGGTTTGTCGTCCAGAGGTGTTCCTCCGCTTCCGCAGGGAAAAGTGCCCATCGGCCCGGAGGCGCCAATGAGGAGCCCGTTATCGGGGGAGGGATGGCGACGCGGCGGGCACCCGCGTGGCCCCCAGGGTTAGCAGCGCCGCCACGTCCAACGCCGTGAACGCCCTCGTGACCCCGGATGGGGCGCCGACGCGTCGCGGGGGCCTAAGGCCCCGCGACAACCAGGGCCTCCCCGATCGGCGTGATGCGGCGCGCGGATGGGTCCCCCCGGAGCGCTGGGCCTCGGGCACCGGCAGCCACGCGTGACGGGGCTGGAGGAGGGCCACGCCCCGCGGGGCCGCGTGGTGATGGGGCCCGTGCCCGGGGGCGCATCGTGTTCGCGTCGGCGTGCACTCCCCTATTCGAGGGGAGGCATCGCCTCGATGGACCCGGGGGGTCGCGCCAGCACCCGTCACGCCGCCAGGCGTGGCGAACCACCGCCGCCGCCAAGACGCCAGCCCCGCGGCGTCCGGGGCTCCGTCGGCCTCCGGCCGCCCCGCTCATCGGCGCCCCCGCCTTACGGGCGCACGGCGTCGACCTCCGCGGGCGACAGCCCGGTGGC
>JAJYPH010000150.1 GCA_021795575.1 Bacillota bacterium
CGGCCGTGCCCGTCGGTTGCATGCGGGTGGGCATCGTGGCGGCGGGCTTGGGACCCGCGGCCAGCAACGGGGCGCCGGGGGGTGGGCCCGTGGGTCCATTGGTCAGGCCGAGGCAAGAAAGAAAGAAAGAAAGAAAGAAAGAAAGAAAGAAAGAGAGAAAGAAGGAAGGCGCACATGCGCGTCCTGGAGGTGGTGACTGGCGGCGAGCCGGGCGGAGCCCAGCGGCACGTGGCGGACGTGACCCGGGGGCTTCGGGCGGCCGGTCACGACGTGCGGGTGGTTCACGGAGGCGGCCGCTGGCTTGAAACCGTCGTAGGTCCCACCGACTATCTGCCCACCCTCACTCGGTCCGTACACCCGCGCGCCGATTGGGCCGCCTACCGGAGTCTTTTGGTTCTTATCGGCCGCTACGGGCCGTCCGTGGTGCACGCCCACAGCTCGAAGGCCGGGCTCTTGGCCCGGCTCGCGGCGCGCACGCGGGGCGTGCCGGCCGTGTACACGGCGCATGGCTTTGTGTTCACGGATCCCACGCGGCCCGCGTGGGAGCGGGCTCTCTACCGGGCTGTGGAGGGCTGGGCGGGCCGTGGATCGGCGGCGGTCATCACGGTGAGTGCCCGTGATGCCGCGTGGGCGCGAGCGGCCGGCATCCCGCGGGTCGAGCCCATTGTCAACGGGGTCGCGGTGCCTCGGGCCTCGTGGACCCCGCCGCCGGGCCCGCCGTGGCGAGTGGGCTTTCTCTCGCGTTTCAGCCCAGAAAAGGGCTTTGACGTCCTGGTCCGGGCGATGGCGGCGGCTGGCCCGTCGTATCACTTGGTGGTGGGCGGCGACGGCCCACTCGCCGCGCGGTATCGCGCCGCCGCGGCTCGGGCGGGGCTCAGCGCGACGTTCTTGGGATGGCAGGCGGACGCCTCCGACTTTTTTGCCCAGGTGCACGCGCTGGCCATCCCGTCGTGGAAAGAAGGCCTCCCGTACACGCTGTTGGATGCGCTGGCCTCGGGTGTGCCCACGGTGGTCACCGACGTGGGTGCCATGGGGGACGTGGTGCGTCCGCTGGACCCTCGCCTGGTTGTGCCAGTAGGCGATCCAAAGTCCCTTACAATAGCGTTGGAGGCGGCGGTGGAGCAGGCGAGAACCGGCGCCCCGTCGTTTACGGAGGCGGCGCGCACGCACATGGCACGGCAGTTTGACGTGACGCACATGGTCGCGCGGACCGCCGCCGTGCTGGAGGAGGCCGGTCATGAGCAACAGCACCCGCGCCGTGGTCCTGACGGCCGTGAACCCGGCGGCTCCCCGCCAGGGTGACCAGTGGCGTGCCTGGGCCTTGTGGAAGGGACTGGCCGATGTTTTTGACGTGACGCTGCTGCAGTGGGGGGGGGCCACCGAGGGGGCCCACCACGTCTTTGCGTTGCCGGATCCGACGCGCCGGCGCGCGCGGTGGCGCCAGCTGCTCCAGCGGCGCTTTCCGCTGGCCACGGCCCCGTATCGTGAGCACCTTCCGGACGTCGCGGGTGCGTATGACGTGGTGGCCGCCTTTCAGTTGAAGTGTGCCTACTGGGCGCTGGCGGTGCCTGGGCGGTTTCATCTCCTGGACCTCACAGACAGCCTGGGCCTTTATCTCTCGGAGTTCATGGTGTGGGAGTGGTCTCCACATCGGGTCGGACTCTTGGGCGTGGGTCCCGAAGAGGTGCGGCTGGCGCGCCAGTTTGACGAGGTGTGGGTGGCGGCGGCGCGGGACGCGGACTGGCTTCGCGAGCGGGGCGTCGGCCACGTGCGCGTGGTGGAGAACGGCGTGCCCCGCGTCAAGCCCCTGCCCCCGGCGGATCCGGCCCAGCTGTTGTTTGTGGGCAACCTCGAGTACGCCCCCAACCGCATGGGTCTCTCACATTTTTTGGAGCAGTTGTGGCCCGTGCTGCTGCGCCAGCACTTTCACCTCACGCTGGTGGGCAAGGGCACCGAGCGCGTCCGACGGCCGGGGCTCACGGGCCGGGGACTGGTGGATGCCGACGAGTTGGAGCAGTGCTATCGCGAGGCCGGGGTGGTGGTGGCGCCGATTTTGGTGGGGGCGGGGACGCCCACGAAGGTGTTGGAGGGGCTCGCCTATGGTCGACCCGTGGTGGGGTGGCGCGTGGGGCTGGGGGGGTTGTCGCCTGCGCAGCGCGGCGCCGTGCTGAGCATGCGGTCCCAGTCGGATTGGTTTCACACCCTGGCGGAGCTGCGGGAGCCGTCGGTGTGGGCGGAGCGCGCGGGCCGCGGGCCGCGCACCGTGAAGCCGTGGGGGCGGGCGGCGGCCGAGGCGGCCCGCCAGATCCCCGACTCGACAAGTTCCGACGAACCGGTCTAGGATTATTCAGATGCACGGGGCGCCTGCCGGCCCATATCGGCTAAGGTTGGCTGACTTTGACTGGGTTTGGCTGACGTTGGCGGATTCTAATAAATGAGCGGTGAAAGATATGGACGAGGGTTGGGAGTGGCGAGAGTGACGGTGGAGGTTTTGGCGGCGCTGCTCGGGCTTTTGTCCGCGGCGGTCATCCTGTGGCGGCCCGCCTGGGCCTTTGGGACGCTCGTGGCCGCGTCCATCTGGGTCGAGGTGGTGCATGCCGGCACCGTGTCGCACTGGCAGTACGTGCCCTGGCTGGTGCCCGCGTTTGTCGTGCTGGTGCGGGCGGCCCGTGCCGGCCCATGGCGCATCCGATGGGAGCCCGTGGTGGCGTGGAGTGCCGCCTACGCGGTGTGGGTAGTGCTGGTGGCCGTGGTCCATCACGGCACCGGGGATCTTTACTACGCCGCCGGCGTCCCGGTCGTCCTCGTGACCGCGCTGGTGGCGCTGCCCCGCGTACATGCCCAGGCGGGCGGGCGTCCGTGGCACCAGCTCCTGATGGTGCTGGCGGGCGCCACCGCACTCCTGTCGCTGGCCGCCGGCGTGGCGGCGCTGGGATTCCACCAGGGATTTCCCGTGCCCGTGGGCAGCCGTACGTTGCTGGCGTGGCAGTGGCCGTTCGCCAACAAAAATACGTTGGGTTTCCTGACGGCGTTCGGCGTACCGGCGGCGGCCATTCTGCTGGTGGAGCGCGAGCGGCCTCGGTGGCTCTGGTGGATAGCGGCCATCCTGTCGGTGATGGGGCTCGCGCTGTCGTATTCCCGCACGGGCTGGATCGCGGCGGCGGTGGGCGTGCTGGTGGTGGCCGGCGTGGTTTACGGGCGCCGCGGCGTGCTGTGGGCCCTAGGGGGCGTCGTGGTGGCCTTTGCGCTGGTTACGGCGAAGACCGGCGTGCATCGGCTGATCAGTCTCTTCAAGCATGGACTGTCGGGCCGCACGCTCTTGTGGCGCGCCGCCCTGCACGTGGCCCGGAGCCACTGGCTGTTGGGCGTGGGGCCGGGCCAGTCCCCGCCGGCCATGGCGCCCTACGTGCCACCTGCCTACGTGGGACTCACGCCCAGCAACGGGCCCTTAGAGACGCTGGTGGAGCTGGGGCTGGTGGGGCTGTTGCTGTGGGCGGCCGTGGTGGCCGCCGCGGTGGTGGCAGCTTGGCAGCGGGCCACCTCGGTGCGGCTCTTCGGCCTCTGGGCCGCGTTGCTGGTCGCGGGTCTGGTCGAGCAGCTGGCGGAATCGAGCTTTCTGGGCGGGATATCCTTTGAGGACTACCTGTTCCTGGCGGTGCTGGCTGTGGTGGTGTGCTGGCGAGACCAGCAGGCCGAACCAGACAAGGAGGCGGCGTGAACGTTTTGGTGACGGGAGGGCGCGGCTACATCGGCCGAGCGGTGGCGCATGGGCTGGCCGAGGCGGGCCACACCGTGGTGAGCTTCGATATGGCACCGTTGGTGGGGGAAAAGCCGCGCGCCGCCTCCTCCATCCGGCAGGTGGTCGGTGACGTACGCGACGAGCCAGCACTCACCCGCACCCTGCAGGATCACGCGGTGGACGCGGTCGTGCACTTGGCGGGCAAGATCGTGGTGAGCGAATCGGTGGCTGAGCCTCTCCCCTACTGGGACCATAACGTGGGGGGAGGCATCGCCCTCCTAAAGGCTATGCTGGCGGCCAACGTGCGGCAGATGGTGTTCTCCAGTTCGGCGGCCGTCTATGGCGCGGTGGCGGCGGAGCCGATCCCCGAGCACCATCGACGGGACCCTCTGAGCCCCTACGGCCGGACCAAGCTCACGATGGAGTGGATGCTGGAGGATTTGGACCGCGTGGGGGCGGTGCATTATGTGGCGCTCCGGTACTTCAACGCGGCCGGCGCCGTGCCCGGCGTGACGGTGGAGCGCCACCAGCCTGAGACGCATCTGATCCCCAATGCGCTGGCGGCCGCCGCGAGCGGCCCGCCTTTAAAGATTTTTGGCAGCGACTATGACACGGGGGACGGCACGGCCATGCGCGACTATGTGCATGTGGGCGACCTGGCCGACGCCCATCGGCTGGCATTGGACCATCTCGCCCAGGGGGGCGCCTCGATGGCGCTCAACGTGGCCACCGGCCTCGGTTATACGGTGGCCGAGGTGGTGGCGTCGCTGGAGCGGGCGCTGGGGCAGCCCGTGCCCACGGTGGCGGCGGACCGGCGCCCCGGCGATCCCCCCCTCCTGATTGGCCGCGGCACGGCCATTCGCGAACAGCTGGGCTGGGTGCCGGCACATCCCGACCTGGATGACATCACGGCCAGCGCGGTCGCGGCGAACCGCCCGTGACGCGCCGCACGGGGTCCAGGGCTCCTTTGGTGGAGGCGGCCCGCCAGCTGGTGCGCGACGGCCTGGTGGTGGGCACGGCCGGCAATGTGAGCGTGCGTACATCCCAGGGATTGGTCATCACGCCCACGGCCGTTCCGGCCGACGAGCTGAGCCCCGAGCAGCTGGCGGTGCTGGACGACGAGGGCGGTCAGGTGGGGGGCACCCACCGCCGCAGCAGCGAGTGGCGCCTGCACCTGGCCATTTATCAGGCGCGACCCGACGTCGGGGCCGTCGTCCACACCCACTCCGTCGCGGCCACCGCGCTCTCCGTGCTGCGCCGGCCCCTCCCCCCGATTCACTACGCCCTGCACCAGCTGGGCGGAGAAGTGCGGGTGGCGCCCTACGCCACCTTTGGCAGCGCCGAGCTGGCCCAGCACACCGCCACGACCCTGGGCACCGCCCACGCCGTGCTGCTGGCCAACCACGGGGCGGTGGCGGTGGGGCCGGATCTCCCCACGGCGCTGGAGCGGGCGCGCCTCGTGGAGTGGCTGGGCCGCGTCTACCTGGAGGTGCTCAAGACGGGCCCGCCCCACGTCCTGACGCCGGACGAGATGGCGGCCGCGGGCGATCGATTTCAAGAGTATCGGCCGTCGCGGATGTAGACCGCTCGCGCCAGCAGCTCAGCGGTCCTCCGACGAACCCGGTGCCGACGGGTGCCCGGCTTCTCCCACGGTGGCCTCCATCATGGGGGAAAAGGCGTACCATGCCGCCACGGTGCCCATCCCGAGAGCTGCGGCCGAAAGCGCGGGCCGAAAGCCCGCGGCCACGGCCAGCGCGCCCCCGAGCGGGGCGGCGAACACCACCACGGCCCGATTGCTGGCCCGCATCGTGGCGTTGGTGCGCCCCTGCAGGGCCCGCGGAGTGATGGATTGCCGGTAGGCCGACTCCAGCGGGCCCTCTAAGCCCATGGCGAAGCCGTAAAGCAGCTCGGCCGCGGCCGCCAGGCCAAAGGCGGCCACAGTGGTGCCGTGCGCGGCCGAGGGGGCCAGCACCAGCAGGACGATGCTGGGGAGGTACAGGGCGCGGGCCCGCCCAATCACGCGGCCCGCACCCCAGCGAGCCGCGGATCGGGAGGACAGCGCGGTGCCCGCTATCGATCCGATGCCGGCGGCGGCCAGCACGAAGCCGACGGCCACCGGGGACAGCTTCAGCCCCAGCAGCAGGAACGGTATCAGCAGTGTGGTCGTGAAGGCATGAAACATGAACCAGAGATTGGTGTTCAGCGCGAGCGACCGCAGGCGGCGATGACCATAAACCCAGCGGAGGCCGTCGCGCACCTCCCGCCGGACCCCCGCGGCCGGCCGAGGGTTTGCGGCCGGCGCCGGCGAGAGACCTCGGTTCAGCGCGCCGCTGGCCAGGTGGGCCACCGCGTCCAGGGCGATCGCCAGGGGGGTGCCCACGACCGCAATGATCACTCCGGCCAGGGCGGGTCCGATCGACTGGGCCGCCGCGCCCGTCTGCTCCAACCGGACGTTGGCGGACAGCAAATCCTCGGGCGGCACCAGATCCGGCAGGATCGTCTGGGCGGCGGCCTCGTGGAACAGCGAGCCACCGCCACCCACCAGCGCCAGCGCCAACAGGCCGGGGATGGTGAGGCGGTCAAGACCGGCCAGCACCGCCATGGCGGCGAACACCGCCATGACCAGGACATCGGTCCATACCAGCACCCACCGCCGCGGCAGGTGGTCGACGACGGTGCCGGCCACCAGACCCAGCAGTAAGTAGGGGAGCCAGCGGGCCGCAGTCAGGAGGCCCACATCGAACGCGCTCCCGTGCAGGGAAACCACCAGCAGAACCTGGACGGCCAGCAGGCGAATGTAGGCCCCGAGGCTCAGGGCGCCGTCCGACGCCCAAAACCGGATGAAGTCGCGGCCGCCCGGCATCCGTGCCACGGAGGGTCACCCCTTGCTCAGCCCAGCCTTTCGTCGTCGCCGAGGCGGCGCGCGCCCGGACACCGTGGGCCCTTGCTGCCTACATTCTTGACGAAACTCCGCGACGGCGCCACCAGGTGCGGGCTTGGTCGTACACCCGTGGGACAGTCGGCCCGGGGGCCAGCGTCCCAACCGTGCGGGCGGCCAGCAGCGGCGGGTGGAGCCATCGGCATCGTGGCAGCCCTGGGCGGTGCTCGCAGCATGCCTCGGGCGGTGGCCGGCGTCCGAACATGCGCTTTAGACGGACGACCGCTTCCTCGTGCCACCCAATCCCAGGGTGTGGCATCGAACGGAACAACCGGCGTGTTAAGGTTAACGTATCGGTATCGCAGATCGGCTGCCTCCGCCGTCGTCGCGAGCGGGTCGCGACGCAGCCTTGTTTTCTTGAGAGGGGGTTGCCGCGTGCGCGGGTTCCTGGCGGTGGGGGTGGTGCTGGCTATCGTGCTGGGCCTGACCGCTGAGCTGGGTCCGAGCCGGCCGTCGGTGTTGGCGGCTCCGCAGGCGACGGTCGTGTCCGCTCGGTCATCACCGGACCGCGTCGTGATTCAGCGGCTCATCCTTGGCCCGGCCACCATCGCACAGCATCCGAACCTGTGGCACCACGCCGAGCCGTTCGCTCGGGTCAACGCCACCCCCGGAGTGGCTGCTAATCTTTATGCCTGGGCCCGGCAGATCCTGGCGACCGGGACGGCGGCCGAAACCACCTACCTGAAAGCCCATCACGGCATACCGCCCGCGTATTCGTGCCCCGCCGGGATGGCCGCGATCCAGCTGACGTTCTTCAGCACCGGTCGCCAGGTGGCTGTGGTGAAGCTTCTGCAATCGGGGTGCGACGGTGAAACCGTACGCGCACCGGGACAGCCACTCCAGGCGGTGGGTCCCCTCGGCATCGGCCGCCCGTTTGTACGCTTCCTGCACGCCATCGCGGCAGCTGCCCACATCCCTTTCGCCCACCTCTTGCCCCGATGGGCCAACCTGCCGTCGAGCGCGCCCTAAGGCCTGGCGGCGCCGAGGCCGACGGAGAACGCGATGGGTGGGCCAGGACGCTGCCGCGGCATCGACCTGCGGCGACAGCGCAGGCGATGGCGTGGTCCTGGCCCCATGCCCCACCTGTGCCCTACGCAGGCTAGCCGAACTACAACGCGGCGGCGGCGCCCGCCTGCCTGGGCGTCACGGCACTCCGCCCGATGGGGCATGGGAGGGTCCTCGTTTGCGAAGGGATGTGATAGACCGGAGACAATACGGCAGGCGCCAGGGGGAGGAGGCGGCGATGACCACAGCGACCAGGGTGGCGGTGGTGGGCGGGGGCTACGCGGGGATGGCGGCCCTGCCGGGGCTGCTGCAGATTTCAGGCGTGGAGGTGCACCTCTGGGACCCCGGTGTCGGGCAGCAGCTGCTGCCAGAACTCCCGTCGGCGTTGGTCGGCGATGACCCTGTAGGGCGCCATGTGCTGCCGTTTGCCAAACTGCTGGCGGGGACCGGGGTGGTGCACCACCCGCATGCGGTGGTCAAGGTCCAGCCCAGCGCCCGTCTCGTGGTTGATGACACCGGCCACCAGGAGGCATTCGACTGGGCGATCGTCGCGGTGGGCAGCGACACGGCCTGGCCGTCCGTGCCCGGACTGCGCCGCCTCGCACGGCCATTTCGCAGCGCCGCCGATGCCCAGCGCCTGAAGTGTGCGCTTGCGGCCGCGCGGCACGGGCGGGTGCTGGTGGGCGGTGGTGGCGTCACCGGCGTGGAGCTGGCCGGAGCGCTCTCTGAGCGCTGGCCGGTGACGCTGGTGGAGGCGGCAGACCGGCTGCTGCCAAGCTTGGGGCCGGGGTTGGCCCGCTACGCCCGAGACCGCCTGACGCGGGCCGGCGTGCACGTGCGGACGGGGCGCCCCATTGCCCGCGTTGCCGCGGGCACGGCGATACTGGACGGCGGCCCATCGGTTGCCTGGGACGTGTTCCTCTGGGCCGGCGGCATTGCCGCCCCCGCCACGCCGATCGTCGCGGGGGCGCAGTACGACCACCAGGGTTATGCCGTACCCGATCCCTGGGGCCAGGTGGCCCCGCACGTCTACGTGGCGGGGGACGCCTGGCTTCACCGCGACGGAGGCCGGATGGGACCACAGACGGCGCAGTCGGCCACGGCCGACGGCCAGTTTGTGGCCGAGGCGATTCGGCGGAACGTGGCGGGGGAGAGACCCCCCTCCGCCCACACGCCCGACAACTGCGGAATG
>JAJYPH010000151.1 GCA_021795575.1 Bacillota bacterium
GGCGGCTGGGCCAGGGGACCTGGTGCGCCCGGGCCACATCTTTCCCCTGCGGGCCCAGGACGGGGGCGTGCTGCGCCGCCCGGGCCACACCGAAGCGGCGGTCGACTTGGCCCAGCTGGCGGGGCGCGCCCCGGCCGGCATCGTGTGCGAGATTCTGCGGGAAGACGGCACCATGATGCGCGCGCCGGAACTGCGGCAGTTTGCCCAGCAGCACCAGTTGCCGGTGCTGCACATCGCCGACCTGATTCGCTACCGGCTGCAGCACGAGCAGCTGTTTACTCGCGGCGCCGAGAGCCAACTGCCCACGCGCTACGGCCTCTTTACGGCGCGGGCGTATCACGAACCCGCGACCGATCTCACCCATTTGGCGGTCATCAAGGGCGACGTGGCCGACGGCCGCCCGGTGCTGGTGCGGGTGCACTCGGAGTGCCTCACCGGCGACGTGTTTGGCTCGGCGCGCTGCGACTGCGGCGAACAGCTGGACGCAGCCCTGCGCCAAATCGAGGCGGAGGGCCGCGGCGTGGTGCTGTACATGCGTCAAGAGGGCCGGGGCATTGGGCTCGGCAACAAAATCCGGGCGTACGCACTGCAGGACCAGGGCATGGACACCGTCGCGGCCAACGTGGCGCTCGGGTTTCCGGCCGACATGCGGGACTACGGGGTGGGGTCTCAGATTTTGTCCGACCTCGGCGTCCGGGAGCTGCGGCTTTTGACCAACAACCCCAGCAAATACTACGCGCTGGCAGGATACGGACTCAAGATTGTCGAACGAGTGCCCATTCAGGTCGCGCCCCGCGACTCCAATGCGGCGTATCTGGCCACGAAGCGTGACCAGATGGGCCACTGGCTTTAGCGGGCGCCGGACGGCCAATAAGGGGTGAGCTATGGCACGGTATCAGGGGCGCCTCAGCGCCCACCCCGGCGACCGATTTGTTCTGGTGGTGAGCCGCTTTAATCAGCAGGTAACCGGGGCGCTGGAGGCCGGCGCGCGGGACTACTGGGAGCGCCAGGGGGTGGACCCAGGCGCCATCGACGTGGTAGAGGTGCCGGGAGCGCTGGAGCTGGCCGTGGCGGTGGAGCACCTCCTGACCCGCGGCTACGCGGGGATCGTATGCCTGGGCGCCATCGTTCGGGGCGACACCCCCCACTTCGACTACGTGTCGGCCAACACGGCGGCCCGACTGGCCGAGCTGGCTGGGAAAAGCCGGGCGCCCGTGGTGTTTGGCGTGCTGACGTGCGACACGATGGAACAGGCGCGCGACCGCGCAGGGGGCAAAGCCGGCAACAAAGGGGCGGAAGCGGCCGCGGTGGCGCTGGAGATGGCCGACCTGCTGCGGCAGCTCGCCGCCGCGGGGGCAGAGTCGTGAACGGGGAAGGCCCTCTCAACCGCAGCGCTTATCTGCGCCGCGTCTGGCAGTATCTCGTGGCCCTCGCGGTATTTGGCCTGGCGGACGGGTTGTTGAGCCAGGTCAACGCCTCGTGGGCGCTGGTGCTGCAGGGGGTGGCCATCGTCTTGATGCTGGCCGCCCTCGGAGGGCTGATCTGGGCCGCCCGGCGCAAGTAGGCCACACGAACGGTGCGGGAATTCACGCTCCGCGATTGACCATCCGTCGCGTGGCCCGTAGCATCACCTAACAGGCGCGGAGGGTCGGGCGTTGACCGGCGTCTCGGGTCGCCGTCCCAGTGAGCCTACCCGGAACTTGAGGGAGCTGTTCGAAGGCGTGCCCCACACTGCCGCCCCACTGCCTGGCCTCGCGACCGCCGCTGCCGAACCCAGCACGCTGGTCGTGGTGGGCTCGGGCCCGTGGGACGCCGTTGGCGACCTGGACGTGAAGCGCCTGCTGCTGTTGGCCGCGCGTCGCGGCTGGGCGGGGCTGTACTTCGCGCCCACCCTGGGCACCGTGGAGGTGACGACCGCGCCCAACCCGCCGGTGGGCGACGCCGACCTCTTTAGCCGCATCGCGGGTGCGTGGGCCGCCGCCCACTCGGTCCGCTGGCAGGCCCTCTCGCTGGGTACGGCGCCGCCGGACCTGATGGTCGCCGGCGTGCGGCGCTCGCGACCGGGCTCCATCATCGAGTTTCTGCAAGCCCGGGTGCCGCGCGCCGTCGCCCTGGCCGACGGCGACGGGCCGTGGCATCACCGATCCTGCCTCGAAAATGGCTGCCTGTGGGATGCCGGCCAGCTGACGGCCGTGCTTCAGGCCTCCCCCCACCGCGACGTGCCGCTGTCCGTGCCGGACGGCCTGGACCGCACCGGCCGACCGGTCGTGCCGGTTCTGGTCGAGAACACTGCGGAGGACCACGCGCTGGTGAAGGCGCTGGCGGCCGTGGGGGGGGTGTACTGGCGCGTGTTGGGCGGGCGCTATGCGTCGCTGCCGCCGGCTCCCCTGCTCCTGGGCGAGCTGCCCACCTGGCGCGCCGTGGTGGTGCCCCCCTATCGGGGTGCGCTCGACCATCCCTGGGTGCAGTGGTGGCAGCAGGACCTGGCGGACTGGGGCATCCCGGTCATTGGCCAAGTCGATGGGCGCGCGTCGGCGGTGCGGACGCTGCCCGCCGAAAGTCCGCGCGACGTGGCGCGGGCGGTGGCGAGCGTGACCCTTCGGCCGCTGCGCGCGCCGCCCGACGAACCGACCCCCATCTCGGCGGCGTGGGCGCAGATGGCATCGCGAGGAGGGAAAGCATGTCGGAGTACGTAACCGCCGCCCCGTCCGCTCGTGGCGTGATGCTGCTGATGGCCATCTTTGGCTGGCGCGACGACAAGCTGGTGGACTCGTTTCGGCACACCGCCCGCATCTGGGCCCGCCGCGGTGACTTTGACGTCTGGTTTTTGGATCCGTGGTATCCTCAGCATCCCTTGGACTGGTCGTTGGCCGAGGGCGGCGATTTGGGTGCGCACCACGTCGTGCCCACCGCCGACCGCCGTGATGTCATCGAAACACCCGCCACCTCGGCCGACTTTTACGACGCCATCCGCCACGCGCCGCTTACGCTGTATGGACAGTCGTATTCCGCCACCCTGATGCGCATCCTGGACCAGGTGCTGGCGCCAGACGTGATCCTGTACCAGGTGCTGGAAGATGCCTGCGACCCGGCCATGGCCAATCGGGCGGACCATGACGTCATGCGCGCGCGGGCGTCGCTGCTGCTCTCGATCTCGCCCGCGACCGACCGGCACCTGGGCAGCGATCCCCGCGTCGTGCAGCTGGGCCAGTACGTGGACCCCGACCACTGGCGCGTGCCGGCCCCCGCATCGCCTCGCTGGGCTTTTGGCTTTTTCGGCAACTTCACCGACTGGATTGACTGCCGCCTGATAGCGGACCTGGCCCGCGCCTGTCCCACCGAGCGCATCGGTCTGGTGGGCCCGTTTCGTCCTGAGGGGCTGGACGGCTTGGCCGAGCTGTTGCAGCTTCCCAACGTGGACTACTTGGGCCCGGTGGCCCACGCCGAGCTGCCCCCGGTGGTGGCCAGCATGGAGGTGTGCCTGCTGCCCCGCACCCAGAGCCCCCGGTCGCTCGCCTGCAATCCCTTAAAACTTTACGAGTGCATGGCGGCGGGCAAGCCGCTGGTGGCCACCCCGCTGGAGGCGATGCAGGCATACGCGGACATCCTGTACCTGGCCCCTCCTCAAAACTTTGTCGCCGAGGCGCAGCGTGCGCTGACCGACGTCCGGTCAGGCCAATTTGCCCTCACGCGGCAGGAGGTCGGCTGGTCCGTGGCACGCGAGCGGTCATGGGCTAGCCGGACCAACCGCCTCACTGCGCTGTGGGATGAGGTGGCCGGCGCGGCCACGGCACCAGCGGCAGGGTAGCGGGCGCTTGCTCCCCTGAATGCAGGGCACGAGTCTTCGAGGGGGCTCGGCCTCTCCGGCTCGGCCGCCCCGGGGACCCAGGGCCTCATTCACCAGAGAGAATCGACTCGGGTGCCCACTTCCCCATCGTATCGTCGCTGCGGTTCGCCGCCAAGAACACCCGATCGCCCTTATTCGCCTCCAATCGACACCACCGTGGCGCCGCAGTGCTGGATCGACTAGCGAGTCCCTTGGGCAGGACCCAGGGCTTCTGTGTGCCGGATCGGAATGCAAGATGCTTGCGCCCTAAGCCATTTGCGGGCCGGCGGGGCGCCCCGCCCGGGGCGGTCCAACTCACCGCTGGGTTGGCCGTCGGCCGTACTCCAGGCGTCCACGGTCATTGTTCTGGGGATTTCAGACCATCCGGAGCACAGTGCGGCAACGCTGATGGTCCCCGGCATCCGCCTTTCGTTCGGCTACTGTCCCCACCACCCCAAGCCCCCAAACACTCACCGCGCTTGGGGGTGAAATGGCGGGCCCCATTGCCGCATCCGCCACTGGGTGAGCCATCTTGACTAGTTCGGAGGCCAATGGTTTAGGTGGCCCTTGGTCGCCTCACCGGCGCCGAGGGCTCAGCAAGAGCACGAGCAGCACCATGAATAGACTTAACGCCAACGCCGCTCCGATTGCAGCCGCGCCCCTGCTTTCCACAGGCGATGGAGGCGAAGTGGGCTGTGCGTAACGCGCGTCCGTCACGGCCAGCGTGGCTTCGTCAATGCGCTGTACTAATACCATCGCGCACATCTCCTCGTGCTCAATATACTCCCGTGACGTATTCGAGCGCCATTTCACGCGGCTGGCTTCGCCACCTCTCACGCATTACGCGCCACACTCACAGAATTACTGACATTCGACACGCCCCCCCAAAATCCTCGTCGCTCATGAAAGACGCATCTTGGCAGCCGGTTATCCTGGCCAACCTACTGGGGCCGGGGGGCCCATCCGCGCGGAAATTCTCGACCTATCGGCGAACCTGACAAGTGGTGGGTACGACCATGCGCACGGCAGCATCCATCCTCGAGCCTGAGACGGACGTTGGGGCGGCCGTCTTCAGTTCCCTACATGAGCCCCTCCGCTCGCACAGCTACGGGCCCCCGCCCGGCGTTCGGATGCTAACCTCGCCCGCGGTCACCGGGACGAGTGTCCCGTCGTCGCGCCGCACCCAGAGCGCCCCGGTGGCATCCACGGATTCGGCCTGGCCTTGGTACTCTCGGGTGCCAGCTCCCATGACGCGCACGCGCCGACCCAGGGTCACCCCGCGCGAGCGATCCTGATACTCCCCAAACCACGAATCGTCCCGACTCTCCAGCACGGCCGCGGTCTCGGCGGCGATGGCGGCCGCCAGACGTGCCCTAGACCAGGGGCGGCCCGTGATGGCTGCCAGGCTGGTCGCGCCCTCAATGCCAGCTGGCGGCAGGCCATTAATGTTCATCCCAATGCCGGCCACGACCCAAGGAGTGGGATACGTTCCGCCCTCGCACAGGATGCCCATCACCTTCTGTCCCTGGTGGAGCCCGTCGTTGGGCCACTTCAGCCCGAGGCGGACCTCGGTGACGCGCTCGACCGCGCGGGCCGCGGCCACGCCGACCCGGAGGGTCAGTGCCCCGGCAGCCACCAGCTCCGGCCCCGGGGGCCAAGCCAGCGACAAGTGCAGCCCCGCTCCCGCCGACGATTCCCAGCGCCGTCCCCGTCGGCCCCGGCCCTTCGTCTGGCGGTCCGCCAACACCGCGACGGGTCCGGGGCGCCGGTCGAGCTCCCGCCGCGCCACCGTCATGGTGGTGGACACCACCTGGCGGACCCGCCAGGCCCACGGCCAGGGGGACGGCGCCTCGGCCACAGCTGCCAGCACGCGGGCGCGGCTCTGCCAGCCGGGTCCATCCACCACGACCCAGTGGCCGTGCTCCTCGCGTATAAACAAGCCCGCCGCCTGCCAGGCGGCCAGCCTCTCGTCGCGGCCGAGGTCGCTGTGGCTTAACCCTGGGTCCACGGCCATGACGGTCCCTCCACTCGGCACACCGGTTGACCACTCAGGCCGCCGAGCCAGGCGTCCAGCGTCCGGCCGCTGAGAACCAGGCCCGGCATCAGCTCACGCCACGGGAGCAGCACAAAGCGCCGCCGGTGGGCCCGCGGATGCGGCAGGGTCAGTCCAGGGATGTCGACGGTCTGGCCGTCGTACCACCACAGGTCCAAGTCGAGAGCGCGTGGGCCGTTCAACGCCCCGGTGCGTTCTCGGCCCAGCCCCCGCTCGACGGCGAGGCACTCGTCGAGCAGCGCCTCGGGGGTGTCCTGGGCCCCGACCGCCAGCTTGACGGCGCTGTTGAGATACGCGGGCTGCGGGGGCCCACCCACCGGGGCCGACTGGTAGAGCGACGCGGACTCGACCAAACCATAGCGCTCCTGGAGTCGGTGGACGGCCGCCTGCAGGGTCCGCCGCGCGTCCCCCAGATTGGCACCCAGGCCCACGACGGCGCTAGGCATGGCGGGTCACCTCGGCCCCGAGAAAGCCCCCGACGTTCGCCAGCGGCGGATCCAGCTTCTTGACCAGCACCCGCACCTCGCGCACGGGGGGCACCAAGAGGCGGACGGCCAGGTCGTGCGCGAGCGCCTCGAGCAGTTGGCGCGGCGGGCCCAGCATCACGTCACGCGCCACCGACCACACCCACCGGTAGTCCACGGACTCCGCCAGGCGGTCGGTGCGGCCCGCAGGATCCAGGTCCAGCGCCAGGGCCAGGTCGACGCTGAAGCGCTGCGGATGCGCCTGCTCTTCCTCCAGCACCCCGTGGCACGCCATGAAGCGCAGGTCGGTCAGGTACAGGCGGTCACTCACCACCATACTCCAGAGCGTCGGCCATGCGGGCCGCGTCCAACGCGCCCAGCGCGTCGTGCATGCGCACCATGTCTGCGCCAGCCTGGACCGCGGCAAAGGCGGCAATGGCCGACGCGCGATCCCGGTCGTCCACCGGGCGGCCGGTCAGATGCCCCAGAAAGCGTTTGCGGCTAGGCCCTGCCAGGATAGGCCGGTCAAATACCCGCAGCAGCCCGAGATGGTTTAGCACCGTCACGTTGTCAGCTCCCCCATACGCGAACCCGATCCCGGGATCCACGATGACCCGCTCGAGCGCCACCCCCGCGGCCAGCAACCGGTCCAGGGCGGTCCCGATTCGCCGCAAGACGTCCAGCCAGGAAAGCCGTCCGGCAGGTCCCGGCCGATTGTACATGAGGACGTATCCACAACGCGCCTGGGCCAGCAGCGGCAGCCAGGCCGGATCGGCGAGACATGACACGTCGTTCAGCACCGACACCCCAAGTTCCAGGGCGCGCGCCCCCACCCCCGGATGCCGGGTGTCCAGCGACAGGCTCCGCCGCTCGTCGGCCAGCAGCCCCTCGAGAACCGGCGCCACGCGCTGCCACTCGGTCACGTCGTCCACCGGGGTATGTCCCGGACGGGTCGACTCCCCGCCCAGGTCCACCCAGTCCAGCCCGGCGGCCCGAAAGGCGCGCACGGCCTGCACCCCGTCGACCGCGTCCACCCGGCGGCCTCCGTCCGAAAACGAGTCAGGCGTCACGTTCACGATTCCCATCGTGTGGGTGTAAGCCCCCAGGACCCACACCTCGTCCCCCACCGTCCACGGCCGGGGCCAGCGCCGGCGGCAGGACCGCCCGTGTTCGTCCACCCAGCGCCACACGGCGGCGGCATCCTCCACCCACCACCATCGGCGCGCCTCGGCCCAGGAGCCCGGCAAGGGACAAGGCCGCGCCCCGGGGACCGGATCGTCTCCGGCCTCGGTGCCCACCAAGGCGCGCCCCGGCGGGGTCGGGTGGCCGGTCCAGGCGGCCAGGGCTTGCGCGGTGGCTGCGTTCAACGGGATGTAGGGCGTCACGGCCCCTTCCGGTACTGTCTGCTGCATAACTCATTGTAGTACGACCCGGGCGCCCCCTCGCCCGCAACACCGCCTGCGAAGGAGACCCGTGCGGCGAGGTGCCGCGCTGGCCCTTCCCGCGTCGCCGGGCTATGCTGAAGTGGCTGAAGGCGGTGAAGTCATGGCAGGAGAGCGCATGGGCGAAGGGGCGGCGCAGGACACGTGGGTGCGGCCCGATGGCCGCACCGTCCGGTACTACCAGCTGGATGAACCGCTGCCCCAAAAACTTCCCCTGGCCGTGGTGACGGGCGCCGACACGTATGTCGGGCGAGCGCTGGTGCAGTCTCTTCACGGGGACGGGCGGCCCGTGGCGGCTCTGTCCACCGCGCCGCTGCCGCTGGCGGTCCCCAGCTTCGTGGGGACGGCCGGCTTTGGCCCGTCCTGGGAGGCGCTGCTGGCGGCCCATGAGGTTCGCACCGTATACCACTGCACCCGCCTGCCGGCCCCGGGCTGGGGATCGCGTGCCACGCGGCGGCAGGCAGCCGAAGCTTGGGAGGTGCATGCCGCCGACACTCTCGCCCTGCTGCGCCGCTGGGATGACCAGCCGCCCGCCGTCGTGCTGCTGTCCAGCGCCGCCGTCTACGGCGAAGGAGACCCGCGCCCTGTCACCGAGAACCGACCCCTCGCGCCCGATTCCGCCTATGGGCACAGCTTGGCCGCGGCCGAGGCGCTCGTGGCCGACTTCGCGCCCCGCCACGTGATCCTGCGCCTGTTCGAGGTCGTGGGTCCTGACCACGTGGGCCGCGTGGCGGATGGCCCGGAGCAGCCCTGGGCCCAGTTGGCCCGGGGCCAAGCGGTTGGGGTGGTGCCCGCCCGCACGGACTACGTCGCCCTGGACGCCGTGGTCGCGACGCTGGCGCAGGCCGGCCGGCATCTCGCCGAGGGTGGCGGGTCCCTCACCCTCAATGTCGGCACCGGGATCGCGACCGACCCGGCCGCCCTGGCGGTGGCGTTTTGTGCCCCCGTGCCCTCCGCCCTTAGGGAGACGGGCCTGGTCGCAGACCTCACCCGCATGCGCAGCGCCTGGGGGTGGGTGCCGCCCGCCCCGCCGCTGCCCGCGCTGGCGCGGGCGAGCCGGGCGGCCCTCGCC
>JAJYPH010000152.1 GCA_021795575.1 Bacillota bacterium
CTCCGGAGCTTGCGGGGATGTGGCGCGACGTGATTCAGGCGCATCTGGACGTGGGAGCCCTGCGTGCGGCGGTGAGCCAAGCGGCGGCAGCCCGCGCGATCCTGGATGGCGGCAGCGCCGGCAGCGCGGTCGCCCTCTTCGAAGCCTATCTCCTGCGCGAGGGGTATCGGCAGTGGGCGCGGGGTCAGGAGCCACTGCCGGACCTGGCGTCCTATCGGGATGTCATGGATCTCGACAGCGTGGCCGAGCGCCAAAAGGCGCTGGCTTGCGATCGCGAGCACCTGGCGGCCGAATGGGCGTCGTGGCACGGAGACCGGGAGGCGGATGCCCGGGGCCCGGCCGAGCGGCTGCCGGGTGCGGAGACCCGAGAGCAGCAGCTGGCGGCGCTGCTGAGGCGGGCCGAGGAGCTGGCGCTCTTGTCGCGCGGGTACGAGGCGCTGGTGGCGGCCCGTCTCCGTCCGGATCGCCGGGGGGAGGAGGACTGACGTGCGGCAGGCATGGGGCGTCGGCATCATTGCGGTGGCCAGCGTGGGAGCGCTCGCGGCCACGGCGCTGTGGTTTCAATACCAGCAGCAGCATTTCGTGAGCTCGAGCTATGCCTTCGTGACCGCGCCCAGCACGTGGGTGCGGGCGGTGGCCTGGGAGCGGGTGCTGACGGTGGACGTGGCCATCGGCGCCCCGGTTCGCCGGGGCACCGTCCTCATGACCGTCGCGACCGCCGCGGGACGGCACCTGACGGTGTCGGCACCGATGGCCGGCCGCGTCGGGTCGGTGGTGGCGGCCCGCGGCTCCGAGGTGGCCGCCGCGGGTCCCCTGGTGGCGCTGGTGGCCACACCGCGGGCGTCCGTGGAGGTGGAGCTGCCCGAAAGTCAAACGCGGCGGGTGCGCCCTGGTGAGCCGGTGACGCTCACGCTGGCAGCGTACCCGGGGCGCACCTTTCACGGCCGCGTGGCGCGGATGGGGCGCGCCACGCTGGCCGCCGCCACCCCAGCGCTGGCCGCGGGGGGATTTACGCCCGCGACCGAGTGGGTGCCGGTGTGGGTGACCCTGCCGCCCCCGCCGCGGGGCGTGGGCTACATTGCGGGGGAGTCGGCAGCGGCCCAAATTCACGTGTGACGCGACGGCGTGACGGATCGTGAAGGATGCCGGAGAGGGAGGGGATGGCATGGCGGAGGCCGCAGCGGCCGGACCGGCGACGGGGTCCAGTGCGCCGTCGAAGGGATGGGGCGTCGCCCTGTTCGTGGTGGTGATAGGCGCCTTCATGAGCATTTTGGACAGCTCCATCGTCAACATTGCCATTCCCACGATTGAGAACGTCTTCAATGTGAACACGCAGGGCGCTGAATGGGTGGTGACGATTTACATCCTGGCGCTGGGCGTGGTGGTGCCCATCTCCAGCTGGCTGGGCGACAAGTACGGGTTAAAGCAGATTTACGTGTTTTCCCTGACCGTCTTCACGATTGGGTCGGCCCTGTGCGGCGCGTCGTGGAGCGTCGGGGTGCTGTCCGGATTTCGCGTGCTGCAGGCGCTGGGGGGTGGGCTCATCATGCCCACCACGATGTCGCTCGTGTACCGCATGGTGCCGCGGGACCGGATTGGGACGGCGATGGGGTTCTGGGGGCTGGCGCTCATCATGGCGCCCGCCATCGGGCCCACGCTGGGCGGCTACTTGGTGCAGTACGTCGACTGGCGCCTGATTTTCTACGTCAACGTGCCCATCGGCATTGTGGGGGTGCTGCTGGCGCTCCGGTATCTCCCGAACATTCCTGGCCACCCGGTGGGCCGGCTGGACTGGGCCGGCATGGTGACGGCGGCCGCCGGGCTGTTTGGCCTCCTGTTGGCCCTGTCGGAGGGCCAAACCTGGGGGTGGACGTCCGAGGGCATCCTGCTGTTGCTGATGGGCTCGGTCGCGGCGCTGGTGCTGTTTGTGTACCTGCAGATGACGGGGCGCGAGCCGCTGTTGGACCTGCGCGTGTTTCGGTACGGCTCGTACGCGCTCACCAACATCCTGTCCATGGTGGTGATGGTGGGCATGTACGCCGGGGTGTTTTACGTGCCGCTGTTCCTGCAGACCGTGTCCGGGTACGGCGCCATGCAGACCGGGCTCATCATGATGCCGGCGGCGCTCGTGACGGCCATCTTTATGCCGCTCGCGGGGCGCATCTACGACCTGGTGGGCGCCCGCTGGCCGGTGTTCGTGGGGCTGTTGTTCATGGGCTACGGCACGTATGTGTTTCACAGTTTGTCCACGGCCACGCCCACGCTGGTGGTGGCCGAATGGCTGATGATTCGCAGCGTGGGGATGGGCCTCGCCATGATGCCGCTCACCACGGCAGGCATGTCGGCCGTGCCCAATCCCAAGATCGGGGCGGCGTCGTCGGTCAACAACATCCTGCAGCGTGTGTCCGGTGCGTTTGGGCTCGCCGCCCTGACAGGCGTGCTGCAGGACCAAACCAGTGCGTTCACCAGCACGCTGTCCGCGGCCTACAGCCCGGGCAGCGCCGGTGCCGCCCTGATGGCGGGCATGGGGCACGCCATCCAGGCCGCCGGCCTGACGGCACCCGGCGCCCAGCTGGTGGACGCCTACCTGATCACGGGCGAGATTGCCCGCGACGCGTTTGTGCTGGCCATTGACAACGTATTTGTGCTCACGGCGGCCCTCACCCTGGCGGGGGCCGTGGTGGCCCTGTTCGTCAAAACGTATCGCACCGAAGGCGCCCGCGACGCCGCGCCGGCCATGGAGTGATGCGGAACCGGCGCCCAGACTCGAGATGGGGAAGTTCGCCCGGGCATGCAGCGACGGCCCGCGCAACTGCAGAGAAGTGAGGGAGACGAGATGAAAGCAAGCCGACTCATCCTAGTGAACGTGTTGGTGCTGGTGGGCCTCGCGATTGTGGCGGCCCTGGCGTTTTACTACTACAGCACCCAGAGCCACTACGTGAGCTCGCAGGATGCGAGCATTTCGGCGACCACGGTGCCCGTAGTGGCCAATACGCCCGGCGCCCTAACGACGTTTTCCGTGCAGGTGGGGCAGCATGTGAAAGCAGGTCAGGTCATTGCCACGGAGACGGTGGCCGCGGCCAGCACCTCCAGCAAGGTGGATCCCCCGTCGACCGGTCATGGCAGCACGTCCACGATCCCGGCCACGACCACCGTGCCCATCACGGCGCCGGTGGCGGGCGACGTCGCCACCACCAGCGCAGCGGTGGGGCAGGACGTGGGGGCGGGCACACCGCTGCTGACCCTGGTTCAACTCAAAACGGCCTATGTGACCGCCAACATCCCGGAAACCAGCATTCGGCACATCCGCGTGGGCGAGTCCGTGGACGTCACGGTGAATGCCATACCCGGGGTGACCTTTCACGGCACGGTGACGGCGGTGGCCCCGGCCACGCAGTCGTTCTTCTCGCTCATCCCGGCCTCGGCCACGGCGGGTACGTACGTGCAAACGGTGCAGCGCATCCCCGTCAACATCCGCCTGCATACGATGGGCTACACTCTCCTGCCCGGCGAAAGCTGCTCGGTGCGCGTGCACACGTAGGGCATCCCGACGATCCCCCGGCCTCAGGGTGGCCTGGGGGATCGGTGCGTTTCCGCTCACGGGGGAGGATATGAGACACTCCCGCTCACCCCGTCGATGGTCACGGTGGTGGTCTCCATCGTGGGACACGGTGCGGTGACTGTGGCGAAGTACTGGGCATTCCCCCCTGCACTCACCGTGAGGGGGAAGCTGACTGCGTCGTTCGCGATGGTTGAATGACCTGGGATCCCACCAAGCCTGAAATTGCCCAAGTCAGTTAGCGGTCCCCAACTGGCGGTGTCAGTGCCGGCACCGTCGGGAATGCCCGAGACGGACACCGCCACCGTTTCGGTGGAACTTGTGCTGCCGATGATCTTGTCCGTCACCACCAGGATGCGCACCGCGGGCGAGAGGCTCGTGACCACCTGCGGCTCGTTAGACACCAGCCAGACGGTGGCCGAGGACGCGGCCGGCGGGATGGTCACGGTGGTGATGGGCACGCCGCCCCGGACCGGCTCCCACTCGGCGGTGCCGGAGAGCCCCGAAAGGCTGGGCAGCTGAAAGATGCCGGGTGACGTGCCGAGAATGGGAATGGGGTTGCCGCCGGCATCCACGTTGACGATGGTCACCGCCACCGGCTGGTTGGCCGCGAGGTCAATGGGGTTGGTGATCGAGATTTTGCCCCCCAGGTACTCGACCGAGGAACCGGGGCCGGCGGCCACGGACCAGCTCGCGACCGGGCTCTCGAGTGCGCCGGCCGCATCGGCGGGCGCCGTGGGCGTTTTGGCATACACCACCACCCGATACGTGCCGGCCGACGGCATCGCGACGGTGTCGGTGCTGGCGCTGCCGTAAGTGCCGCCCGTCCACGTGCCCCCAGGACTCTCTAGCCAAAACTGGTACTGAGCGTTCGGCAGGTTGGTGGCCGTGGCCGTCACGGTGGCGCTCTGGCCTTTCACAAATGGGCCGGACGGCGTGGAGACGGCGACGGTGCTGTCCACGTACAGCGCCGCCGGCGTGGTGGTGGCGGCCTGGCTCCAGTCGCCCGCCGCCACCTCGGCGGCGGTCATCACGTCGACCGCCACCACGTAGCCGCCTGCCTCGGACGGGTCGAGGGTGAATGTAGAGCGGGCGCTGTAGTTTTGCTGGTCGCTCCACTGGCCCGTCGGGCTTTCCACCCAAAACTGATAGAGCGCCGGCGCCGAGAGGTTGGCCGCCTGGGCCGTGAACGTGACGGCGCCGCCGATGGGCGCCGTGTGCGCCGAGGACGAGAGGGTGACGGAGATGCTGGGGGCGGCCAGGGCCGGGGTGGCGGGCAGCGTCGCCAGTGCCGCCGTTGACAGGAGGCCCAGGGGCCAGGCGCTTCGAGCCCAAGTGCGTGTTCGCGACACGACAGATTCCTCCTCGGAGAGACTTCGGAGAAACTTCGGAGATGCCTCGCAGGCACGCATCCCCATGCTTCCCCACAGTATAGGGCGTGCTGGAAAAACCCCCAAGCCTATGCGCGGAATGGATGGAACGGATCCAGGTCCGCTACTGGGCGGGCAGGCTCTCGCCGGACGAAGTCGGGGCGGATGTCGAGCGGAGCACCGTGGCGGCGGACGCCGCGGGCAGGCGGACCGCGCGTTCGACAAACACGCGGTGCCACATGAGGTAGGTGAGCACCGTCCACAGTTTCCGGTCCTCGGTGGGAAAGCGCCGCGGGCCGTCCAAAAGGCTCCGCACGCGGTCCCGCCGCAACAAGGTGTCGGTAGACGAGGCCACCAGGTCTTCCGCCAGCGGCCGGAGGTCTCCGGTGAGCCACTGCCGGAGCGGGACGGGAAACCCCAGTTTGGGCTGATGCGTAATTTCGTCGGGCAGCAGGTCGGCCACGCCGTCGCGCAGCGCGCGTTTGAAGGCGCCCCCCGCCAGCTCCAGGCTCGCCGGAATGTGGCGGGCCACATCCCACACCACCGGGTCGAGATACGGCACGCGCTGCTCCAGAGAATGGGCCATGGACATTTTGTCGGCCTTCTGCAGGATGTCCCCGGCCAGCCAGAAATGCAGGTCCACCGCCTGCATGCGCGTGGGACCGGGCAGATGAAGCGTCTCCTCGTAGACAGCGGCGGTGAGCGACCACGACGGAGGCACCGGGCTCTCAAGGGCGCCGTCGGCCAAGAGCCCCGCCTTCTCCGCCTCACGAAAAATATGGGCGTTGCCCAAAAACCGCTGCGCCAGGGGCGTGGTGCCCCGCTGAATCAAGCTTTTGCCACGCATGCCGTCCGGCAGGCGGCGCGCGAGCGCCGAGAGCCCGCGCGCCACGACGGGCGGGATTCGGTCGAACGCCTCCAGCGACAGCGGCTCCTGGTAGATGGCGTACCCGCAGAACAGCTCGTCCGCCCCCTCGCCGGACAGAACCACCTTGACGTGCCGGCGGGCCTCGTCCGCCAGGAAATAGAGGGCGGGGGCGCTGGGGTCGGCCACGGGGTCGCCCTGCGCCCGCACGATGTCTTCCCAGCGGTCGGCGTAGTCCCGGGCGGTGACGTACAGCTCGTGGTGCCGGCTGCCCAGCGCCTGGGCCGTGCGTCGCGCCCGCGGCAGCTCGTCCCGCTCGGGGGTGGCGCCCGCAAACCCGATGGAAAAGCTGTCAACCTCCTGGTGCTTCTTCATCAGCGCCACGACCGCACTCGAGTCGATGCCACCCGATAGATACGCGCCGACCGGCACATCGCTGACCAGGTGCGCGGCCACCGACTCTTCGAGCGCCGCACGGACGGCCGCCGCGGCGCGTTCGCGCGTCCAGTCGTCGTCGGGCGCAAAGGTGAGCGCCGTGTAGCGGTCCTCCGCTCGGGCGCCGCGGCGCCAGCTCTGCGAGGTGCCGGGTTCCACCTGGCGGATGCCCTGCCACAGTGTGGCCGGCCCGGGGACGTATTGAAAGGTCAGATAGTGCCAAAGTGACACCGGATCCACGCGGGCGGGGACGCCGGCGGCCACCAGCGCGTCTGCCTGGGACGCGAACCAAAAGCCCTCGCGGGTTTCGGCCACGTAAAGCGGCTTGATGCCAAACGGGTCGCGGGCCACGTGCAGCGTGTCGGCGCGTCCGTCGTAAATGGCCAGGGCAAACATGCCGCGCAGTTCGCGCAGCAGGCCATCCAGGCCCAGCTCCTCATAGAGATGCGGGATGACTTCGGCGTCGCAGTGGCCATGGAGCTTGTGGCCGGCGGACACCACGCGGTGCTTCAGCTCCGCGTAGTTGTACAACTCGCCGTTCATCACGGACCACACCTGGCCGTCCTCGCTGACCATCGGCTGCTGACCGCCCTCGAGGTCGCGAATCGCGAGGCGCCGGAACGCGAGGCCCACGCCGGGGCCCACCTTTTGGCCGGCTCCGTCGGGACCCCGATGAATCATCGTGGCCTGCATCGCGTCCAACATGGCCGGGATTGTCCGCTGACGCGACTCGGCGGGGTCCACGCTCATATAGCCCGCAATGCCGCACACAAAAAAGTGCCCCCTCGTTGCCCTGGTTGCCGACCGCTAGCCGATGGCGCCGCCCTCGCTAGGGTCGCCCGCGCGGCTAAGAGCCCGAGCGGCGACAAATAAGGGAAGTCTAACACATGGGCCCACCCGGGCGGCTATCGGCGCGCCGCCACCTCGGCGACGGCGGCGCGGGCCCGCGCCACGTCGTCCTCGTTGTTGAAATACGCCACAGAGAAGCGCACTCCGTCCAGGTGGGGCCGCAGCACCCGACGGCCCACCACCCCGGCCGCCAGCAGCTGCTGATACACGCGGTCGCCCGCAAGGCCGTCCACCGACACGGTGACGATGCCGCCTGCGGGCTCGGGGGAGCGCACCGCCACGCCGGGTACCTCGGCCAGCGCGCCGCGCAGGAGGGCTGCCAGCTCCCGCTGCCGTGCATCGGGGTCGCCGGGGAGGCTGGCGCGATAGGCCACTACGTCCCCCCAGGCCACCCACGCGGGCCAGTTGCGCGTGCCGTACTCGAAACGGCGCCCGTCCGCCGGGTCGCCGCCGGACGAGCCGGCGCTGTCCCCCGTATAGGTGATCGCGACGCGGTCCGCCGCCACGGGGGCGAGGTAGAGTCCCCCCGATCCCGCCGGCGCGCCCATCCACTTGTGGCCGTTGAAGGGATAGAAGTCGATGCCCCACGCGTCCAGGGCCAGCGGCATCTGGCCCGGCGTCTGTGCGCCGTCCAGCATGACCAGCGCGCCGCGCCGGTGTGCCTCGCCGGCGAGCGCCCCCGCGTCAAAGACCGCGCCGGTTTCACACGACATGTGGGAGAGCGCCAAGAGCGTCGTGGGGGCCTGGTCCATCGCCGCGGCAAGCCGCGCCACCAGCTCCGGCCCACCCTGGCCGAACGGCACGACGTCCACCGTGATGCCCCGCTGGGCCAGCTGGGTCAACGGCCCCACTAGGGCGCCGTGCTCCTCATCGGTGGTGACGATGCGCGCATCCTGGGGAAGTCGCAGGCCCACCAGCACCACGTTGATGGCGTCGGTCACGTTGCCAAACAGCGACAGGCTCTCGGGGTGGCAGCCGAAGGCGGTGGCCAGAGTGGCCCGGGCGGTTTCCACCCGGCTGCGCCACCCGAGGTACACATCGGGCGACCCGGGTCCCATGGCGTTCCACTGCCGTATGGAGGACAGATACCGCTCCATCACGGGGGTGGCGACCGGGCCCAGCGTGCCGGTGTTCAGAAATACGCGTGCGTCGGTGCAGGGGAAGTCGCGGCGGACCCGAGTCCAGTTGTCCAGCGTCAACACCTCGTTTGCTATCGCTTGGGATCTGGGGACGCCTACACGGCCGGGGGCCGTGTCACCTGTTTGTCTGCAGGGACACGGGCGCGCCGGAGCCCTTCGTCCATATGGCCAAACAGGCGGCCATACAAAAGAGCGTAGCCCAACTGCAGGCCCGCGCCTAGGAAAAACGGCAGGGTGAGGTTGCCGTCTTCCATCAGGTAACCGGCCACCGTGGGTCCCACCGAGGCCGGGACGCGCATCGAGGCCATGTTGTAGCTGGCCGCCACCCCGCGCCGCTCATCGCGCGTGAGGCTCTGCGACACCGCCTGTCGGGCCCCGACCGACCCGCGGTTCATGAGTGAGCGGGTGAAGTAAAACACCGACGCCCAGACAAAATTGCCCATGAGCGCCATGGCCACCAGCATGGCCACGCCCACCAGCCGAATGGAGACGACCGACCGCACCGGGCCCAGCCGCTCGGCAATGGCGCCGGTGGCCAGGTTGGAAAAGCCGGTGGCGACAAACGACACCGCCATCAGGCCTCCGATGGCGGCGGGCCCCACGCCAAAGCGCACCGCGAAC
>JAJYPH010000013.1 GCA_021795575.1 Bacillota bacterium
ACCGCAATGGACGACGCGATCGAGCGGGCAAAGTTCACCGTGTCGTGCCGCGAGATCCACAGCAGGGGATGGTACAGCATCGAGATGCCAAAATTCGAGGTGCTGCAGACGGAGACGGGCTCCACCGGAAACCACCAGTTGGGCTCCGTCTGCACGCCGCCCACGAGCGTGATACTTTGCGGGACGCCGGCGGACGGGGTGGCGGGACCGCCACAGGCGGCCAGGGCCGCCGTCAGCAGTCCGGCCCCCATCACCGACGCCATGGACGCGATCCACTTTCGTCGAGCCATCAAGGTCCCCCCTTTGCTTCAGGTCGTTGCACGAATCTCTGGACTGAACGCCAAGGGGCCGAACGTTCGGAAACTTGGGGTGCCACGCGACATGCCGGCGGCCGGCCCGCGATGTCGCTCCAGGGAACGATTCTCTAAAGTTTGCCTGAATCCTGCTGCCCGCCCGCTGGATTTTTAGGAACCGGCGGGAGGAAGGGTAGGAGATGGGATCTTGTGCCATCTGGCAGGAGATGCACGACGAGGCGCGAAGCTCAAACACTGGGATTCCGATCCTAGGAGCAATCTCGCTACCGATCTAAGTGAGGAGGTGCGGCTGATGGGACTCAAACGGCGCCTGTCCACACTGGACCTGATCATTTTGGGCGTGGGCGGCGCGGTGGGTACGGGGGTGCTGTTTGGCAATGCCGGCATGGCTGAGGTGGCCGGGCCGGGTGTGGTACTGGCGTGGTTGGTGGGGGCCCTGTTCTACACGTTCATCGGCTTTACGTACGTGGAGCTGTCGCGGGCCTTTCCCGAGGCGGGCGGTCCCTCGCGGTACAGCCTGTACACGCATGGCCGCGTGACCAACCTGATCAATGCGTTTTCGGACCTCATCTGGTATCTGTTTATCCCCCCGATCGAGGCCCTGGCCACCGTCGAGGGGTTGAACTACTTCTACCCGCACTTCGTGAATGCGACCACGGGCTTCCCTACCGCGCTGGGCGCGGTGGGCGGCGCCATTGTGATGTTCCTGTTTCTTCCGTTCAACTACTATGGGATCCGATGGTTTCGCAACGCGACCGACTGGCTGGGTGGTGTCAAGCTGCTCCTGTACGTGCTGGTGGCCATTGGCTTCATCAGCTTCGCGCACTTTGGCAACTTCAGCCTGCACGGCGGATTTGTGCCGTTTGGGCTGTCGGGCGTGTTCGCGGCCATTCCGCTGGCCATGTTTGCGTTCGGCGGCATCCGCGTCATCCCGGACTACGCTGAGGAGAGCACCGATGCGAAAAGCAGCATGGGACGCTCCATCATCATTACCCTGATTGGTCAGACCGCCATCTACATCCTGTTCGCGGTGGCGTTTCTGGCATCACTCAACTGGGCGCAGGTGCACATCCCCACGGGCGACTGGGCCAAGCTTACCACGCTGCCGGGGAACCCGTTTCTGGCCATCGTGAGCGGCAAGTCCAACATGGGCTGGCTTCTCGCCGCAACGGTCATCATCGCCATCATCGGGCCCTTCATCACCGGGTACATCTACCAGGGTGGAGGCAGCCGCGTGCTGTTTGCCATGGCCCGCACCGGATTCGTGAGCCGCCAGCTGAAGGACCTGAATCAGCGGTACGCGATTCCCGGCTGGTCGCTGTTGGTGTTTGCCATCGTGGGGGCCATCGTGGCATACATCTCGGAGCCGTTGCCCAGTATCTACAGTCTCATCACGGATGCCGTGGTGGCCGGTTATCTGGGATTTGCGGTGAATCCCGTGGCCATGCTCGCCTTGCGGCGGCAGGGCCGGCCGGGGACAGTGCGTGGAGGCGGGGTGCTGGCCACGCTGGCGTTCGGGTCGGCGGGACTCATCGCCTTCTGGAGCGGCTGGCCGTCCGTGCCCTACGCCGTCGCGCTGCTCGCCATCGGAAGCCTCGCGTTTGGCATCGCGTATCGAGTGCGCGGGGGCTTCAAAAACGCCATCTGGTACATCGTGTTCATCCTGTTCCTGACCGCCATGACCTACATCAACAGCGGGATAGCCACGCCGCTGGTCACGCTTGACCAGGGCAGCATCATTGTGGCGGTCGTGTCGATGGCGGTCTTTCTTCCGTGGGGTGTGGCCAGTCGCCTGGAACACACGCAGACCGAGGAAGAGATGGCGGTGGCCGTCGAAGCCAGCTGACGTCAGGCGCCGACGAAGCGGTCCGGCCGAAACAGGGCCGGGCCGCTTCCCGGTGTCATCAGCAGGTCGGCCGCGACCCGCCCGATGGCCGGGCCAAACTTGAACCCGTGGCCCGAAAACCCCGCCAGCACCACGATCTGCGGTGTCTCCGGACCAAGCGGCCCCACCACGAAGTGACGATCCGGGGTGTCGGTGTAGAGACACACGGTGGACTGGGCCACCGTGGGCAGGAGACCGGGGAAGGTGCGGGCGGCAAAGTGGCGGGCGACCGCCAGGTCCTCGTCCCCCACGTGGCGCGCCACCCGGTCAGGCGTGGTGAGGGCTCCTCCGTGGTGGCGAGCCAGCTTGACGGTGGCGGCGTCTAGGCTGGGAAACCCGTAAAACGTATCGCCGCCCACCTCTTCGCGCATGTACACGGGAAACCGGTCGGGTTCGAACCACCGGGGCTCCTGGGCACGGAACCACGTGACCGCCTGCCGCTCGACGGTCAGCGGCACGTGCCAGTCCGGCAGCAGCGCGGGCGTCCAGGGTCCCGCCGCCACGACCGCCGACCGGGCCCGGAGGGGACCGTGGTCGGTGTGCACCACCACCCCGCTCCCATCGGGGACCACCTGCCGCACCCGCTGCCCCAGGTGCACGGCCGCGCCCTGCCGGCGCGCCTCGGCCACCAGAGCCTCAGTGGCGCGCTCAGCCATGAGGACACCAGCCGACGGCTCGTACACGCCCACGTCGTCGGGGTCTAAGCGAAAGGCCGGGAACCGCCGCATGATGGCGGCCGCGTCCAACCGCTCGTGCGGCAGCAGGTGCTGGGTGGCCGACAAGAGAGCCCCACGCACCAGAGCACTGTTGGGGCGCCCCACCATAAGGCCGCCAGTTTCCGTCAGCAACGGCCACCCGCTGATGCGTTCCACCTGCCGCCAGGCGGCCCACGCCTCTCTTACCAGGGGCACGTAGTCGGGGTGTTCATAGTAGGCTTGGCGAATGATGCGTGACTCGCCGTGCGAGGATCCGAGCGGGTGGCCGGTCCAGTACTGCTCGAGGCCCAGTGGAGCCAAGCCCCGGGATGCCAGCACGTAGAGGGTGCTGGCCCCCATCACGCCGAGACCCACCACAACCGTGTCGACCGACCGCATGCGCATCCCCGCCTCTTGTCGCGACCCGCCGGAACTCAGTCCCAAGCGTGAAGGAACGCCGCTAGGCTGTCCGCCGTGATCGCCAACTGCAACCCCCGCTCCAGCCGGTCCGCATCATCCACGGCCGCAATCCGCGCCGGACAGGCGGCCGCCTCCTCCCCAAACCGCGCTTGCAAGACCGTGACCAAGGCCCTCTGCCGACCCTCCACTTGGCCGTCTGCTTTACCCCGGGCCTCTCCCCGAGCCTCGGCCTCGGCCTCGGCTTCCTCCACCAGCACATCCAGGACGGATCGCACGCCCTGCACCTCCTTCAAGGATTCTAGCACCGCCCGTGCCACCTCGGCGGGTGCCGTCCCCAAAACACACGCCAGCGCCGACGTCGCCCACTCCGGCGGCAGCGCTGCAGCCATCGCCGCCGCCTGGCGCACCCGCTCCGCAAACGGCACGTCCCACCCCGCCATGTGCGGCCAGAACCCCACATCCAACACATCGGGCCCCGTCCACGCCGGCGTCGGCGCCGCCCGCTGGGCCCGGAGCCGTGCGCCCGTGGCCACCGCGTCCCGCGCACCCACGTACTCCCGCCGCACCCCAAACTGAAGCCACCCACCGTCGACGTGCTCGGTCAAGGGCTCGGGCGGCCCCAGATGCAGCACCAGCGTCCGCTGGCGCTGGTGGTACCGGAGCCACAGCTCCGTCGCGTACTGCAGAAATCGGTCGAGTGCTGCGTCGTGGCCGCTTTCAATCTCCAGATCCAACAGCCAGTCATCCGCCGTGCGAAACAGCCGGTCCACCTGCCGGTCCGACGTCGCCACACGGGGCAGGTCGGTCGGCAGCTGTTCCACAATCGGGGGCAGGTCCCCCAGCCACGCCGGCAGATGCGCGCCCAATGCCTCCGTGAACGCCCGTTGCGCAATGTCCTTGTGATTCCGTGACCACCCGGCCGGCACACGACCCCCCCTTCCCCTGGCGACGACCGCACGACCACCATCGGACCACCACAATATTGCGGGCCAATCGGGTACGGCCTATCAGGGGAAAGGGGACACCAATATGTAGAAAGGGTTCACGCACGGTCTTCACGCGGGGCGGATCCTTCACTGCTCCGAAAAACAGGCTGGGAGACGACGCGCAGCCCACGCTGACGCCCGCCCGGGCCCTCCGGGCGCAGGCGCCCCCCCGCCGGCCGGTTACGAGGCGGGGGTGAGGGTGACCTCGTACCCCAGGGTTTCCAAGCGTTTCACGGCTTGGCGCCGCACCCGGTCTTGGTCCCGCCGGTCAAAGTAGTCCACCCCTAGATCCGCGTAGGGGGTGTGGCGGGCGAGGAGGTACCAGATGTCCACCGCGAGGGTGTGCGCCACGATGACCGCCGCCCGTTTCTTCCCCTTGGTGCGCACCATCCGGCGATACTGGGCGCCGAGATAGGTCGCTTTCGTGCGGCCCGCCGCGTGCGCCGCCTCCACCAGGGTCGCGCGGAGGGCCCGGTTCCCGGGGATGGTCCGGCCCGATAACCGTTTGCCGGCACTCTCATGGTTCCCCGGGGCCAGGCCGATCCACTTCGCCAGCGCGGCGGCACTCGGAAAAGCCTCCACCGTGGGGCCCACCTCCGCCAGGATGGTCTCGGCCACCCGAGTCTTCACCCCCGGGAGGCTCTCCAGGAGCTCCCGGGTCGCCGCCAAAGGGGCCAGCCGGGTCGCCACCTCCGCATCCACGGCCTGGATCTGGGTGTCCAGGGCCTCCACATGCCGGAGCTGTGCTTGCAAGAGGAAGCGCTGGTGCGCGCCCATCTGCCCCGTGAGGGCCGCCACCAGTTCGGGGGGCGAGGCGCGCACGCGCTCATCGGCCAACGCCGCCAGCGCCGCCGGGTCCGTGATCCCGTCGGCGAGCGCCGCGAGGATCCGGGTCCCGGAGACCCCCCGCACATCGCTCAGGACCGACGCGAGCTTAATGTTGGCCCCCTCCAACACCTTTTGGATCCGGTTGTGCTCGCGCGCTCGCTCCTCGATCAGGCTCTTGCGGTAGCGGGTCAGTTCTCGCAGTTCCCGCTGGGCCCGGTCCGGAATGAAACTGGGCCGCAGCAGCCCGTGTTGCAAGAGATCCGCGATCCACTCGGCGTCCTTGACATCGGTCTTGCGGCCCGGCACCGCCTTGATGTGGGCCGGGTTGACGAGCCAGGTGGTGAAACTGCTCTCCAGCAGGTTAAAGACGGGCTTCCAGTAGCTCCCGGTGGACTCCATGGCGACATGCGTCACCCGGTGCTCGGTCAACCAGGTCTGCAACGCCAGCAACGCGGGGGTGGTGGTGCCAAACGTCTCCACGGCGCGGAGGCGGTCGCGGCCTTGGCGGACCAAGACACACGCGACCACCGTCTTCTGGTGGACATCGAGCCCGGCGCACCGGGCAAAGACGACCTCCATCCGATTCCCTTCTTTCCGTCTCGCTCGCTACTCACGTGAAGGCCGTAGGCGGCGGCCGACGCCACAAGGTTGGATTCTGCTCCGCGTGCTAGCCCCGAGGGGCCGCAACAAGGCGAGGTACCCACGGCGCTCCGGGTCAAACTGCTAAACGGCCTCGCAAGACCACAGAGAAAACGACCTCCTCACGGGAGCGCCGCGCCTTCTTCGCCACGGACGACCCGGAGCCCTGTTTTTCATGGGGCGGGGTGCAACTTAGCCGCATGGGGAACTGCTAAGAGTTTAACACAGGATGTGCGGGGGTGGCTGCCAACACGACAAATTCTTTCCGGATCCTTTTGGCACGCCGTTTCCATTGGGGGGCCCAGAGCAGGTACAGCACGCGAGCCCCCGCTGGCCGGTTGCTGGCGGTGGGCGTGGCCGCTCCGACCGGACGGCGGTGGGCTGCCGCTCGGGTACTTCATGCCCTGGGGCGGGGTGTCTTCGTTCCAGACCCGGAGCACCCGACGGCTTAAACCGGCTCAATCGGGTGCTGGTGGGTCCGGGGTACTCACGTACGTTAACTGGGGACGGGCGCGGCGGCGGGACTGACTCGTGGTCCTGCGCGTCGTACTACCGCCACTCTCGCCCTGGGCTGGCCGACAGCTTCGCGGGCCGTCGTACCACAGCGGGTCCCGATCATTCCGCGCCTTCTCCAGCCCCATGGATGCCCCGGGCCGCCGTCGGACACGCCCCAAGCCGGTACACGGACAACCCCTGTTGCACCCACTGGCCGTATCTCTGACTGGCGATGCGGCGGAGGACAGGTTGGCGCAGGAGGGGCGTGGCGCTTCCGGCCAATCAGGTGCTGGACCGGCTGGGGGCGCCCCGTCGGCTGGTGGGTGCGGGTCCCGCCGGGCCCCTGCGCAGCCCGCGCGCCATCCTGTCCCGGACGACCATGGGCCTTCTCACCGAGACGGCCGGGGCCCTCAGGCGGCAGGGGCGGGTGAGCGTGCTGGGAGGGGCCGAGCCGTTCGCGGACCTCCTGGATGGGCTGCGCGCGCTGCAGCTGGGTCGCCCCGCGCTGCATCCCGATTTGGCCCTGTTTCCGACCTGGGCGGACCTGGCGGTGACGGTTGAAACCCCGGCGGGTGCCGAATATCGTCCGCTGGTCAAGTTTGTCGACCACAATCGGGAGACGCTGGCGCAGTTGGTGCCGCTGCTCCGCCACGCGACCGTGACGCCGGACCGTGCCACGGTGGTGCTGGCGACGGCGCACAAGGCCAAGGGCCAGGAATGGGCGACGGTCACGTGCGGGGATGATTTTACCTGGCCCCAGTTCGTCGAGGACCGGGAGCCGGCCCCCCTCCTCTCCGTCGCGATCGCGCGGGCTCAGCATGTGCTCGGGGGATCGCCTCCGCCGTACGGTGGCGGCCGGAAGTCGGTGGCGACGCGGCCCCATCGTGCCCGCCCCGGCGCGGCGCCCCAAGGCCGCCGGCGTCCAGCGGGCGCGGTCCACGCCCAGCCCGGCCCGACAGTCGCGTGCTCCTCATACCGACAGGCCGGTCGGCCCGGGTCACACGCCCCAGCCGGTGGCTCACGATGCCGAGTGGGCGGCACTTCGTCGTGGGTTGGCCACGCGGGACATCACGCCGCCCCACCATGCGCCGGTGCGCGGGCGGTGAGCACGCGGTGGGTCGCGGCTACCGGCGATGAAGATAACGCAGCACCCCCGCGGCGAGGGCGCGCGCCAGTCGCGCCTGCCACGCGGGGCTGGCCAGACGACGGAGATCCTGGGGGGTGCTCAAAAACCCCAACTCCACCGTGACGGCGGGCATGTCGGCTTGCATGAGGAGCAGGTGGTGGGCGGGACGGGGCCGGTGGGCGTAGCCCGTGGCGGCGGCCAACGCCGCCTCCAGGTCCGTGGCCAGCAGCTGCGCCACGCTGCTGCCGGCCCGATAGTACACGATGGGTCCCACCACCGTGCCGGTGGGCTCGGTGTTGCTGTGGACCGACACCAACAACGTCGCGCCCAGCCGGTTGGCGTACTGGGCGCGGGCTTCCAGCTCGCGGGTGGAGCTGCCGCCGGTGATGGCCGCATCGGCGCCCCGTGTCAGGCGGACGGTGATGCCACGCGCGGCCAGGGCTGCCGCCAGGCCGCGGGCCACCGCGAGATTGATGTGCTTTTCCTCGCGGCCGCCGGCCGCGAGCGCTCCGGGATCCACGCCGCCATGGCCGGCGTCCACCACCACCAGCGTGGATCCCTGCCAGGCCGTAGACGTGGTGGGCCCGCTGGCCACACCGACCCAGGCGGCAAACAGCAACGCGGCCGCCAAGGCCGAAAGCCATTCACGTCGGCGCGTCACACCATCACCCTCACACTGTGCTACGGACGAGGGTATGCGGGGGGCGCCGCGACTTGTCACCCCGAGGCGCGTGTCTAAAGCCTGGCGCCCACCAGTTCCCGGGCCGCCGCCAGCTCCGCGCGCGTCGCGGCCGCCGCCGCTTCGGCTTGGGCAAAGGCTCCAGGGGACTCCGTCAACTTGTCCTCGATGTTGCCCAACACGATGACTTCGACGCGGTCCAAAAACCGATCCACCACCAACGCCTGGTGATGCGCCAGCGCCCGGCGTACGAACGTGAGCAGCGACACGTTGGCTTCACCGCCGGCCGCTTCGTAGTACGCGTCCAACAGTGCCAGCACGGGGGTGTCCTCCAAAGAATCCTCTGCCACGCCGTTGCACCTTCCCTGCCGTTTTGGCCCGCTTCCTGGCCGATTCGCTGTGCCGTGGCCCTCCATCGCCACCGGGCCGTCGGCGTCATTATACGCTGGCCTGTCTTGTCCGACCTGGGGGGCGGCGGTATGCTTCGATGGCCACTCACGATGCAGAACCGGTGTGACATCCGGTGTGACGGGAGGGGCAGCTTCAGCCGGTGCAGGGTTTGCAAGATCGAGGAGGGCGAGGAGGGAGCGCATGCCGGAGGATCCACGATCCGTCGAGAGCCCACGGGACAGCGGCGTCGACCGCACCCTGGACGCGTTTCGGTGGCGGCTCATCGGTCCGCATCGTGGGGGGCGCGTGGTGGCGGTCGCGGGCCATCCCACCCAGCCCCTGACGTTTTACTTTGGGGGGGCCGCTGGAGGCGTCTTTCGCACGGACGATGCCGGCGGCACCTGGCGCAACATATCCGACGGCTATTTTCGGACGGCGCCCGTGGGCGCGCTGGCCGTGAGTGCGTCGGACGGCAACGTGATTTACTCGGGGATGGGCGAAGCCTGCATCCGCGGCAACGTGTCGCACGGAGACGGAGTGTACCGGTCGCTGGATGGGGGCAGCACATGGACGCACGTGGGTCTGGAGGACACGCGGCACATCAGCCGGGTGCGCATTCATCCCACCAACCCGGACTGGGTATACGTCGCGGCCCTGGGACACACCTTTGGGCCCAATCCCCAGCGCGGCGTGTTTCGCTCGCGCGATGGGGGACGAACCTGGGAGGGAATCCTGCACCGGGACGATAGGACCGGTGCGGTGGATCTGGCGATGGACCCCAACAACCCGCGGGTTCTCTACGCAGCGCTGTGGGAGGCGGGCCGCACCCCGTGGAGCCTTACCAGCGGAGGGCCGGGGTCGGGGCTGTTCAAGTCTACGGACGGCGGAGACACCTGGACCGAGCTCACGGGCGCGCCGGGACTGCCTGACGGCGTCAAGGGGCGGATGGGCATTGCCGTGTCGCCCAAAAACAGCCGGCGCGTGTACTTGTCCTTGGAAGCCGAGGCGGGCGGCATCTTTCGCTCCGACGACGGCGGCCAGCACTGGACCAAAACCAACGAAGACCGCAATCTGCGCCAGCGGGCGTGGTACTACTCGCACATCTTCGCCGATCCCGAGGCCGTCGACAGCCTGTACGTGCTGAACGTGCAGTTCTGGCGTTCGCAGGACGCGGGCAAAACCTTTGAGGCCATGCCCACGCCGCATGGGGACAACCACGATCTCTGGATCGACCCCGACCGGCCGTCCCGGATGATCACCGGCAACGACGGTGGCGCGGCGGTGTCACTGGATCGGGGGCGACACTGGTCCTCGATCCTGAACCAGCCCACCGCGCAGTTTTACCACGTGACGACCGACGAGGCGGTGCCGTATCGGGTGTATGGCTGTCAGCAGGACAACTCCAGCCTGACGGTGCCCAGCGCCACGCGCGGCGCGGGCATTACCAATCGGGACTGGTACCAGGTGGGGGGCGGCGAGAGTGGCTACATCGCGGTGGACCCCAGAAACCCGAACCGCATCTACGCCGGCAACTACTCGCTGCTGACGCGCTACGACCATGACACCGGGGCGACGACGGACATCACGCCGTGGCCGGAGCTCACCATTGGGTGGGCCGCCAAAGACTTAAAGTACCGGTTCCAGTGGACGTTTCCCACGCTGCTGTCGCCCCACGACCCGGACACGCTGTACGCCGCGGCGCAGGTGGTGTTCCGTTCGCGCGACGGGGGACAGCATTGGGACGCCGTGAGCCCTGACCTGTCGCGCCACGACCCCGCCACGCTGGAGGCGTCGGGGGGACCCATCACCAAGGACAACACGGCCGTCGAGTACTACGGGACGGTGTTCAGCCTGGCAGAGTCACCCCTCGTGGCGGGCGTGCTCTGGGCGGGCTCCGACGATGGGCTGATCCATCTGTCGCGGGACGGCGGCGCGCACTGGCAGAACGTGACGCCGCCCGATGTGCCGGAGTGGGCGCTCATCAGCATCATCGAGGCGTCGCCCCATGACGCCGGGACGGCCTACGTGGCGGCCACGCGGTACAAGCTGGACGACTTCGCGCCCTATCTCTACGTGACCCGTGACTACGGCAGGCACTGGATGCGCATCGATGCGGGGCTGCCGCGGGACGAATTCACGCGTGTGATTCGCGAAGACCCCGGCCAGCCAGGGTTGCTGCTCGCGGGCACGGAACAGGGTCTCTACGTGTCGTGGGATGCGGGTGCCCATTGGCGGTCGTTTCGACAAAACCTGCCGGTCGTCCCGATTCACGACCTGGCGTTTCATGCGGATGACGTGATCGTGGCGACCCACGGCCGCTCGTTCTGGGTGTTGGACGACATCACGCGCCTCCATGTTCTGGCCCAGGACCCGTCAGTGGGCGACCAAGCGCTGGCGCTCTGGCCCGGCCGGCCGGCCGTGCTCCGGGCGGGCGGCGGGCGGGGGATGCGCGGCGGCGAGGCCGACTACGGCTATCTGCATTCCGATGCCTATCTGGCCCAGTGGATTCGCGGGCGCGACCCGGTGACCGACGAGCCGGTCATCGAGGCGCTGGATGCGGGACAAAATCCGCCGGGCGGCGCCGTGATCACGTATTCGTTGGGCCAGGCCCTGCCGCCCGACGCGACGCTGACGTTGGAGATTCAGGACCCCGACGGCCGCGTCATCCAAAGGCTCACCAGCGCCGAGCCAGACCCGAAGGCCGAGGGGCCCAAGCTGCCGCGGCTCAGCACGCGGGCGGGCACGGCGCGCGTGGTGTGGAACCTCCGCTGGCCCGGCGCCACGCCGCTCAAGGGCGCGGTCATGTGGGGTGGGCCTCCCCAGGGCCCCACGGTCACGCCGGGTGTGTATCGTCTGGTACTGCAGGCGGGCGAGGCGCGAGCGGAGGGATCCCTGGAGGTAGTGCGGGACCCCCGTCTCGCCGTCGGCGACGCCGACCTCCAGCACCGGTTCGCGCTGTTGATGGCCGTGCGGGACAAGCTGTCGCAGGCGCACGAAGCCATTCTGGCCATCCGCGCCGCACGGGAGCAGGTGGACGCCTGGGTGGAGCGGGCGGCGGGCCACGCCGCGGCGGAGGCACTTAAAACCGAAGCCGCGGCGATCAACGACGCGGCCACGGCGGTGGAAGAGGCCCTGATCCAAACCCAGGCCAAAAGCTCTCAGGACGTCTTGAACTTCCCGGTGCGCCTGAACGCGAAGCTGTCCGATATCGCCGGCGTCATCGAGAGCGCCCCGGGGCTGCCGCCTCAGCAGGCGGTGGACACCTTCGAGGCACTGGCCGCGGCCACGGACGAGGCGTGTCAGCGGTGGGCCGACGTGGTGGCGGGGCCGCTCGCGGCGTTTGAGCGCCACGTGCGCGACGCGCAGTTGCCGCTCATTCATCTGGCAGGATCCACGTTCCCTCCCGGCACGCGCGACTGACGCCGTCAGGCGGCCTCAGGCGGGTGCAGGAGGAGGGAGAGAGGTAGGGGGTCGGCGCCAGCCGGCCCCCTACTGAGCGTGTGGCATAATCCCCAGGGAGGCTGCGGGAGGTTTTGGCCCTTGGGGGGACGGTTCCCGAGCGTCTGCGGTGACAGGGGACCTGAGGACGGCGTCAGACGACGATCCGGCTCACATCTGGCAAAGAGGTGATGGGATGGCTTTTCAGATTGAAACCGCCGCCACGCGCCCCAGCGACGCGGACGCACTGGTGGTGGGGGTATATCGTGGCGAGGTTGAACATATCGCATCGTGGCCCGGGGCTCGGGACGCCGTGGCCCAGGGATGGAACGGCGGGGCCCGCGCCCGGCCTCTCGTCCTGTACCCGGGCACCCCCGCCCGGGTGGTCGTGGTGGGACTGGGACCTAAAGCCCACGTGACGGCGCGCAGCATCCGTCGGGCGGTGGCGTCCGGCGTGCGCGCGGCGCGCGTGAAGGGCGTGACCCACATCGCCGTCGACCTGCCGGGCGCCGCGGAGCACCGCGGCGCCGCCGTGGCGGGTGTGGGCGACGGATTGTACAGCTTCACCGCCTACCGCGCGCCGCGCGACGACGAGGCCACTGGCAGTCCGGTCGTGACGATGGTCGGGGTGGGGGACATTCCGGCTCGGGAGCTGGCGGCCGTGCAGGCGGCCGTGCCGGTGCGCGACTGGGTTAATTTGGGATCCAATGACAAACCCCCCGAGCGCTTGGCGGACCTCATGACGGAGAGCTTCAACGGTCTGGGCGTCGTGGTGGAGCGGCTCGGCGTGGCCGAACTCACAGCCATGGGGGCGGGGGGCATTCTGGGCGTGGGCCAGGGCAGTGCCCACCCGCCGGTCATGCTGCTGGCGAAGTATGAGGGGGCGCCGGGCGACAGCCGTACCCTGGCGCTGGTGGGCAAGGGCATCACCTTTGACAGTGGGGGGCTGTCGCTCAAGACGGGTCAGGGCATGATGACCATGAAGACCGACATGGCGGGCGCCGCGGCCGTCATGGGGGCCGTGGCCGCGCTCGCGGCCGCCAAGGCGCCCGTGAACGTGTGGGGTATCGGGTGTCTGGCGGAAAATATGCCCGACGGCAACGCCCAGCGGCCCGGCGACGTGATCCGAACCCTGGACGGCACCACCGTCGAAGTGCTCAACACGGATGCCGAGGGCCGGCTGGTGCTGTGTGACGGGGTGGCCCTAGCCAAACAACGCGGCGCCGCCGCGATTGTCGATATTGCCACCTTGACCGGCGCCGCCGCGGCCGCCCTGGGCGGTGAGCGCGCCGCCTACCTGGCGACGGACGAGGCCCTCCGGACCTTGGTGGAGGCGGTGGCTCGGAAGACAGGCGAGTGGGTGTGGGAAATGCCTGCCGACGAACAGTTCCGCCGCAACATCGACAGCAGCATCGCCGATCTGAAGAATATCGCGTCTGCGATGGGCGGGGGAATGCAGGTGGGGGGGTTGTTTGTGGGCGCGTTTGCTCAGGGCGTGCCCTGGCTGCACCTGGACATCGCGGGCACCGCATTTCAGGCGGAGCCCCGCCATGGCAGCGCACAGGGCAGCACGGCGTTTGGCGTGAGCCTGCTGGCCGAGCTGGCGTCCGGGTACTTTGCCTAAGGAGCGGCCCTCGATTCCAGCGGAGGGCCGGCTACCGCTGGCGGGCCTCCGGGTGCTGGACCTGTCGCGGGTGCTGGCCGGACCGCTCTCAACCATGGTGCTGGCCGATTTGGGGGCCGAGGTGCTGAAAGTGGAGGCTCCGGGGGGCGGGGACGAAACCCGCTCCTGGGGGCCTCCTTTTCTAGGCAGTGCAGACGGCGAATCCACGTACTTCCTGTCCATCAACCGGGGCAAACGGAGCCTGGGGTTGAACTTCCACGACCCGGGGGACCAGGTACTCGCGAGGCGGCTCATCACCGAATGGGCCGACGTGGTGGTGGAAAATTTTCGCCCTGGCGCCCTGCAGCGCCTGGGACTGGACGTGGATGAACTGCTGGCCATGGCGCCCCGGGTGGTGTGGGCCACGGTGCGCGGGTATCCCGAGCCCGACGACCGCCCCGGGTATGATTTTGTGATTCAGGCCGGGGCCGGCCTCATGGCCATCACGGGACCGGTCGAGGGGCCCCCGTCCAAAGTGGGAGTGGCCGTGGCGGACATGCTGGCCGGGCTGTACCTGGCCACCGGCGTGCTGGCGGCGGTCGTCCGCCGCGACCGTGACGGGGTGGGTGGTCGCGTGTCCGTGTCGCTGGCGGAGGCGGCGGTTGCGTCGCTCATCAACGTGGGGCAAAGCGTGCTCACCACGGGCGAGGCGCCGCGGCGCCAGGGGAACGCCCATGCCCAGCTGGCGCCATACGCGGTGTACCAGGCGGCTGACGGCCCGCTGGCCATCGGCGTCGGCAACAATCGGCAGTTTCGGGCGTTGGCGGCGGCGGTGGGGCAGCCCACCCTTGCCGACGATGCGCGGTTTTCGGACAATCGGAGTCGTGTCATCCACCGGCGTGCGCTGACCGACATCTTGAATGCGGCCCTTGCAGAGCGCACCGTGGCTGCTTGGTGCCAGGTCCTGGTCGCGGGCGGGGTGCCGGTGGATGCCGTCCGATCGGTGCCCGACGTGCTGGAGATGGCTCGAGGATGGGGGCAGGTGGGCACCGTGGCCCATCACCAACTGGGCGCGCTGCCTGTGGTGCGGAGCCCGATCTGGATCGACGGGGCCCGTCTGCCGCTCACGCTGCCGCCGCCCCTGCTGGGTGAGCACAGCGACGCGCTCCGGGGCGAGTGGGGCGAAAGCGCCGGGGGGCGTGCCCACCAGGAGCCGACACAAACGAAATGAGGTGCACGAGTGGCGCGAGCCGGGGACTATTATGATGTGGAGGCGCTGTATCGGCCCGAGGAGCGGCAGGTGCGCGACGTGGTGCGCCGCTTTGTGGCGGACCGTATTCGTCCGCATGCGGGGCAGTGGTGGCAGGAGGGGCACTTTCCACTGGAGCTGGTGCCGGAAATGGCGCAGCTGGGCTGCTTTGGTCCCACGCTGCCGGAGCAGTACGGGGGCGCCGAGCTCTCGCCGCTGGCGTATGGCCTCATGATGCAGGAACTGGAGTACGGGGACTCGGGCCTGCGATCGTTTGCGTCGGTCCAGTCCAGCCTGGCCATGTATGCGATTTACCGATGGGGCTCCGAAGAACAGCGGCGGCAGTGGCTCCCGCGGATGGCCGCCGGCGAGGTGATTGGCTGCTTTGGCCTCACCGAGCCCGATGCCGGCTCGGACCCGGGCAGCATGCAGACGCGGGCGGTGCGTACGGCGGACGGCTGGTGCCTCAGCGGCGCCAAGCGGTGGATCACCAACGGATCGGTGGCGCAGGTGGCCGTCGTGTGGGCCAAAACCGTCGGGGAACCCGACGATGCCATTCGTGGCTTCGTGGTACCCACCAACACGCCCGGGTTTTCCACCGCCGTGATTAAAACCAAAGCCTCGATGCGCATGTCGGTGACGTCGGAATTGTTCCTGGACCAGGTGGAGGTGTCCGAGTCGGCGCGGCTGCCGGGTGCCCAGGGCCTCTCCGGGCCGCTGTCGTGCCTGACGCAGGCGCGCTATGGGATTGCCTGGGGTACGATCGGAGCGGCCCGGGCCTGCCTCGACGAGGCGCTGGCGTATACCGGGAGCCGCATCGCCTTTGGTCGCCCCATTGCCGCCACCCAGCTGGTGCAGGAGCGGCTGGTGGACATGGTGAGCCGGATTGGCGTCATGCAGCTCACGGCGCATCGCCTCGGGCAGCTGCACGAAGCCGGCGCCCTGCATCACCAGCAGGTGTCGCTGGCCAAGCGGGATCATGCGCGCGCGGCGCTCGAGATTGCACGGGAGGCCCGAGAGCTCCTGGGTGGCAACGGCATTACGACGGACTATGGCCCAATGCGCCATGCGGCCAACCTGGAAACGGTCGACACCTATGAGGGCACCTACGAGGTCCACACGCTGGCGGTGGGTCGAGACATCACCGGGCACAATGCGTTCTAGCGCCGCGGCGCTCGTCCCGGCTAAGAGGGCAGGCCCACGCTGTTCAGAATACGGCTGGCCAAGGCGTGGGACTGGGCGGGCAGGGAAACCAGCACTTCGTCGGTCCCGCCATTGACCGCCGGGTACAGGACCGCATTCAGCTGGTAGCCATGTGTCGGGTCAGGGAGGGCAAAGCCCACCGAGACGTCGGTGATCCAAACCCCCCGATGGGGGGGCACCGATGCCATGACCGAGGGCACGCCGGTGGGGCGGCTGGCCACGGCCAGCGTGCTGGCCTGGGGATTGGCGATGAGGCGCACCCACTCGTGGCGGTGGTGCGGGTTGGTGACCGTGACCGTAGTCACCCCGTGGTGGGTCACCGGCGTGGCGGCCTGCCAGCCCTTGGGCGCCAGAAATGGCAGGCTCCATGCCCCCGCCTGGTACTGGGCGAATGTGGTGGCGGTCAGCGGCGCCGACGGGAGGCCCGGCACCACCACGGTCCCGGTGTTGTACCCCTGCAGAATGTTGGAGGCGGCCGCGGAAAACCAGGCGGCGGGCCAGTGGATGACCGTGACGGCCGCCGCCGCGCCGGTGGGCAGCTGGTACAGGGTGGTGCTGTCAGCGGTGCCAATCAGCACCCGGCCGCTGCCCACGCGGACGTGAAATGCGGTCCCACCGGGCAGCGTCGCGACGGTGAGCTGCCGCCCGGTGGCCAGGCTGACCGCGCCGATGACGGAGGTGCCCTGACCCACCGCCGGCAGTCCCGTTTCCCGGTACACGAGCCACGGGCCGGTGGCCCGAACAAACGACAACGCCCACCAGCCATCGCCACCGGGCCCCTGATAGCGGTTGGGGAGCGGCTGGCTGAATGCCCGAGCCTCCGGCAGCAGGCCGCTGCCCGGTTGCAGCACGCGCGATGCCAGCAGGTGAAACGGGTGCGGCGACGTGACCGCGGGCTGTCCGCTAGGGAGCGTCACGGGCGCGCCCTGGCTGGGGTTGACGTAAATCACGCCGTAGGGCGTCGCGGCCAGCGGCAGGCCCGAGGTGCCCAGCGGCGGGCTTAACACCCGCAGCGTGTATCCCATCACGTGTTCGACCGTACCATGCAGGGGGGTCACGGCGGGCAACGCGAGTGGAATCACGGGTGAGGGCCGGTTGAACGAGGCGGCGGGCGTACTGGGCGAAAGCCCCGCAGGCAGGCCCGGCCACTGGCTTCCCGGGCCGTACAGCCCGATGCCCGTCCAGACCAACACTGCGAGGGCCACGAGCGCCCCCCACCAGCGTGCCATGCGCGGCCCCCTCGTTCTTGGCTCCAGATGCCTGCCCGCTCCCAAATCTCCCGGGACGGACAGCGTAGCAAATCTTGTGCGCGCGTGTCGTGCTCACCGGCGAACACGACCACCGGTCGAGTCCTCGTGCGCACCGGTCATCGTAGATCAACGCCTTGCGCAGCGGCGAAGTTGCAGAGCATAAGGCCCGTCGGGGAGCCGAACCATAAGGCGGGGGGCTCGAAGATGTGGGCATGGCTAACGAGCGCACGCCGATGAGTCGCTCTGGTATTGGTGCTGATGGCCAGCATCGGGGCGCGCGCAGCCGTCTCGCATCCGCTGCCGCGTCCGCCATCACCCGCCGTGGCCGCGGTACGGCTCGGAGCCGGCCGAAGCGGCCGGCAATCCCGCCGCCCGTACAGGCGGCACCGGCCCACATCCCCCACCATCCGCGGCCGACGGTGTGGCAGCGCTGGGATGGCCTGCTGCATCAGGTGTGGCGCTGGGCGACGGGGGCGCATTCGCTGTCTACCCGAAATTGAGACGGGGCGGGGCCACGGCCGGGAGGGCTAACCCGCTTGGGTTAGAATCTCCAAGATTCGGACCGACTGGGCATCAACAAACACGGCCACCCACTGGAGCGTGGTGCTCGTCTGGGTGGGCGGACGGCCGTCACGCGGTCCCACAGCAGGTACCATGCCTGGGCCTGGAAGTGGGGGACGTGCTGGAATAGAACCAAGGTTGCCCCGAACGTGCCAGAGGCGCGCATCACAAAGGGCAGGTGCTCCCGGGCAAACTGCTCGGCCTGCCGCTTGGTCACCACCGGGGGAGACGCAGGGGACGGTCCGATCCCGATGCCCCAGTGCGCCAGCAGCGAGGGGCTGGGCTGGCTGACGGCGTGGACGGCGGGCCGTGTCGATGGCGGCCGCATCGATTCGTGGCGGACCGCGGAAGCTGCCGCGCTGACGGCGAGCGCCAGACCCGCCGCCGCCCATCGGACGAAAGGGCCCCGGCGGTGCCCTACCACGACCCCTCCCGCTGATGGTGCAGGATGATCCCCGCGACGCTCAGCGCGATGAGCCCTGCCAAGAAATAGCCCGGCCAGCCGGCCGGGAGCGACGCGATGTTTACGGTGTGCTGGGCCGCATGCAACAACCACACCCCGGCACCCAGCGGGCTCCATTGCAAGGTCGGGGTGCCAGGGGTGGCCATCGCCAGGGACGCAAGCGCCACGAGCGTGGTGGCAATGATGCTGGCAAACCGCACGCGCATCGACTGCCCGATCGCCAGGCCGACGCAGGCGATCGTGAGCAGTGCCAAAATGTGCCACACCAGGGATGAGGCCGCGGCCGCCGGGGGCGTGCCACGCAGCACGGCCTGGCCCAACGGCCAGTACACGCTGCCCGCCCGCGCAAAGGGGCTCCAGTGCGGCCCGATGGCACCAAGCATCAGCCCGCCCATCGCCAGCCACACCAGGGCGACCATCACCGCGGCGAGGGCCGCGCCCAGCACAACGCTGGCGACCAGGGCGAGGGGATAGGCCCACGGCGCCTGGTGGGCCGTGCGGAGGCAAAGCTGTGCCCGATACCCCCGCTCGCGGTCGACGGCCACCAGATCGCCGGTCCACAGCGAAAACGGGACGACGAGCGCAAACGCAAGGATTTTGCCGTTGTTCTGCAGCATCAGCAGGAGGTCCCATCCGTTTGCCGGGGCGTGGGTGTTCAGCGCGTCGACGTGCAGGACGTTGGACCAGAGGAACGCCAGGGCCATCGACGCGCCCAAGGGGACCCACAGCATCGAGCTGTGGAGCAGGCGGATGAGGTTTAGGCGCACCAGCGCCCTGACCATGCTCACTCCGACCCCTGCAGTTCGGCACGGACACTCCCGTCGGCTATGCGCCAAACAGAGGAGCACATCGCGGATATTTCGTCCTCGCGATGACTGGCCATGACAACTGTGACATCCTTCAGGCCGGCAACCCACGCGATAAGCCATGCGATCCCGGCCGGATCCAATCCGTTGCTGGGTTCGTCCAGGAGCAACAGCTGGGGACGCGGCACCAGCGCCTGGGCCAGGTTCAATCGCTGCCGCATGCCGAGCGAGTATTGGCCGACGCGTCGGTGGTCGTCGGGGTCGAGCCCCACTTCGCGAAGCAGGGGTCGGAGCTGGACGGTCCCCGCCTCCGCCGGATCGGTGATGAGGCCGGCCAACAGCTCCAGGTTTTGCAGTCCCGTCAGCTGCGGCAGGAGGCTCACGCCCTCCAGCACCAGCCCGATGCCCCGCGCGATGGTGTGGCGGCGGGCGGTGAGCATGGCATCCAGGACGTCGATGGTCCCGGCGTCAAACATCGTGAGGCCGGCGATGATTTTTAGGAGCGTGCTTTTGCCAGACCCATTCTCGCCGACCAGCGCGCAGTGCTCATGGCGGGCCACCCGAAAGTCCACCGCGTCAAGCACGAGGCGTTGGCCAAAGCGCTTGGTCACCGAGTTACACTGTACCGCCCATTCATCCGGCAAGGATCTGCCTCCTTCGCATCCACAAACTCATCCCGACCACAGCACCGAGCGCGCCCCACACAACCCACCACACGGCGTCGGTCCAGAGCGCCCCCACCGCCGGCACATAGCTCGCGAGGTCCACCCGCACCATGGGATTCACCACACTCGGAAGGGTCACGGTGGCAATCAGATAACCCAAAATCGACCCGCCAATCAGCCAGCGGGGGTTCCAAACGAGGGACCCCACCCCCATGGCCATGAAGACCGCCCATGCAGCGCTCGCCAGCACCAAGGTCCCCAGGTTGCTTCCCGTGACGACCCAGTCGGGCGCGGCGTAGACGGAAAGCGCCGTCCCGAACGGGATGTTGGTGGCCGGATAGAGGGCAAACGACAACACCAATGCCGGCAGGAGACCGAGCAGCACCGCCACCGCGGCGCCACCCGCCATGCACGCTAGGCGAGCCAGCAGCAGGGTGCGCGGCGGCACCCGCATGAGGGCGAGAGCCAGGTACCCCGACCGAGCGTCCCCGGCCATGCGATCGCCGAATCCAACGGCCGCAACGATGGGTACCACGATGCCCACGGAAACGACGGCGTAACTGAACGCGTGCCACGCCAGCCCGGCGCCTATTCCCAAGCTGGCGTACGTCTGAAGGCCGAGGAGGCTTGCGACTAGCACCACGGCCGTTGCAACCCAGGCGGGCCAGGTCAACATGGTGCGCCGCCATTCTGTACGAAATGTCCTCCACACGTACGCCACTCCTCACCCAGCTAGCAGTCGGTGTCCGCGCTCCACTGTCCCTGAACCTGGACGTTGAAGAACACGTCGCGTTCCGTAGCGAACCCTACGCGCACGTACTGACCCCCGGACTGGTTGTACCAAAGGTCATAGCTTTGGTACTCGGCAATGGGAACGTACGCCGTGATTTGGTTTCCAGATTCATCGGTCGCTTGTGCGTAGATGCGGTTGTTGTACCCACTGTTCATCGAGGACACGCCGATGCTCACGTCGGTCCCCTTGAACGAGTAGGCCGGCCCCGTCAGGTATGTGCCGATCCCGAACGCCGGCACAATGGCATTATAGGAGTGCCAGCTGCCGCTGCAACCGGGACCCACAACGCCATTCGGTCCGGACCACGTGGCGGTCGCCCCATGGGCAAACACCGGGGTCGTCATCAGCCGAAGCGCGGCGGCCGTCAGACCGACGCCGCGCATGCTCCCAAGCCGTTTCATCAACGAATCCCTCCTTATACTCGCTCACTGCCTCTCACGTCACGCGCCGTCCCGGGCCCGTTCGATGGCCGAGGGTCCGGGATGCCCCAGGTGCTGTTCGGTCGCCGTTGGCCATCGCCCGAGGAATACGCCGAATCGGGGGCCGCTTCCTGCTCGCTCGACTACGGGCTGTGCACGACCGGCGACGCCACGATTCACGGCCTCGCGGAGAGTCTTGGCCCTGGATCGCGTGCCGCACTACGGTCCACGCACCACGGGATCCCGATGGTGGATCACGAGGTCGAGGGTTCGTTCACACGGCGTAGTGGGCGCGCTCAACAGATCTGTCACCAAGTGTGGTGCCCTCCGCGACGCGATCCAGGCGCTGGGCAGTGATTCGACGTAGCTACGCTCCTGGGGCTGGCCGTGTGCGGCCAAGTCCTCCATCACGGCGCGCAGAAAGGGCTCGTCTCCCGCCAACAAGTAAACCGTGAGCAGTTCGCACTGAGCCGTCCACCACTCGGTACTACCCACGTCGGCCATCGCGGCGGCCTCCTCCAGCCATTGCCGTGCGTCGCTCAACTGGCCCGCCGCACGGTGCAGTGCCCCCACGACCGACCGGATCTCCGCGGCCAACGATGCCGGGCTGTGGGGTAGAAACGCCACGATGGGCACTAACAGATCGGGCTCGCCATTTTCCCATCGGGCGCACAATTCTCCCCACCGCACATAAGCCACGTGGTCGGGATCCGTCAGCACACGGCCCGCCTCCTGATAGTGCGCGATGGCTTCGGGATAGTCCCGGAATTGCGACAACAAATTACCGAGCGCCCAATGGCTGTACGCCAGCAACTTCGGGTCTCCACTGGCGCGGGCAGCCTCTGCGGCCCCCGTGAGCGAAAGCAGCGCGTGCTCCAGCCTCCCCAGCCGCGCCAGCGCCAGACCATAGTCGTAGCCGGCCCGCGCTCGGGCGGGCGCGCCCCCGTGCGCGTGCGCGTGGCGGTCCATGGCCGCGAACGACTGGCACGCGGCGTCGAATTGGCCCTGGGCATAAGCCAGCCGACCTTGGAGCCGGTAGAAGTCACCCGCGTACCGGCCGCCATAAAGGTCCCGGTCCACCTGTTCTGCTCGTTGGATGACCACATGGGCGGCTTCGGGGGCGTCGCGGTCCAACAACTGGTCGGCCATCGACACAAGGCTGGCCCCTCGGGATTCTGCTTCAGTCCAAAGACGAAGCGCATCGCACAGGCCAACGGCCAGGGCATCCACGAGCGTGAGCCAGAGATGCGCGCTGGGACCGATCGCACCGCTCTCTACCCGCCCCACGGTAGAACTGGCCACCCCGACTCGTTGGGCCAGCCGTGAGCGAGACAGGGCTTGTGCGGTGCGCCAGAGCGCCACGTGCTCTCCCAGCGTGAGAACGGGATCCTTTGCCATGACTCGTTGGCCTCCCCGGCCCAACTTGTTGCCATTGCGTAGCTTGTCGTACTCAGTGAAGGACTCTCAGATGAGACGTCGCATTGTTCGCAGAGTAACACGTCGTTTGGGGAGGCGTACGGATTTGAGGCACCGCGGGCTGAAATTCATGGCATCCGTGCTGGTGGCCCTGATGGTGCTGACCGTGCTAGTGCCGTCCGGTCTCATGAAGGCACGGGTCTACCCGCATCGCTTGGGGCGCGCTGCGGCAGGGCTGGCGGCGCCGTCGGCCCAAGTCCCGAACGTTGGTCCGCCTTGGCCTCCCACGGTGTGAGCCGGGGACAGAAGGCTGACGCCACGAGGGGGGCAGAGGTGCGCGGACCACTGGGAAAGCCCCCGCTCAAGCGGCTCGCAGCTGCGGTGTGTCATCCACCGCACGAACGCAGCATCGAAATGTCCGCTCGCACGACCTGCTCCACCCCGCTTGGGTCAAGGTGTTCACGAGGCGAACGGACTGGGCGCCGGCAAAAAGCGCCACCCACTGCAGCGCGGACGTCGTTTGGGCAGGCGGGCGGCCGCGCAGGGCCATTCACGCCGCTTGACATTGGAACTACCCATGGGCACAGGCGGGGATGGCAAGTTCGGGTCGGGCGGCCCTCACATACTCTCCCGTTGGGGGATCGCGGGAGCCGCTATCGTCCACACGGTTCGCAACGCGACTTTCGGTGCGGAGTTTTCTCAGTGCCGGGCAATCGGGACCCGCGGCGCCCCGGGGTGGACCGGCCCGCTTGGCCAGGCCGTTTGACGGTGCGCCATCCGCTCGCTAGACTCATCCCACTGGGTGCGGGCGCGGGGAGGGTGGACCATGCTGGCCGTGTATGACACAGCCACCGGGACGGTGCGCCCCTTTGCGAGCCGGGTGCCGGGTCACGTGACCGCCTATGTGTGCGGCATCACGCCCTACGCCGAAGCCCACCTGGGGCATGCACGTCCCGCCGTGGTGTGGGATGTCATCACGCGCCACCTTCAGCACCGGGGCTATCGCGTGACGCTGGTGGTGAACATCACGGATGTTGACGATCGGCTCATCGAGCGGGCGGCCGCTGCGGGCGTGCCGGTGGCGGCGCTGGCGGAGGAGAATGCGGCGCGGTATCTGGCAGATATGCGGCGGCTGGGTGTCGAAGACCCGACCTACCTGTCGCGGGCCACGGAAAACCTGGAGCCCATCGTGACGCTGATCGAGCGGCTGCTGGCGAATGGTGTGGCGTACCCGGCGGGCGGCGACGTGTACCTGCGGGTGCGCTCCATTCCCGACTACGGGGCGCTGTCCCACCGGAGGCTCGACGACCTGCTGACGGGTGTGCGCATCACGCCCAATCCACATAAGGAGGACCCACTGGACTTCGCCCTGTGGAAGGGCGAGCGGCCGGGAGAGCCGTCGTGGCCCGCGCCGTTTGGGCGGGGGCGCCCCGGCTGGCACATCGAATGCTCGGCCATGGCCTGGCGCTATTTGGGCAGCTGGGTGGATCTGCACGGCGGAGGGGTGGACCTGGTGTTTCCCCACCACGAAAACGAACGGGTGCAGACCCGGGCGGCTCTGGATGCCGAGGACGGGCCGGGTGTCGGCTACTGGGTGCACAACGGCATGGTCACGACATCAGGGGTCAAGATGTCCAAGTCGCTGGGCAACGGGACCGCGCTTTCCGACCTGATTCAACGCCACGGCGCCGCCGCCGTGCGGGCCTATTTGCTGTCGGTCCACTATCGCAGTCCCTTGGAGTTCTCGGAGGCGGGGATGATCGAGTTGGCCCGCGGCTTGGACCGTGTCGCGCGCCTGTGGGACGCGGTCCAGGATGCACCGCCGGCCGCCGCCCCGCTTCTCGGCGAGCTGGGGGAGACGCTGTCTCAGTTTCCCATGCGCCTGGACGCGGCACTGGACTCGGACTTCAACACGCCGGCGGCGCTGGGACATCTCTTCGACATGGTGCGAGCGGCGAACCGTCTGATCGCGGAGGGGGCGCTCGTGGCGTTCGGCTTGGCGCGGCGCAATCTGCTGGTGGCTCGCGACGCGCTGGGCCTCATGCTGCCGGGGGGAGGGCAGGCCGGCGCGCCCCACGAACCGGCGTCGGGGCCCCCCGCCGCCGTCACGGCACTGGTGGCCGAGCGAACCGAGGCGCGCACGGCGGGCGACTTCGCCCGGGCCGACGCGCTCCGGCGTGAGATCTACGCCGCCGGGTGGGCCGTCGAGGACCGCCGCGATGGGCCGGTGGTGCGCCCTCGGAGTGAGGCATGAGCCGGCGCGCGCGTCCAGGCGATGAGCCGAGCGGCGAGGATGAGCGGCTGACCGGCCGGCATGCGGTGGAAGAAGCGCTCCACGCGGGGGTGGCGTTGAACCGCATCCTGGTGGCCGAGCATCTTCCGGTCCGTGTGATCGAGCGCATCCGGCAGCTGGCCCGCGAACGCCAGGTTCCAGTCGCCGTGGTGCCGCGGGCCCGCCTGGAAGCCATGCTGGGGGGCGAGGCCCATCAGGGACTGGTGGCGCTGGTGGCGGCGGCGCCCCTTTTGACCGAGGCCGACCTGGACGGCATTCTGGACGGGGCGGAGAATCCGTTTGTCCTGCTGTTGGACGGCATTCAAGACCCGCACAATTTGGGGGCCATCCTGCGCGTGGCGGACGCCACGGGTGCTTCGGCGGTCGTCGTGCCGCGCCACGGGGCGCCGGGCGTCACCGCCACGGTGGCTCGCACCGCGGCCGGCGCCACCGCCTGGGTGCCCGTGGTCCGGGTCACCAACCTCGTTCCGATGATCGATCGGCTGAAGGCGCGCGGGATGTTCGTCTGGGGGGCGGATCCCGAAGCGACGGAGCCCTACACCGCCTTGGACGCGCGGGGGGCGACCGCGCTGGTGGTGGGTGCCGAAGGCCGGGGCATTCGGCCCCTGGTGAAAGCGCATGCCGACGGGATGGTGGCGATTCCGATGGCTGGACATGTCGCTTCGTTGAATGCCGCCACAGCGGCTGCCGTGCTGGCCTTTGAAGTGGCGCGCCAGCGCCGCGAAAAATAGGGCTTGCGGTTTCGCCAAGCCTGACTACATAATGTGTCTCATACTGCGGCGGATTATCCGCGAGTCGTGCCCGAACCTGAGTGGGGGGATAAGGGGTGGCGCTTTATCCGCATCGAGCGCTGGAACTCGACGACCTGACCGACGAAGCCATCGTGCAGGATGCGCACGAAGGCGACATGGATGCCCTGGAGTTTCTGATCAATAAATATCGAAACTTCGTGCGCGCCAAAGCCCGGTCGTATTTTCTGGTGGGCGCCGACCGCGAGGACATCATTCAAGAGGGCATGATCGGCCTGTATAAAGCCGTTCGGGATTTTCGGACCGACAAGCTGGCATCATTTCGGGCGTTTGCCGAACTGTGCGTGACCCGGCAGATCATCACCGCCATCAAGACGGCCACCCGTCAGAAGCACATCCCCCTGAACTCTTACGTGTCGTTGAACAAGCCCATCTACGAGGACGACTCGGACCGGACGCTGATGGACGTGCTGTCGGGGACGCGCCTGTCCGACCCCGAGGACCTCATCATTGGCCGGGAAGAATTTGGCGACATCGAGGAAAAGATGGGCGAAATTCTTTCGGACCTCGAGTGGAAAGTGCTCATGTCCTACTTGGATGGACGGTCATATCAAGAAATTGCCATCGACCTGCACCGCCACGTCAAGTCCATCGACAACGCGTTGCAGCGGGTTAAGCGCAAGCTGGAGCGCTATCTGGAAAGCCGCGGGCATCAGGTGCCGGTCGGCTCCTGAGGGCGCACGAGCAGAGTGCGCTAGCTCGCCGCCCCCATGTCTCCGGCAACCTCTGCGCCCACAGGGCGATGACCGTCAGCTGGCCCAGAGGCGGGCCAGCGGGCGGCGCCACAACCCTCGCAAAACCTCCTGCACGGCCGATTCTGCCGTCGCCAGCTGTTCTTCGTCGGGCAGCTGCCCCCCATACCACCAGCACTCCATCACCAGGATGGTTGGCTTCAGCAGGGGCTGGTACTCCGGCGGCAGCCCGAGATACATCTGCCGGAGGGTGGTGTCCGCTCTGACAGAGCGGCGATCGGCCAAGCGAAACATGAGCCAGAGGCGGCGGTCGAGGCGCTTTAGGCGCCGGTGGGGGTCATTCAGCGCGGACCGGGCGTTGCGCCAGGCCAGCCAAATGGCCGCGACGGCCGCGGCGGCCGCCAGGACGGCCGTCCAGGGGATGGCGGGGGCGTGCGCGCCGGCGGGGGGGGTCGGACGCTTCTTGGCGACGCGGGGCACCTTGGGATGGGTTCCGGCGATCGTCGGCACCTTGACGGGCGGTTGGTGGGGCGTGACGGCCTCCGTGAACGTCTGCCCGGGCTTGGCCGTCAGCGGCACGGTCCAGCCGTAGGTGGGATCGATCGGAATCCACCCGTAGGGCGCCACGTACACCTGCGCCCACGAATGCGCATCGACGGCCGACACGACATAGTCGCGGGTTTTGATGTTATAGGTGCCGGGGCCGTAGCCAACGACCCAGCGCGCCGGGATGCCGATGGATCGGGCCATCATGATAAACGTCGTCGAAAACTGGTCGCAGTAGCCAGCATGCGTGACCAGCAGAAACTGGTTGACCGCGTCGCCGCTGGACGACGGTTTGAAGTTAAACGTGTAGCGCTCATGGGAGTCCAGATACTTGGCCAGATCCTCGGACGCCTGCCACGGTCCGCGCGCGTTTGCGGTAATGCGGCGGGCCAGCTGACCCACGCGCGGGGACAGGTTGCTGGGGGTTTGCAGGTCGGCGGCCAAACTTTGCGGCACCGGGCTGAACGGCACGGCATTGACGGACGACATGTTGACGACCGGCACGGTCATGGTGACCCGATACGTAATGGGGTTTTGACCCATCAGTTCTTCGCGGTTGGGCAGCACCTGGCCGTTCACCCCGGACACGGACGTGGGGGTGCCGCTGTATACGAGCGGAACCGTTCCGGACTGGGACGCCATCGCCACGGTGATGTGCCACTGATCGGTGGAAAACCCGTTGATGGCGGGGCTGAAGAACGGGTGCGGCGCACTTCCCGAAAGGAAGGGGGTGGCGGTGCCCGCCGGCGACGACCAGCTGGTGCCGTTAAACGTGTTGTACACCGCGGTTTGCCAGTACGACGCCATGGGGGCGCCGGACACCACCAGCACGGTTTGGTGGGACGGCGTCACCGGGTGGTTGATGCTCGTGTCCCCGATGCCGATGCCCGTGGTGTAGTTCCCACCGGGGATGTTGGCAAGCCCTATGCCGGATCCGCCGCCCACGGGCAGGGTGCCGCCGGCTCCCTTCACATGTCCCGGATGCCCGGCCGTGGACCACCCCAGCACCAGCGGCAGCACCAGAACCAAACCCAGCACCCCATACCAGTACCCGCCGGGTCGCCCAATCGTCGACGCGGCCGACTCCTCCAGATGGGTGTCGGCCAAGAGCCACAGGCCCACCACGAGATAGGCCGCCACGGGGCCCTCTCCCTGGAGGTGCCAGAAGGTGTGGTTGACGATCAGGATAATGCCGCCCAAGAGGAGCAGCAGCAGCACCCGATCCCGTGACTGGGCCAGCCGGAAGACGAGCCAGCCCAACACCACGGCCACCAGGATCAGCACCAGCCCGGCGGTGGGCGGCAAGCTGGCCCAGGCGGCGGGCGATTCACTCAACAGCGTGTGGGGAATGGCGGCCAGCGCGGCCAAAATGACCCCGAACGGTTCGGGCACCTGGACTACCAATTCCAGCATGAACGCCGCCAACATGGCTACCACCGTGGCTTCCCAGTGGGGCAGCAGCTCCGCCGCGGCCAGGCACAGGGGAAACAGGCTCAGCAGGAGCGCCGACGAAAAGCCCCCGGAGTGGGCATATGGCCAGAACAGCGTCGTGAGCCACAGCCCCAGCAGCAGGGTGCGTGTGGGCGTCAGCGCCCGAGCCAGGCCCCTCATGCCGTGAACCCCTGAGCCAAGACCCGTGGCAGATCCGACAGTTGACCCACCGCGCCGGGAACGCCCTGGCCCCCGACGTACAGCACCATGGCCCCGGGAGTGCGGCCGCGGTGCACCTGACCCGGCTCGCGGCCGGTAATGATGAGCCGCGCGTGCGACGACGCTGCGGGCAGCAACAGTTGGTCGGACGCGTCCTCCCGGCGCCAGCGCACCTCAGACAGCATCCGCATGATCTGTTTTAAGTGCTCCGGGCCGGTGCGCGCGGGGAGCGTGAGGTCCGCGCCCAAGAGGGTGAGCGCCACGTTCTGTTCGCGCTGCAGGCCAAACTCCGCCAGCGAGCCGGCGCACGCCAGCGCGGTTTCGAAGTGGTGCGGGGTGAATACGCCCGGCTGGTCGACGACGACCTCCAGTTCCGGGACGGTCAGCGGCTCAAACTGCTTGACCTTGAACTGGCCCGTCTTCGCCGTGGTTTGCCAGTGAATGCGGCTCAGACGATCACCGGTGACAAAGTCGCGGATCCCTCGAAGCTCCGACGACTCGTCCACCATCATGGTGCGCTCGCGGAGGCCGCCCTCCCACTCGCGCGGCAGGGCTGCCACGAAGGACAAGGGCACGGTGGGCGGCCACACCTCCAGCTCCTGGGGGCTTTCCAGCACGCGGCGCCGCGTCAGGAAGCCGAACAAATCTCCCGACGTGAGCACGACCTCGTTGAAGCGATGCACGCCCCGTGGCACGTTCAGCAGCCGGTACGTCACGGTCACCTCACGCTGGAACCAGGGAAACGCGACGAAGCTGGACGCGCCCGCGGCCACCACCCCGAGGGGAAGGCGGTCCCGCACAGCCAGATAAAGCCATGGCCACCACCGGGGCAGCTCGACGGTGACCGACACCACCACGGTGTCGCCCGCCGCCACCGGTGTGGACGGCACCTGGCGGCGTACGTGGAGCCGCGACAGCGGCGCAATGCCCGTCAACAGCACCAGGGCCGTCAGGACGACCACAAATACCACCACGTGATAGGCGAGCTGCCCCCCCTGGTACCACGCGAAGAAGGCCGTGGCCAAAAGCACCCCCAAGAGAAACCCGAGGCGGCCGGGTGCCAGCATTCCCCGTTTCACGGCCGCGACTCGCCGGCCGGCACGGGTACCTTGGACAAAATGTCGTCCACAATTTCGCGGACCACCGTGTGACCCTCGCGCCGCACCCCGCCGCGGGGGATGAGCCGGTGCACCAGCACATCCGGCGCCAACAGGCGAATGTCATCGGGAATGACATACGGGCGGCCGTGCATGAGCGCCCACGCCTGAGCCGCCCGCAGCAGCGCGACCAAGGCCCGGGGGCTGGCCCCCAGGTACAGGCGGGACTGATCCCGGGTGTGCTCGGCCACCTGCGCCAGGTAGCGCAGCACATGGTCCTGCGCGCGGACACCCGCCGCCGCACGACGCAACTGCAGGATGTCGGCCTGGCTCATCACCGGTTGGACGGCCGTGGACATGACCTCCTGCTGCACGCGCTGGAGCAGCTGGACTTCTTCGTGAGGGGTGGGGTATCCCATGTGCAGGCGGAATAAAAATCGGTCCAGCTGGGCTTCCGGCAAGGGAAAGGTGCCTGCGTACTCGATCGGATTCTCGGTGGCGACCACCATAAACGGCGCTTCCACTGGGTAGGTGTGGCCGTCGACCGTGACCTGCTCTTCCTCCATCACCTCCAGCAGGGCGGACTGGGTGCGTGGCGACGTGCGGTTGATTTCGTCGGCCAGGAGCAGATTCGTAAAAACCGGGCCCGGTCGAAACGAAAATTGTCGCGTGCCCGGGTCAAACACACTGACGCCCAGCACGTCCGACGGCAGGAGGTCGGGGGTGAACTGCACCCGCGAAAATCCGAGCGACAAACTTTGCGCCAGCGTTTTGGCCAACAGCGTCTTGCCGACGCCAGGCACGTCCTCCAACAGCACGTGACCCCCGGCAATGAGCGCGCACACGAGGCGCTCCGCCACCGACCGCTTGCCGACGATAATGCGATCGATGTTGTCCAACAGCTGCTCTACGCGCGGGTGGCCGGCATCAAAGGCGGCCGCAGCCTGGCTCGTGGCGTCCATAGCGTGTCGTGTCCTCCTTCAGTTTGCGGACCGCCCACCAGCGGGGTGGGCGGCGCCCGCCTCGGTGTGGCGCGGCACGTGCACCGGACGCCCACGGCGTCGCCGCTTCGCGTGCTATACTGACACCAGATTCTCCGTTCGACGGCGGCGACATCTTCTGTTAGGGTACCGGGTTGAGCCGCCGGGTTCAAGCGCCAGTCGGCCGGAATAGCTCAGTGGTAGAGCGCTCGCCTTGTAAGCGAGGGGTCGTGGGTTCAAATCCCACTTTCGGCTCCATTCGTCCTGATGCTTCCCCGCGGGGGCCACCCGATGATCGGTCTCCATGAGGCGTAACGACGCCCGGCGGGGTTTGGTTGATTCCCCTAGCGTTTCGACGTCGGCTCCGGGTGCGGTTTTTGGGCTGGACATCGACGGAACGCTCGTGTATGATGCGCATGGACCGTGCGGACGGGTGCCCGAGTGGCTAAAGGGGGCGGTCTGTAAAACCGTTGGCTAACGCCTACGTTGGTTCAAATCCAACCCCGTCCACCAGTTGGTCCACGTGTTTATTGCGGGGTAGAGCAGTCTGGTAGCTCGTCGGGCTCATAACCCGGAGGTCGCAGGTTCGAATCCTGCCCCCGCGCCCATTGCTCACGTAGCTCAGTTGGTAGAGCACGTCCTTGGTAAGGACGAGGTCACCGGTTCAAGTCCGGTCGTGAGCTCCAGTTTGTCAGCGGGTCGGGCAGCCGGCCCGTTTGTTTGTGGTCGGGATCACCGCGGGCGGAGGGGCGGCGGGGCCGATGGGGGGTCGTTCTGCTCCAACAGGCTCCGCCAAGCGGCGGCGCCGGCCGACCAGGCGGCGGCCACGAGGCCTGCCACCGGCACGGCAAAGAGAGCGCCCCAGATGCCGAACAACAGCGCTCCGCTCATAAGGGCCACCACGGACAGGACCGGATGCAGCCCCACCTGCTGCCGGATGATGCGCGGCCCCAAAATTTGCGATTCCAGCAGCTGAATGATGACGTACAGCATGAGCACCTCGGGCACCAGCGGCAGTGGTTGCTTCAAAAGCGCCAGGAGCACCGGCAGGACCGCGCCGAGCACTGGGCCGATGAGCGGCACCAGCTCCATGAGCGCCGCGAAACTGCCGACGGCCAGCGGGTACGGCAGTCCCAGGACCCAGCATCCGAGGCCGAACGCGGCGCCCACCGTCAGCGACAAAATCAGCTGGCCGCGAAGGTAGCCGCGAATGACCCGGGTCAGGGTGGCCTGCAGCGCCACCAGATGCACGCGGTTGGCGCGCGGCACCAGCCGCATGATGGACCGGCGGATGCGCCGGGCATCCAGCAGCAGATACACCGTGATGAAAATGGTGATGGCCGCAGCGCCCACGGCGCTGGCGAGTGCCAGGACCGCGTTCAGCGTCTGAGACAAAATCACACTGGAGACCGTGCCGACGCTATTGAGCACCCGGTCTTGCAGCGTGGACCACTTGAGCGTCACCCCAAAGTGCTTAAGAAACGTGAGGATGCGGGGACCCGAGGCCGCCCAGTGATTCAGCTCGTGCGGCAGGTGCACCGCCAGCGCGGCCAGCTGACCAATGAGCGCCGTGCCGACGTAAATGCCGCCGCCCAAAAAGAGGGCGGTGGCGGCGGTCACCACGATGATGACCGCCAGCACGCGGCCCACCCGCGACTCCAGGGCCGCGACGTAGGGCGCGAGGAACAGCGTGTACATCAACGCCAGCAGGAGAACGAGCACCACGGCTGCGAGCCGGCTCACCACCGCCCACAGCCCCACCAGCACGACGCCAGCGCCCAGCACCACCAGCACCACGTCGCGGGCGACGGCGACGCGTTCGGCAAACGAGGGACGCGGTGGCGTGGGACGCATCCAGATCCCTCCTCGTGCGAGCGTGGGTGGGCCGGGTACTGCTCAGAGTATAAGGGTTTGGGCCAACGCTGCTGGCCGCACGCCCTTGGGCTACAATCGATCTCAGCTGGAAGGAGTCGGGCCCGAGGCCCCGTTCGTACGCCGACGGCATCACGGTCGGCCCGGTCCCGGCCCACCAACCGCGGAAAGGGGGAGGCGCGTGACGCCGGCGCTGGATGCGCTCGCCGCCGAGATTGGTGCCGAGGCCGCATCCACGCGGCATCACGGCCGGCCCGGCCTGCCCGCCCGCGCCAAGGCGGCTTGGGCGGATCGGGTGGCTCGGGAGGTCGGGCCCCATGACTTGGCCGCGTGTGCTGCGCACTTGGTGGCCCATCGCCATCCCACCGTCCGTCAGGTGGGCCTGGCGCTGCTGGCCCGCCCCGAGGTAGACGCGGCCCAAGCCGAGCGACTGGCCGGCCAGCTCGCAGACGACCCCGACTGGGAGGTGCGCGAGTGGGTGGTGGAGCCGCTAGTGGCGCATACGGTCCGGGGTGGTTCGGGGTGGCTCGCGCGCTGGGTGCAGGAAGATGGAGGGCGCCGCCGCGCCGCCGTGGTGGCCACGCGGCAGCTGGTGCGCCGGCGAGCCATCGACTGCGCTACCGCGCTCACGGTGGCGACCGCGGTGGTGGACGACCCAACGCCGTATGTGGCGGCCAGCGTCGGCACGTTTCTGCTGGCGGACGGCATCGTCCTGCGGTGCCCCGACGCATTCCACGAGTGGGTGAAGAACTTGGGGCCGTGTCCGGCCGACTCGCCGCGGTCGCGGCACCTGGCGGCGGTGGCGCGGCGCCATCCCTGGACGGCGACCTAGGGGTCAGAGGCCCGGCCCTTTCCAGAGGTAGATGGCCAGCGCGATGCCGGTGGCCACCAGGAGGCCAGCCAGCAGGAACGGCAGCCGGCTGTGGGCGGCGCTGTGGCCGCTGTCGTGCAGAATGTCCGTGCGCACCCGATGAAAATGCATGGTGGCGGCGCTGAGGGTGAGCACCCCGACCAGGACCAGCGCCAGGCCGATGGTGTTGTGCGCTCCCACGGGGCGCGGCGTCGAGCGAGGGGGGGCACCATGAAGGAACCGCGTCTGGAGAAACAGATCAAATTTGGCGAGGACGAAGCCGAAGGTCATGAGCGCCACGGCCGTCCGGAGCCAGGCCAGGAACGTCCTCTCATTCGAGAGGAGATTCCGCGTCTCGGCGTGGGATCGCCGGTCCGCGTCGTCACGCTCGCTCATACCCCTGCCCCCCCTGCGAGCATGCCCGTTCCCACGGATCCGGTTCCGTGGGCGGACCGGGTGGTGCTGGGCGACGGCCTAGCCGCGCTGGTGGGCACTCCGGCGGCGGCGCTGGACGCCGTGTACCTGGACCCGCCCTTTTTTACGGGTGAGGACCAGGTGGGCGACCGGGGCCGCTTTCAAGACCGGTGGCCCACGCTCGATGCCTATCTGGCCTGGCTCGAAGGCTGGGTGGCGGAGAGCCACCGGGTGCTGAAGCCGACGGGATGGTTTTGGCTGCACCTCGACTGGCACGCCGTGCATTATGCCAAGGTGATGGCGGACGCCGTGTTTGACCGCAAGCATTTTCGCAATGAGATTGTCTGGGCGTATGGCGGGCGCCGGATGCCGTCGGCGATGCGGTTCAACCAAAAGCACGACATTTTGCTGCTGTACGCGCGCTCGGCGGCGGCCCGCATCACGCCGCTGTTCCTGCCGTGGACGCGCGACGAGTATCTCGCCTTGAAGCGACAGCACGTGCATCGGGATGCCGACGGCCGGGAGTGGATCTGGGGCCATGCCGGGCGCGGCAATCCGCGTGCGTATCAGATTGATGTGAAAGACGCTGTCAGCCGTGGGCGCGCGGTCACCAGCGTGTGGGACATCCCCATCTTAAATACGTCCGCTCACGAGCGGGTAGGGTACCCCACCCAAAAGCCGCTGGAGCTGCTGCGGCGTGTCGTGGCAGCCTCGGTCCCGGAGGAGGGAATTTTCGGGGACTTCATGGTGGGCTCCGGGACGAGTGCCGTGGCGGCCCGCCAGTTGGGGCGCAAGTTCATTGTGGCCGATCAGTCGGCCGACGCGGTGCGGATCACCGTGGAGCGGCTGGAATCCATCGGGGCCCAGGTGCGGGAAGGACCCTGGACCTATTAGCGCGGGAGAGTCATCGGGCGGCCGCGCTGCCGTCCACCGCACGGTGCCCCCCGCCTGCTGGCCGTGTGTGAGCTTTTCAGACGTGTCCCTGGAGACGCTCACGAAGGCGTGGGAAAGGCGGCGTCGGGTCCACGTCAGCGTTCAGTGCCGGAGATGCGGGCCGACCACCGGCGCTACGGCACCGGCGGCAACGGCTTCGACCTGGCGCTCGGCTGCTGGACAATCTTGTGGCGGCCCACGCCATCGGGCACGACGTAGAGGCCGATGAGGCGCACATGGCGTTATTGGCGGTCGTGGACGGGGTGCGCTCCTCTGCGATGTGGGCGACCTGTGGATCTGGCCGGCCCCAATTGATGAGCGGGGTCGGGAGACCCAACCCACGGCGGGCTACTTTCCCGCCGCCCGCATCACGGTGGAATGCGAGGCCGACCGGTGCCGGGTCACTTCGGGCGCAGCCGCGGTGAACACGGTGACCCCGTGTGAAACGATGCTGACTTCGGGGGACGCCGCGTATTCTGTTCCGAAGGGACTCGCCGGTCGACCCGGGTGCGGCCGACGGAAGCCGGAAGGGAGGAGGAGTCTAGATGTTTCGCCATGTCGTCTTGCTCAAATGGATCCCCGAGGCCACGGCCGAGCAGCGCCGCGCGGCGGCCGAGGGCATCCGCACGCTGGCCCAACTGCCTGGCATCCGGCAGTTTTCCGTGGGAGAGGACGTCGGCGCCGAGGCGGGCACCTACGATTTGGTGATCGTGGCCGACTTTGATGATGAGGCCGGATACCTGGTGTACAAGAACCATCCCGTGCACCGGACGCTGATCGCCGGGGTGACGGAGCCCATTCGGGCGGCGCGGGCCGCCGTCCAGTACCACCTCGGGTGACAACCGGGTGATAAAAGATGGCCGGGCGCCCCCAGGGACGCCCGGCCAGGAAGCGGACCCTAGATGGGGGTCCGGGCAAACGCTTCCACTTCAGATGCGGGACGGTATCCCACCAACCGGCCCACTTCGCGTCCGCCTTCCAGGCGGATTAAGACGGGGATCCCCATCACCTGATAGCGCTGCGCCAAGTCCGGATTTTGGTCGGTGTCCACATGAACCATCTCCACCTGATCCTGGACTTTGGCGGCGACCGCATCAGCCACGGGATCCAGCCGCCGGCAGTGCGGTCACCAGGGGGCGCCAAACATCGCCACCACGGAACGGTCCGATTGCAGGAGGGCGTCCCACGTGGACGCGTCCACCTCGCGCATCGTCCCACCCCCCTTCTATCGGCGGTGAGCCCTCGAAGGGGCGCCGCCTCTGGCGCCATGATAGCATGTTTGGCAAGGAGGGGGCGGAGGGCGCGTCCGCATCAATCGAGGAGCC
>JAJYPH010000153.1 GCA_021795575.1 Bacillota bacterium
CCAGCCCGGCCGCCCATGCAGCAGTCCGGCCACCGGCTTGGCCCAGGGCGGCGCGCCGGCCGCCAGCGCCAGCAGGCGATCCCACTGCGCCCCGACCGACCCCAGGTGCGCCGTCGCCATGCCGCCGGGCGGCATCACCACGGCCAGCGACGCCAAGTCCGCGTCGGCCAGCTCCTGCGCCACCGCGAATCCCAACGGGTTGGTGCCCACGATCACGCCGCGGGTGCCCGGCGGAATGTGCCATCCCCGCCACAAGGTTTGAGCGGCCCCCACCGCCAGCACGCCGGGCAGGGTCCAGCCCGGCATCGGCAGCGGCACTTCGGTGGCGCCCGTCGCAATCAGCACGGTGCGGGCCCGGGCGGTCTCGTGTCCCAGGTCTACCGAAAACCCGTCCCCCGCGGACCCGGAGAGGGCCTGCGCGGAGGTCCCGAGCCGCCACGTGGCGCCCCCACCCATCCCGTCCACGAGGCGCCGCACTTCCTGGGCGCCGTCCCACACCGTCGACCCCAGCCGGTACCACTGCGCCCGAAGGCGCCCGCCCGGCACGGGCGCCTCGTCCACCAGCAGCACCGAATGGCCCCCCGTCGTGAGGGTCCCGGCGGCCGCCAGCCCGGCGGGCCCCGCCCCCACCACCACCGCGTCGTATGCGGCGGGGCTCATGGCGCGTCCTCGAACGTCAGCGGCCGTGGCGGCGTTTGCCGAGCGATGTGCATCTCCGCGGTGAGCGGCACCAGGCAGGCCCGCTGATCCCGGACCCCGTCAATCGTGACGCGGCACTCAAAGCAGTGTCCAATGCCGCAGTACAAGCCCCGCGCCGCGCCTGTGGCCTCGTTCCAGCCCAGCACCCGCTCCCCCTGGGCGAACAGCACAAAGCCCACCGGGACGCCGACGGGACCACGCCGCTCCGCGCCGTCGAGCCAAAAGCGCACATCCTCAACCTTCCTCATGCTGCCCCCCGTCCTGCTGGCCCGCGGCCAGCGCCGCCTGCATGGTCCACGGCCGGGCGGGTGGACGGGACGCCAGGGCGCCCGCAGGATCCCATCCCCAGGCGCGCGCCAGCGCCTCCAGCACCGGGCCGCACACGCGGCCCTGGCAAAGCCCCATGCCCGCGCGGGTCAACAGCTTCAACTGCCGCAGGCTGTCAATGGCCCAGGCATCCTGGGCCATCAGCAGATCGCGAACGCGCACGGCCTCACAGCGGCAAACCACCGGGTCGCGGTCGGCACCGCCTACTTCCGCGTCTGGTCGCACAATGACGCCTCCTGTGAAGCCTCCTGTGAAGCCTCCTGTGAAGCCTCCTATAACACTTCTGTGGCGAACCGGTCCACCGCCAGCGGACTCATCGCCAGCGGCGGGGGTTGTTCCAGAACCAGGTCGGCCACCAGCTTGCCCGTCACGGCCGCCAAACCGATGCCGTCTCCCTCGTGGCCCGCGGCCACCAGCAGGCCGGGGACCGAGGGCACCCAGCCGACCACCGGCAGATGGTCCGGCGTCCAGGGTCTAAGCCCGGCAAACCCGCGCAGCACGGTGGCCTCCGCCATGGCCGGATAAAACCGGAGCGCACGCCGCACAATCGCCCGCAGCACGTCGGGGTCGGGCGTCGTGTCAAACCCCACAAATTCTCGACTGCTGCCCAAAATAAAGTTGCCGGCGCGGGTAGGCTCGTACACCAGCGCCACCCCGTAGCGGTCCACGTCGGCCGGCACCACCCGCTCACGGCCAAACTTCGCCATCAGGTAGCCAAACTCCATCACCTTCACGTCGCCGAACCGCGGCCCCTTGGTGCTCACCACCAAGTGCCCGCGCCGAGGCCGAATGGGCACCGCCACTCCCAACGGCTCCAACAAGCTGGGGGTCCACACCCCCGCCGCCACCACGACCACGTCGGCGGCCAGGGTGGAGCCGTCCTCGAAGTGCACCCCGGTGGCCCGGCCCCCACCGGTGGCGACGGCGGCCACCGGGGCATGCGGGCGCGTCTCTGCGCCCGCCTGCCGGCTCTTCGCCACCAGCGCCGCCACGTACGCCAGGGGATTCAGCGTACTGTCGGTGGGCGAGTACACACTGCCGGGCACATCCGCTGCCAAATCCGGCATCACCCGGTGCGTAGCCGCCGCATCAAGATAACTGAAGTCCAACCCCTCGCGACGCTGGTCGGCCACCCAGGCGCGCGCCGGCTCCACCTCGTCGTCGCCCGCGAGCGCCAGATAGCTTCCGGGCCGCCGGTACTCGATGTCGCCGAGGTCGCCCGCCCAGGCGTGCAGCAAATCCTGAGACAGGCGCGCCAGCGCCCCCTGATAGCCCGGGTCCTTGTCGATGACCAGCACGTTGCCGTCGCACCGGCTCGACGTCCCGCCGCCCAACGGGCCGCGGTCCACGAGCGTCGCCGGCACCCCGGCCCGGCTCAGCACAAAGGTGATGGCGGCGCCGATGACGCCGGCGCCCACCACCACCACCCGGGGGGCGCGGCCGGTCACTCCGCCGGCAGCGCGGCCAGGGCGGCCCGAATCGCCGTTTGGTGGACGGGCGCCAGCGGCAGGCGCGGCGGCCGGGTCCCCCCCATGTCGTGACCTCGCTCGGCCAGGCCAAACTTGATGGCCTGGACCAAGAGCGGCGTGGAGTCGTAGCGCAGGAGCGGCAGGAGCGTGCGGTACAAGTCTCGCGCGGCTTCCAGCCGACCAGCCCGTGCCAGGTGGTACAGGTGCACCGACTCGCGGGGAATCACGTTGGTCAGACCGGCGATCCACCCGGTCGCGCCCATCAGCAAGCTTTCCAAAACCAGATCGTCGGCGCCGCCCAGCACTTCCAGCTCCGTCTGTGCGATCAGCGCCGAGATGCGCCGCACGTCGCCGGAAAACTCTTTGACCGCCACCAGGTTCTTCAGGTGGGCCAGCGAGGCGAACACCTCGGGAGTCAGGTCCACCGGCGTGTCGTGCGTGTTGTTGTACGCGATGATCGGGAGGCCCACCGCATTAATGGCGGCAAAGTGCGCCTCGACTTCCTCCGCGGTGGGCCGGTACAGGAGCGGCGGCAGCGCCATGAGCGCGCGCGCTCCGTGCGCTTTGGCATGCGTGGCCCAGTGCACCACCGCCCGCGTGGCGGGCGCCGCGACTCCCACGATGACCGGATGGGTCCCGGCGGCGGCCAACACCGTCTCCACCACCCGCTCGCGCTCGTCGGTGTCCAGCGAAGCATATTCGCCACACGTCCCCGAAACCACCAACCCGTCCACCCCTTCGGCCAGGAGCCACTGCGCATGCTCCGTGAGCCGTCCGTAGTCCGGCTCCCCCGCCGCCGTCATCGGCGTCACGATGGCCACGTAGATGCCGGGGAACTTTGGCGCGCCTCTCTCACCCATGTTGACCGACTCCTTTATCCCGTTTCTTCGCCGCGTTCCCGTCCGCCGGCCCGCCCGGGCCGTCGGATTCCACTATCGCCTGGACCGCCGCCGCATTGACCTGCACGTGCACGGCCATGCACCGGCGCGCCTCGTCCGCGTCGGCCGCCGCCACGGCCGCCGCCACCGCCGCCAACTGCTGCGCCTGGTCGATCCGCCATGCGCTGGAGTCGTGCCGCACAATGGTGGCCGAGGACTGGCGGAACGCCTCGTGCACGGCCAGCATGACGGCTACCCGAATCGGGTTCTTGCTGGCGTCCGCCAGCGCTTCGTGAAAGCGAATGTCCCCTTCCGCAAACTCCGGCCAGGACAGGTCCTCCACGCGGGCGCGCGCCATCACATCCTCCGCCAGCGCACTAAGCCGCTGCCGGTCCGCCGCGTCGGCCCGCTCGGCCGCCCACCAGGCGGTTTCCGGCTCAAACCCGGCTCGAAACTCGGTGAAGTCGCGGGCGGTCGCTTCCCCAAACCGAATGAGGGCCAAGAGCGCCAGGCCCAGCCGTCCGGGATCCGGCTGTGACACAAATGTCCCCCCGCTCACACCGCGGCGCACCTTTACCATGCCCTCCGTCTCCAGGCGCCGCACCGCCTCGCGAATCGTGGCGCGGCTCACGCCAAACAACCGGCTCAGCTCGCGCTCGTTGGGCAGGCGCTCCCCGACGATGAGGGCCCCGGTGGCCACAGCATCTTGAATCTGCTGCGCCACCCGGTCCGATCCCCGCCGGCGATCCGACACCTGAACCCCCTCGGTCCATTCCTGCGGCACGACACACCCCCCCGGGCATCTACAGCATAACAAATAGGTCTAAGGTTAGGCCAACGACCGCTGGCCCAAACCCGGCTCCTTACCATTAAACACGCTGATCCCTTATGATGTGTACGAAGCGCATGGATTAAAGCCCGCCGGCCCCATGACGGGACCAACCAGCCGGGGGAGAAAAGAGGCAGCCTGTGGCGGAGGAGACGGCGCGCACGATTGCGGAACGCGCCTGGTACTGGGACAAAGACGACGTCACCCGCCGACTGCGGCTGTTGGCTGGTCAGATCAAGGGCATTGAGGCCATGGTGGCCCGCAGCGAGCCGTGCGCCGATGTGCTGACGCAGCTGGCGGCCGCTGAAGGCGCGGTGAAGAAAGTGAGTCGCATTGTGAGCGCGTGCGCGGTGGCGGAACAGGTGCTGGGCACGATCCCGGGCGACCAGCCGCTGGAAGATGATGTCCGCCGCGCGCTGGAAGCCCTGCTGCGCTGATCCGCCGCCGCGGGAGCGGTGCTTGCCTGGCTGGGCCCTTTCTGCCGCAACCGTCCGGCGACGGTACACGCTCCGGCCGCTCGACGCCGTCGGGCGCGAAACGCTTGACGCGGAGGCGATCCGACGATGGCTTCTGGACCGGATGCTCCCCGGTGCTGGCGCTTGGGCTGTCGCGGCCACGCCCTGACCGCTCCGGAGATGGCGAGCGCGCTTGAGGCCAGCCTGCGATTCGTGTACGGCTCCATCCAAGCGCTATCGATAAGCGGCGGGCCGGTGACGGCCGAAGCGGGCCCCCACGGTGAGTACCGCCGGGAGTCTGGGTTCCACCGCGTCCCGGTGTTCTTCGAACCGATCGAACGGGCCGCATCCCCGGGGCGCGGCATCCGCTCGGTAGGGTCACGACGAAAGGGCGGAACTATGCCCGTCGTGAACTGGACCTCCACCTCCTCAAGTGCTTCACCGAGGTCGTCTCCCAGGACGACCCCGAGGGGTGGACGGGGGCTCAGGATCCCCTGTGGTCCGCGACTACCCTGTTCACCGTGCCGCCGGCCGCCGGCATGAACAGCGGCGACCAGCCCACGGACATCGCCGCCGCCCATCGCGCGGGCACGGGCAGCATGGCCGCCTGCTCGGGAGCAGTCCGGCGAGAGGCTGGCCCAGGACCGCCGACGGCGCGGGACGCCGCCTAGCGGGCTGCGGCTGCACGAATCTGCGCGTGATATACTCCTCTAAAGGTCTGTCCTTTTGGCACCGGTGCGTGGGACCGTTCACCGGAGAGCCTGGCCAGCCGACGTGGCCCACCGTCACGTCCACGTCAAGCAGGTCAAGGAGGGGAATCAATGACGACATCAGCCATGCCCCTGGACGGGGACACCACTGCCCGCCACATCATTGGCGGGGAGGAAGGGGGCTCCCCCAGCACCGCGGTCATGAGCCCGCGCAACCGTCACGAACGCGTGGGGCTCGTGGCCTGGGGCACGGCCGGGGAGGTGGACCAAGCGGTGGCCGCGGCCACTCGGGCCGGAGCCGGCTGGCGCCAGATGGGCGCGATGGCGCGCGGGGACACCCTGTACCGCGCGGCCGACGCGGTGGCGGCCGACGCCGACGGGCTCGCGCGGCTGGCGTCGTGGGAGATGGGCAAGCCCGTGGGGGAAATGCGCGGCGAAGTGGCGCGGGCCGTGGCCATCCTGCGGTACTACGCGGGTGACGGCGCCCGAGCGGTGGGCGAGGTCATCCCCGCCGCGCGCGCCGACACGCTGCAGTACACCCGCCGCGTGCCGGTCGGGGTGGTGGGGCTCATCACGCCGTGGAATTTTCCGGCGGCCATACCGGTGTGGAAGATGGCGCCGGCGCTGGCCTACGGCAACACGGTCGTGTGGAAGCCCGCCGAGATTGCGTCGCTCGCCGCGTATCGATTGGCGCGGCTCTTGGGAGCCGTGCTGGGACCCGGTGTCCTGAACCTGGTGCTGGGCGAAGGTCCGGTGGTGGGGGCGGCGCTCTCTGCCCATCCGGGGGTGGCCGCCGTGAGCTTTACCGGCTCGACGGGCGCCGGCCAAGCCGTGGCCGCCGCGGCGCTGGGCCACGGCGCCAAGTTTCAATTGGAGATGGGCGGAAAGAACCCCGCCCTCGTGTTGGATGACGCGAATCTGTCGGGCGCCGTGGAGGCCATCGTCTCCGGTGCCATGCGCTCGGCGGGCCAAAAGTGCACCGCCACCAGCCGTGTCATTGCACTGCCGGGCATCCGGGACCGCCTAGTGGAGGCGCTGGATGCGCGCTTGGCCGCCCTCACGGTCGGCGACCCCCTGGATGCGGGCACCTACGTGGGCCCTCTGGCATCCGAGCGCCAGATGACGCATGCCTTGGACCTGTTGGCGACCGGGACGCCTGACGGGGCACGCCTGGTGCGCGGCGGCCGGCGGGGAGGAGGGAGTTTGCGGGACGGCTGGTACGTGCAGCCGACGCTGTTCGACCACGTCAGCCCCTCCACCCCCATCGCTCAGGAAGAAATTTTTGGACCCGCCATCGCCGTGCTGGACGCCACCCATCTCGACGAGGCGCTGGCCATAGCCAACGGGGTGCGCTATGGCCTGTCGGCGTCGGTCTTCACCCGCGATTTGGGCGCGGCGCTCTCGGTCGTGGACCGGCTGGACGCGGGTTTGGTGCGCGTCAACGAAGAGACCGCGGGCGTCGAATACGACGCGCCGTTTGGCGGCACCAAAGCCTCCAGCTCCCATTCCCGCGAACAGGGCCAGGCCGCCCGCGAATTTTACACAGACGTGCGCACCATTGCGATCCGGCCCGCCCCGTAAGGCGGCGCCGGACCGCGCATCGCGCCCGTTTTCGGGCGCAAAAAGTCGTTCGGCAAATCGCGCACACAGCGTTTCGACCCCCCAGGTGATCTGCTATCATGACCCTACCTTCTCGGGCGTCCTCGCGACGTGGCGAGGAGGGTCCGTGTTTTCCGGGCAGATATCAACATTTTGTGCATAAGCTTGTGGATAACGCGGTGGGCTCGTTGTGAATTACCCCGGGGGGGCTCTTGTAGATGGCCGTGGCACTGGACACGCTGTGGACTGAGGTTTCCGATCGACTGCAACGCGAAATCAAGGCCCCCACGTTCGCCTCCTGGATCAAGGAGGTGGAGCCCCTGTCGTTCGAGGATGGGGTCCTGGAGCTGACCGTCCCGAATGACTTCACCCGTCATTGGGTGGAAACCCGCTACGGCAACGTCATTCGCGCATCGCTCCAGGACGTCGCGGGCATCCCGGTGGGGTTGCGACTGACGTCGCCCCCGGACGGACTGGGGGGAATGGCCTCTCTGCCGGGGACTCCGCTCGCGGCGAACGCCCCGGTGCCGCCGCCCCGCGTCAGCGATTATGCCCGGCGGCTCAACCCGAAGTACACCTTCGACTCGTTTGTCATCGGCAACTCCAATCAGTTTGCCCAGGCCACCTGCGTGGCCGTGGCCGACATGCCGGGCCGGGCCTACAATCCTCTCTTTATCTACGGGGGGGTGGGTCTCGGCAAGACCCATCTGATGCATGCGATTGGCCACCGCGTGCTGTCGGTTAACGCCAACCTGCGCGTACTCTACGTGTCGGCGGAAACCTTCACCAATGAGATGGTGACCGCCCTGCAGGACAACCGCATGGTGCAGTTTCGCGAGCGGTATCGGGACGTCGACGTGCTGTTAATTGACGACATCCAGTTTGTGGCCGGAAAAGAACGCACCCAAGAGGAATTTTTTCATACGTTCGAGGCGTTGCACGGATCCCGGAAGCAGATCGTCATTTCCTCCGACCGTCCCCCCAAGGACATCCCCACGCTGGAGGACCGCCTGCGCTCCCGCTTTGAATGGGGGATGCTGTCGGACATTCAGATGCCTGACATGGAGACCCGGGTGGCGATTCTGGCCAAGAAGGCGCAGTTGGACGGCCTCACCGCCACTTCCGAGGTGCTGCAGTTCATCGCCTCGCGGGTCGACACCAACATTCGCGAGCTGGAGGGGGCCCTGATTCGGGTCATCGCCTACGCGTCGGTCAAACGCGCCCCGCTGACGCTGGAGCTGGCGTACGAAGCCTTAAAAAACGTGGTGGCGCTGAACCATCCCCGGCCGGTCACGATTCGCGCCATTCAGGAAGAGGTCGCCCGCCATTACGACCTGAAGCTGGACGACTTCAAGGCACGGCGCCGCACGCGCGCCATCGCGTTTCCCCGCCAGGTGGCCATGTACCTGGCGCGCCAGCTGACGGATGCCAGCCTGCCGAAAATCGGAGACGAGTTTGGCGGTCGGGACCACACCACCGTCATGCACGCGTTTGACAAAATCACGCAGGACCAGGCGCGAGACCCCCATTTGGTTCAGGTGCTGGAAGAAATCGAGCGACGCGTCAAGAGTCGCTAACCTGTCGTGACGACTGACCGAGGGGGACAAGCTTGGGATGAGCAGGGGACAAGCGGGGATCAACTTGGGGACAACCCGGCGGTTGTCCCCAATCGGGAGCGATCCCGCGCGCTTGTCCACGATCGGGGCGGACGCGGGGGATGACCATCCACCGGTTGTCCCGGGCCCCAAGCCCCGAGTAGCACGCGGACGAGGCACTTGTCCCGGTATCCACAGGCTTTACGACT
>JAJYPH010000154.1 GCA_021795575.1 Bacillota bacterium
GTGCCCTGCGCCGCCTGGCCCATCGCCGCGCGCCGTTCCGGCGACAGGGCCAGGGCCGCGCGGATGCCGGCCGCGAGCTTCGGCGCGTCGCCCGCCGGCACCAGCATCCCATTCTCACCGGGGCGAATGACGTCGCGGGCAACGCCGGCGTCGGACGCCACCACCACTTGGCCGCGGGCCATGGCCTCCAGGACCGGATACGGAGAAGTCTCCGCCAGCGACGGCACCACCACCACGCGCGCGGCCCGGACGACGGTCATGGGGGCGGCCGGCGGCCCGTCGCGGTGGAACCGAATCAGCCCGCGGACCACGAACGGCGCATACGCCCGGGTCAGATACGCCTGCATGCTTTGCTGCTGAGGGTGGTACCATGCCGAGCCGCCCACCACGTCCAGTGGCGTGCGGCACCCCGACTCCCACAGCATCTTCATAGCCGAAAACAGCTCGAGGCTCCCGGCCGCGCGTCCCAGCGGGCCCACCACGACGACCGGACCGCCAGGCGCCGGGGGCGGGCCGTCTCCGCCCTCGGGGGCGGCGAGCGGGGGCATCACCACGAGACGCGGCACGTCCCCCAGCGCAGAGGCGAGCCGCTCCGCCCAGTACGCGCTGGGAAGGAGCACGCCGTCCGCGGCCGCCACGACGGCGCGCTCCATCTCCCCCGTCCAGTATCCCGGCAGCCGGTACACCGGCGCTTCGTCGATGGGGTCCACCAGCCACTGGGGCGCTTGCACCGCCACCACCACCGGAAAGCCCGCGAGCCGAGGATCCAACGTGCGCTGGCGCATCAGCGTAAAGTATCCCAGCCCGTGGCGGTCCGTAACCTCCAACACGTCTGGGCCCCCAACCTCGTGACCGTGTTCCGCCAGCGCTTCGGCGCACTGCCAGCTCACGAGGGCGGCGCCGTCGAGCCGCCGGCGGGCATCGACCGCATAATGCGGGCCGTACCGGACCACGGCGAGGTGCGGGGAGGGCTCGTCCACGATGAGGTCACGGGACCGGCCCGGCAGCGCGTCGTCGCGCAAGAACACCGACACGTCATGGCCGGCACGGATCCAGGCGGCGACCGTGCGCGCGGCGTACGTGCCAATGTCCCCCACCCCCTCGGGGGGAAACTCGGACGTGGCCAGCCATAGGTTCACCGGGGATCCGGCCCGCCGCGGCGGCGCGACCGCCCAGTGGCCGCCAGCACCACGCGCCGACCCGCACGAAGCACGCCGCGCGCCGGGGAGTGGTCCAGGGCCCACCAATAGCGGGCGGTCAGCGCCCAGGCCCGCGACGCCTCGATCACGGCGAGACGCTCTGAGCGCGCCGCCAGCGTGTGATGTTCCGTCCACACGGCACGGTTCTCGGCCTCCACGGCCTCGTACCGGGCCCGCCACGCGTCAGCCTCGGCCGCCAGTCGCGCGGCCTCCGCCACCGCCTCGTCGATCCGCCGCGCCACGCCCCGAAGGGTGCGCTGGGCGTCCACGAGCCGCTCGCGCTCGCTTTCCAGTACCCCCACGCGCACCGCGGTGGCGGCCAAGATCTCGTTGTCGCGCTGGAGCCGACGAGCCTTCTGGTTTAACACCTGCCACGCCGCCGTGCGCGCCGCCAGCTCCCGGGCCATCCGGTCCAGGGCGGCGGGCGGCGCCGCATCAGACGGAGGCCAGTACGGCGCGGACAGTGGGGCTTCGGTCATGAGGGTCCACGCGGTCGGCCCCGCCGGCCCGTCGGTGCGATGGGCCCAGCCGGGAACCACGGGGTCCGCCGGACACGCGGCGCCCCACCACACCAGCCGGGCCCCCGGCCTCAGCACCCGCGCGAATTCGCGCCGGGCCTCGGGCCGGGAAACCTCCGGGGACCGGCGCGCAATCACCACGGCCGCAAAATGCGCCGACGGGCAAGGCAGCACCATGGGCGACGCCAGTTCAAAGGCCACGTCCGTGCGGGGCACGCGCTGCGCCGCATCCGCCAGCGCCGCCGGCCGATCGTCGACGACGGTGACGTTCGCCCCCAGGGCGGCCAGCAGATGCAACGGCCATGCGGCGTCGGCTCCTACCCACAGCACGCGGCGTCCGGCCGCCCACAGGGCCAGTTCCGTGTACCAGCCGCAGAAGGCGACCGTCGGCTGGCAGCCTGAATCCCCCCCTGTCTCGCCCTTGCTGTCCCTGATGACGAGCCCTCCTTAATCTGCCGCATCGGCCGCCCCTACCGCGCCTAAGAGGCCGCCAGGAGCCGAGCGATCCTATCGGCGTGCGTTCAGGTCATTCTACCGCGTGCAGGCGACCGGCTCCGGCGGCGCCGATGCGATGGTGCGGCGGCGCGGCGGCGAAACATGATAGGATCGTACGAAAATGGCACGACGATCCGCACGACCGGGGCGGCGCCGCGGGCGAGGGAGGCGAGGCGCATGTGGACCGGAACGCGGACCGGCATACGATTGGGACTGCTGTTCAGCACGCTGGGCATTGCTCTCGCAGCGCTGGACCTGTCGATTGGGTTCAAGGTGGCCACCACGCTTGACGGCAGTGTGTGGTGGAACGTCTTGTTGGACGTCATCCCGTTGGGCTTGTTTGCGCTGGCGGGCGGCATCGCGCGGCGCCGCGGCCACCATCCCCTCATCGTGGGGTTGTGGGCGGGGCTCGTGTACGGCCTGGTCGCAGGGCTGGCCAGCTACGTGGCTGCTGTGGTCATCCCCGGCAAGTCGACCTTGATTCGCGTGATGTGGCAAACATACCAGCATCTGCACGGCAAAGCCAGCGCCACCGTGAGTTCCCACGCGCAGCTGGTGGCCGCGGTCCTGCACCCCGCCTTGGCCACCTATGTAGTCAACGACGCGCTGGAGATGGCGCTCTTTGGCTGCATCTTCGCCCTGTTGGGCGGCATGGCGCCGCGGCGCCCCCGTCAGCCGGCTCCTGGGTCCCAGCGCCCCGGGCCGGCCCGTCAAAACTGATCCAGGCTCCACAGAAACGGCGTGGCCCGAGGAAACAGGGCGCCCAGCCACGGGTCGTCAGCCCGTCCCAAGATTACGGCCTCCAATAAATCCCGGCCCGCGAGCAGGCGTTCCCCACCCGCCCACGCCAGGCGCACACCGTCTGGCCGCTCGCTCCAGGTGAGCGCCGGCACGCCCGCGTCCTCCGCTCGCCGCACCAGCACGGGGCGCATGGCACGCAATAGGGCCGGCGCACTGACCAGCGACCACATCCCCCGGTGGCGCCCCGGGCTCACCGATCGCCCTGCTGCCAGCACATGCCCCGCGGGCAGAGACAACGGCACCCCGCCCGGCGCCCCCATCTGCCGGTGGGCGTGGTCCACCAGGGCTTCGGCCGCGCCGGGATGATCCCGATGGGACACCACCTCCCATCGGCGAATCAGACGACCCTCGGCGGTGGGTCCGCTCTCTGCCCCCCCAGCCTCGGGGATCCGGCCGAAGAAGTAGCCGGCCAGTCGGCCGGCTTGCTCGGCCACCAGCCACGCTCCGCCTGGTTCCGCCTGCTTGGTCCACCGGATCGCGTCCGTCCAAAACGCATCGGAGCGGACATGGCCCAGCGGGGCCGTCTGGGCGTCATAGATACTCCGGATGCCTGTCCAGTCCGCCGGCTGCACGCGGCGCACGGTGTACCGGCTCCGAGTCACCAGGGCGTCCGGCGCCCACGCCACCGTGGTGCCAAACGGCAGACGCACGTAGCCCGCCCGCTCATAAAGCGGAATCGCCCGTTCTCGCGCAAACAGGAGGGCCAGCGGGAAGCCCTGTTCGGCCATCCAGGCGCGCTGCGCGCTTAACACCGCCAGCGCCAGCCCCTGACCGCGATGGCTCGGTCGCGTGGCCACGCTTCCAATGCCCGCCACCGCGAGCGTGGTGAAACCCCAGCGCGCGTCAAAGGGAAAAATCTGCGCCGCGCTCACGACCTCTCCCGCCACCACCGCCACCCAGGTGGTGGCGGGGTCATAGGTGCGATCCCCCTCCAGCCGACTTTGAAAAAACCCCCGGCCCTCGCCAAAGACGCTGCCCCACAGATCAAAGCACTGTTCCAGTTCCTCACGCCCTCGGACGGGACGCACCGCTGCCTCCATGAGCGAGTCCTTCCTCCCTTTCGACCCCTTCGGCGCCTGGTAATCGACCGCGGCCGACTCGAACCGTCCCCGGCCGGTGTCGTTTCGGCCCCGCCGCGACTAGGGCTTAATTCGGGCGTTCACGAGCGCGACCCCGGCCGCGAGTGCGTTTGCGGGCCGATAGCGGTCGGGACGCGCGGTTGGGCCGCCAAAGTGGCACGCCCGGAGCGTCTGACGCCAGCGGAGGGGAATGGCCGCTTCACCGTGCACCGCACCGGCCAGCGCCCCCGCGATGGCGGCATTGGTGTCGGTGTCCCCGCCCAGCATGACGGTGGCCGTGATGGCCGCTTCGCTGTCGGCCGCATGCCACGCCTGAAAAAACGCATTGTGGAGCGCCGTCAGGACGTAGCCCGTGTGGAGCGAGATGGGCGGAGCCTCGTCAGCGGCCTGCTCGAGGCAGCGCATCACCGCGGCCTCACTGCCGTGCTCGCGCTGGTAGGTGTGCGCAAACCGGTAGGCGTCCTGGCCGGTGCCGCCGTGCTGGATGACGTGGCCCAGCGTGGCGACGTAAAGGGCCGAGGCGTCCAGGCACACCGGATGCGGATGCGTCAGGCGCGCGTCCTCCCGAGCCAGGGCCCCCAGATCCGCGGGCGCGAGCCCGGCCCCCCAGATCCCGAGCGGACTTTCACGCATCAGGGCGCCGTTGGCCTGGCTGGACAGCCCCGTCCGCTGGCGCAGCACCTCGGCCAGTCCCTCGACGGGCGCCCGCTGGGCCGGGCCCCTCAGAACCGACCGGATGGTGTTGCCGGTGTCGAACGGGTGTGACGCATACCAAAGCACGTATCCGTGCGCCACCCGGTCCCAATCGACGCCGTCCCCCTCCGCGGGGAGGGCATCCAACAGCTCAATGGCCATCTCCGTGTCATCGGTGAGCTGGCCGGCGGCCGTCCCCCACACGGGGCTTCGGTCCATGTTCTTCAACCCCTGGGGGTATCGCTGGGCCAACTCCTGGGGATCGGAAAACTCGACCATGCTGCCCAAGGCATCGCCCGCCATCTGTCCCCACCAGCATCCCAGCGCCCGGTCCCGCCGCTGGCTCGCGTCGCTCATGGCTGCCCCTCCTGGCCTTCACTGTACACAAGCGGGCGTAGGCGCGTCGCGGGGGGTCCATCGGCGCTACAATGGCGCCAGACGCGTCGGGCCGAGCAGCGGCTCATGGAGGATTATGGGGAAGCGGGCGACAGGGAGGCGAGGCGGCACGATGAGCGAGACCGCATGGCATCCGACGGACGAACAGCCCCGCGGCACACGGCTGCGAGGGCGTCTTTTGGTGCCCGGACTCCCCGGAGGCATCCCCGTCACCCGCGTAACGGGCGTCGAGCCGGGCCCGGCCCTCCTGGTGACCGCCGGGGTGCATGGCGGCGAGTACTGCGGTATTGAGGCGGCCCTACAGTTCGCCAATGCGCTGGATCCGGCCGCGCTGTGCGGCGAGGTGACCATCTTGGCGCTGGTGAACCGGCCGGCGTTTTATGCGAAGCGGCAGTACGTGGTGCCCGAGGACGGCCTGAACGTCAACCGCGTGTTTCCCGGGCGCCCCGACGGCTCGTTGGCCGAACGCCTGGCCCACGCCGTGATGCGCGTGGCCGCGACGGCCCAGCATTGGGTGGATCTGCACAGCGGCGATTTGCACGAGGCGCTGTGGCCCTTTGTGATTTATTCCCCCGATGGCCCAGCCCCCGTGGCCCAAACCGCACGGCGCATGGCCCAGGCGTACGGCATTCCGGTGCTGGTGGAATCACCCGCCATCGCGGGGGGCACGTACCAGGCCGCCACCCGCGCCGGCATCGCCGCCATCCTGGCGGAGAGCGGCCAGATGGGCCAGCTGGAGCCGGCGGACGTGGCCCGGCACGTCGCGGGACTCCACAACGTGTGCCGAGCGCTGGGCCTCGTCCCAGAGCCAGCCCAGGTGTTTGAGACCACGACCTACACCCAAAATCTTTGGGTGCGCTCTCCGCGCGCAGGGCTGCAGCATCCGCAGGTGCGCGTGGGCCAGGCGGTCCGGGCCGGGGAGCCCGGCGCCATCCTGACCGATGAGTTTGGCGACGTGCGGGACCGCATCGCGGTGCCGCACGACGGCCGCGTCCTATTCCACGCCACGTCGCTGGCCATCAACGAAGACGACCCCCTGTTTGCCGTCGTGGCCCCCTGAGGATCAGGGAAACGCCGCACGGCCCCCGACGAACGGCCTCAGGACGGCGGGCAGGCGAAACCCGCCGTCCGCGGTTTGGTGGTTCTCCATGATGGCCGCCATGGTGCGACCCACGGCCAGGGCACTGCCGTTTAGGGTGACGGGAAACTCGGTGGTGTGCTGGCCGCGCTCGCGCCACCGCATCTTGGCGCGCCGCGCCTGAAAGTCCCCCATGAGGCTCACCGAGCTGATTTCCACGTAGCGACCGTAGCTGGGCATCCACACCTCATGGTCGTAGGACTTGGCATGCCCAAACCCCAAATCCCCGCCACAGTGCTCCACCGTGCGGTACGGGAGCTCCAACTGCTCCAACAGCCGCGCCGACTGCCTCCGCATGGCCTCCAGCTCCGCGCACCCCTCTTCCGACCGCGCCACGGCCACCAGCTCCACCTTGTCAAACTGATGGCGGCGAATGAGGCCCCGGGTGTCTCGGCCGGCCGCACCCGCCTCGGAGCGAAAGCTGGCGGTGTGCGCCGTGTAGTGCAAGGGGAGCTCGTCCGCGTCCAGAATTTCGTCGCGGCGGAGGTTCACCAGCGGCACTTCCGCCGTAGGAATCAAATACAGGTCGTGGGGGCTCACCCGAAACACGTCCTCCACGAACTTCGGAAACTGGCCGCTCCCGTAGAGAGTGTCCGCCAGAGCCAGGAGCGGGGGGGCCACCTCTTCGTAGCCCGCCCGCTCGGCCTCCGCCAGCATGAAGTGGACGAGCCCCCGCGACAGCTGGGCGCCAAACCCCTTTAACACCACAAAGCGTGCGCCTGCCAACTTCTGCGCCCGCTCGAAATCCAAAATGCCCAGTGCCACGCCCTGGTCCCAGTGGGGCGTGACGTCCGGGGAGTCCGTGCGCGGCGTGCCCCAGATCGCCACTTCGGGGTTCTCCGACTCGCCGGCGCCCTCGGGCACGCTCGGGTCCGGCAAGTTGGGAAGCTCCCACACCAGCCGGTCCAACTCTTCGACCACCGGCCGATACTGCTCTTCCAGTGTCCGAATTTCCTCGCCCAGGCGGCGCATGTCCCCGATGATGGCGTCGGCCGCGGGGTCCTTCGCCCGGCGCAGCCGAGCCACCTCCTCGGTGGCGCGGTTGCGCTCCGCCTTTTTGGCCTCCAGGGTCTGCAGCAGCTCCCGGTGCTGCCGGTCCAACTCCACGACCCGCTCCCACGGGGGATCCACCCGCTTCACCCGGTATCCGTCCCGCACCCGGTCCGGGTCGTGGCGCAGGATGTGCATGTCCAGCATGTGTGCTCCTTTCACTCCCCGTCATCGGCGTGAGATCAAAAAAAGCCCGTCCCCGAGGGACGAGCTTGCGCCCGTGGTGCCACCCTGCTTTTACTCTGCCAGCGCTATCGGGCTGACCCGCCGCCACTACGCGGAACTCCAGGCTGGAACGCGGGTCTCCGTACCGGCTTGCACCCACCGCCGGCTCGCTGTCAATCGGATGGCCGCTCAGGCCCTTCATCGCCACTTTGTCGACCACGCGGCGCCGTGCACACGCGTTGCCGCTATGGTACGCACCGCTGGCCATGGTGTCAAATGGCATCGGGCCTTGCCGTCCTCGTGCCCCCCAGAACAGGATTGAAGCAGTCCGCAACTGGGATTATCTTATCAAGAGCGGGACAGCAGGGACCGGTCGGCGTTGGTGGAGCACTCCCCGACGCCGTCAGATGATGGGTCGCCCTGCATGACCCTGACCGACATGGCTCTGGAACGGTAGTAAGGAGGCTAGCCGTGGTGGACGCTGACTGGGAACGCGTGCTGGCGACCCAGCGTCTGATCCAAGCGCACTTTCCCGAATGTGTGCTGGTGGGCGGAACCGCTGCAGCGCTCCACGTCCACCATCGCGTCTCGTTTGACGTGGATTCTGTCCTGGTCGACTTGCGGCGCCACTTCGGCGACGTGCTGGCCCAGTTGGAAACGCTGGCGGGGTGGAACACGTCCCGGGTCCGGCCGCCGGTTCTGATTCTGGGCCATTTCGAAGGGGTGGACGTTGGCCTCCGCCAGTTGCGCCGGGCGGCGCCGCTGGAGACGACGACGATTTCGGGAATCGTGGTGCCGACTCACGCAGAAATGACAAGAGTCAAAGGATGGCTGGTGGTGACCCGGAACGCGTTGCGCGACTTCCTGGACTTCGCGGCGCTCGCCGCCGGACTGGGTGCGGATTTCATGACCGCCATGCGGCCATTGGACGACCTCTACCCCCAGCGCCCAGGTGGTGAAACCACTCGCCGGCAGTTGATGAAGCAGCTGGCCGAGCCCCGGCCGTACGATTTTGACCCTGAGCACAACAGCCGCACGCTCTCGGCGTGGCGCGCGTTGACCCCGCCCTGGACAGACTGGAGCTACACGGTCGAGTTCTGTCGGCAGCTGGCGGACCAGCTGATGACCGAGGCCATGGCTTGAGCGGCCAAAGCCAGAATGGGTTCGCAATAGGGTCACCCCCAAGGGAG